>NZ_JAMYRO010000003.1:0-327494 GCF_040321495.1 Mesorhizobium sp. M0408 | reverse complement strand
TCACCACCGTGCCATGGCCGCTCGCCCCTCAGAGCAAGCCCCGTTCTCTCTCCAAAACTTTTTGCAGAACCTTCAGCACACTATCCACTTCGGAATGGTGTCCAACCCGGACCCATAGGTAACAGCATCTCTCATCGCGCCGGTAATGGCTTAAGATCGCGGGCCTATGCAGCCTTCCGCCACAATTGGCTCACGCTCAGCCACACCGCCGAAACAAGGAAGTAGAGGGCGCCTACTGCGGCATAGCCGGCCACGTTGGTGATCGATGGCGGCATCGGCATCCGCGCCTGCGCGATGAAAAACGTGCCTGCCAGTGCTGATTGCCCTCCGCTCAGGACCATCGCCCACTGCGCACCAGAGCTCTTCCAACGGCGGACGGCGGTGCCGAGTTGAAGCAGGCCGGACAGGATCGCCCATAGGCCGAACACGCCCAGCACCCAATTCATGCTCATCTTCAGCGCAACAACGACCGCGAGCGTTGTCGCCACACTGACCACGACGTTGATGGCCTGGGTGCGATTCTGTCCCAATCCTCCGCTGCGCGATGCGTCGACAAAATTGGCCAGGGCATCCCACGCAGGATAAGCCACGAGTAACACCGCCGCGACCACCCCGGAATTCTGTCCCACCGTAAAGGCAGCCGCCACCCAGGCAGCCGAGAACGCCGTCCGAGCGAAGTAATAGAGCTTGAGCCATTGTTCCTGGCTGGCGCGGGAAAGATCGCCATTGTGAACCGTCATTGGATCGTCCTTTCGACTAGTAGGTAGGGACTCTCGACGAACGTCGCAGAGTCGTTACGCCTATGGTTAGTTGAGGTCTTAGGGTCGTATCTGGAGGGAACGCAGAGCGAGCCGCTCCAGGAGCGGGCCTGTCACGACGCCGAATATCTTCGGATCGTCATAGGCCCGTGCTGAAAGCATCGCGCCGTGAACGGTCGCCATGAACGCTTCAGCCTCGGCACGAGGGGTACTCATCAGTCGAAATTGGCCGTGCCGCGCACCGCGCTCCATCACCGATGTCAGCCAAGCCGACAGCGAGCGGAAATGCGCCCGGACCTCAAGGCCAACTTCCTTGGGCAGCACGGGGAGCTCGCTTGCCAACAGCGCGCAGATACAAAACGGGGCGCTGGCGTTCGCGATGCAGGCTTCCCAATACCCGGCATAGATCCGCAACTGTTCGAGCGGATCGGATTCGTGAAGTTCGACATTTGCCATCCCCGCTTCAGTTTCTTCGCGATACCGCGCAACCAGCGTCCGAACCAGATCGACCTTGCTTGGGAAATGGTGATGGATGCTCGCCTTACGGATCCCGACCACTTCAGCAATGTCGGCATAACTGAAACCGTTGTAGCCGCCAGCGACGATCAGTGAGCGTGCACAAGCCAGGATGTCATCAGAGGTGGTAGACAAGTTGCTCATGCTTTTACCTACCTTCTGGTAGGATGGCAGTCAAGCCTCCTTGCAACGCGAGTAGCGTGAAATTGCGTGGCTATGGCGTAGACGTCATTCGATCTTCATTGTTTTCGGCCCGCCATCCATTCAGAAAGCTCCGGGTGTTTGTCGATCGAGGTAGCCATCCCACTTCGAGGACGAGGCAACAGCCTCCGGCCGACCGGACCACCGCTAATCGCCGTGCAGCACTAGGCGTTTGCACCGACTGCGCTATCTCCCCATCGTTAGCTTGTTCTATCGCTGGTTGAAGACTGGGAGGTTTCCATGGATCGGCGACTATTTTTGACAGGAATGTTTGGCATTGCCGGGGCCGCGGCCCTTGCAAGCACAGTTCGGCCAATCAACGCAGTGGCCGGCGTTCCAACTGCCAGAAGCGGCATTCTCGATGAACTCGAGGCGCCGGATGTCGAGACCTTCGACGACGACGAAACTCAAGCAGAGTTGCAACCAGTCTATCATCGCCGGTGGCACCGGCCGCGCCGGCGCCGCCGGCGCGCTTGGAGAAGGGTCTGTCGCGTTTACTGGCGAAATGGCTATCGGCGCAGGCGGTGCTTCCGCAGGCGCGTTTGGGTCTGGTTTCGATTCTAGCAACTGGCCGGCTTGAACCCTGGCCATCGCGGCCGGGGTTTTCGCCTCAGGCGGCCGTTAGCGCCCTTAGGGAGCTTTCCTAAGGGCGCGGAGGAGGCTGACGGTGTTTGCAGGTTTCAGAGCCACCAGCCTACGACTGGACGATACGACGATTTTCGCAAGGGTCGGAGGCACCGGTCCGCCGCTGCTGCTTCTTCACGGTTTTCCAGAAACGCATCTGATGTGGAGGGATATCGCCGCAGCCTTGGCGCCCCGCTTCACGGTGGTCGCCGCCGACCTTCGAGGCTATGGGCAAAGCGGATGTCCGATTTCCTCTGCCGATCATAGCCCATACGCCAAACGCGCCATGGCCGGCGACATGGTTCAGGCCATGAAGCAAGTGGGGTTTGAGCGGTTCATGGTTGCCGGGCATGATCGTGGCGGGCGGGTTGCCTATCGCCTGGCGCTGGACCATCCCGACAAAGTGCTCAAGATCGCCGTCCTCGACATCATCCCCACCGCCGCAACATGGGATCGGGCGGATGCCAGACTGGCGCTTGGCTTCTGGCCCTGGAGCCTTCTTGCCCAGCCGGAGCCCCTGCCGGAGCGTCTGATCGGCGCGGCTCCCGATGCCGTCGTCGACGATGCAATAACGCAGTGGGGATCGTCAGCGAAAATGGTCTCCAAAGAGGTCAGGAACGCCTATGTTGATGCGCTTCGCGATCCCGCGCATATTCATGCCATCTGCGAAGAGTATCGCGCCGCTGCGACGATCGATCGTGAACATGACGCGTTGGACCACGCAAACGGTCGTCACATCGACTGTCCGCTACTGGCGCTATGGAGTGGCGAAGGCGCCCTGGAGAACTGGTATGCGCAAGAAGGCGGGCCGCTGGCCATCTGGAGGAAATGGGCCGACAGAGTGGCAGGACGCGCTGTCCAAGGCGGGCACTTTTTCCCGGAAGAGCACCCCGACAAGACGGCAGCGGCTCTCTCGGAATTCTTTGAAGACAAACAGGTCGGTCAGCACAGAGTATTGTAGAGGTCACATGCTTCAGTTACGCGGAACCTCGGGAGCGCTTCGCGGCCTGAGATCGAGAACCCTCCGGAAATCCGCCTGTCCGGCATCAACGTGCTTGATAAGGGAATGAAGGCGATCTCCACGGCCGCGCCTCTGATATGCAGCCTCATGTTTGTCGGAAGTTGCGCATCGCCTTTGCCGGCATCCTTTGATGCTGCGAAATACGACAAGATGAGTTGCGTCGAGCTCAACGTGGCGATGGGCGCTGTCGCCGACGAAATGTCGGCGACAGCCATCGCTCGTGGCAAAGTCGTCCACACCAACATTCCGGGCTGGCTGTTGGGAGGGCAGCGTGTCGCCTCGACCGTAGCTGCCCGCCAGAGTGCGAAGATCGAGCGCTTGCGGCAGCAGGAGGCTGCGATTGCCGCAGCGAGACGAAGCCGGTGCTAATCGTCTCTTAGCCGTTCGATAAAACGCCTCTTATGGATATGCCGATCGCGGATCGCCTGCAGCCTGCGAGCAAAATCGTGGGTCGTGCCACATTCCTCGGCGATTGCCTTGAGGTCGAGCAGAAGGCTGGCGGCCTCATCGTAGCCGGGAGGGTTGCGGCGTTCGATCTCGCTCTCCACCTCACGCCAGACGCTTTCGCCGCGCCGCGAGAGCGCATCGAGCCGAATACGGCGGGCGCGCGCCTCTTCCGCCGCCTGCCGTTTTCTTTCAGCCTCTCGTTGCTCCTCCTGCGCGCGCTCGCGGGCCTGACGGATCGCCTCGGCACGGGCTCGCAGTTCGCCGGCCGAGCGCGGAACAGTGGCCATGGGGCTTCCAACAGAGACTTTCAACATCGAGCGATTCCGGACGAACGCCCGAAGCTCGTTTTCAACATGCCGATCGCCGTCGACGAGACGAACGAGCAGCGTCGTCTTTTCATGATCGGACAAGGCGCCGACTGAACGCCGGACCATATCCGGCGACAATTCCGTTCTCGTGCCGGCGGGACGCTCGGCCGCCGCAGCGACGAGGTCGGCGTCGAGCTGAAAGAAGCGCGCGAAAGCGTCGAGCGCGGGCGTCATCGGGCCGATCCCCGGCAAAGGCTCCGCCTCGTCCGGCTTGACGGAACCGATCTCGGCCGCCTTCAGCCACAGCAGGTAGAAAAGCCTCAGATCGCCGCCGAGCACGTCGGCGCGCAGCGGCGCCAGTGCTTCGAGCCAGTGCGAGTCGTCGTCCCAATTATCCCAATCGTCCGCAGGTTCCAGTTCTTCGCACAGGATGTCGACGATCAGGTTCTCGCCGGACGTGCTGATCTCGAGGCAATCGCCCGCATGCAGGAATCCCTCGAGACGCTGCCGGTCGATTAATCGCGCTGGAAACCGGATCATCAGCCGGTGGGTGCCCCAATTCGCCAAATAGAGATGAAGATCGAACCAACGCCGCATCAACGCGACCGGATCGCCTTTGAAGTCGCCCCACTCGTAGAAATTCGTGAAGCTCGTGGCCGTAATCCGCGCCCGCGTCGACAAATCGCGCAAGTCCCGGCGATCCGCTTCGCTGAGTGGGCGGTCGACCGCCCGAAACTCGTAGTATTGATATTCGCTCATGGTTGCTTGGCTGCTGGCCGATCCTCGTCCCACAGGTCAGTTCAGGATAGAGCTGTGTCGAGATCGAACTTGCCCCGTCTGGCACTTTCTGCACAGGAATTTGCCGTTTGTGCGGACGAACTGTTGAAAGGCAGCCGGCCTGTCGTAGATTTGGCAAGCGCGAACGGCAGCGAGGATGCCATGAAGAAGGAAGAACTGGACTCCGTCCTTGGCCGGGGCAAGCCCGGCTTCGATCTCGGTCCGATAGAAGATCAACTACATGCCGTGGCAAACGAGCAGCAATTGCCGGATGTCGCAATCATTCACTGCATAGCGAGGATTGAAGAATCGGCTCCCGCGCTGCGTGCCGTCGTCACAAGAGCGGCCGAAGGAGAGGCTCTGTCGCGGGATGATCAGATGCTGCTCTTGCGAGGCATCTACATTCTGGGCGGCGCTCGCGACACTAGAACGTTCGGGCCCTTGTTGCGCCTGCTGCGCCGGCCGGGACGCGACCTCGATGACCTGCTCGGCGACGTGGTGACCGAGAGCATGGCGCGTATCGTCGCCGGCGTATTTGATGGCGACGCCGACGCTTTGTTCAGCTTGATCAGCGACCGCTCCGTCGATGAATTCGTCCGCGATGCAGTTTTGGGCGCAGCGACCTTCCTGACCTGGGAAGGCCGCATCAAGCGTGACCGAATGCGAGATTTTCTCGAGCGATTCCACACCGAGAGGCTGGCCGATGACGACGATTTCGCCTGGATCGCCTGGCTGGGGGCGATCGCCCTGCTTGGCTTGCGCGATCTGGCGTCACTTGTTCACAGCGCATGGAACGACGGCCGCATCCCCGAAGGGGTAATCGACCGCCGCGATTTCGAAGACGATCTCCTGGCCGCCGAGCAAAGCCCAAACGACATCGATCGATTCGAGCGCGCCGCTCTCGGCTATATCGACGACGTGCTTGAAGCGTTGGAATGGACCAGCCACCTTGAGTATTTTGGCGAGGAAGATTGGCAATCGCCCTTGCCGGAACAAACTTGGCTCGACGAGTTGTCGAGATTGACAGCGCCGGTCACAAATCCTTGGCGCCATGTCGGACGCAATGATCCGTGTCCCTGTGGAAGCGGCAAGAAAGCAAAGAAATGCTGCCTGGCAAACTAACCTGTTGCAGTGTCGCGCAATTGCGAGTTTGATTTTTGGCTACCCTCACGCCGATCCACCGGATTGATGCGCAGCGATCGCGCCGAGGAATATCTCGCCGAAATCCTTGAGCTTGGCGGCGCCGACGCCGTTGACCGCGGCGAAGGCGTCCAGATCACGCGGGCAGCGTTCGGCCATATCGATCAGTGTACGATCCGAAAAGATCACGAAGGCCGGCACCTGGCGTTCCCGGGCAAGACGCAGCCGCACAGCCTTGAGCGCGGCCAGCAGCGCCGAATCCAGACCTTCCGTGCCCGCTGCGGCATCCTCAGGACGTATCTTGCCTCGCAATGACTGGCGCGCGTCCACGCGATACCGGAACGAGGCCTCGCCCCGAGCCAGCGCACGGCCCTTCTCGGCAATGGCGAGGCCGCCATGGCCGGCTGGGTCCAATGTCAGGAACCCTCCCGCGACGAGTTGGCGGAGCAGCGACAGCAAGAAACTCTTTTTATGCGCCACACCGGTGCCGAAGCTGGCAAGCCTGTGGTGGTTCCTGGCCAGGACCTTCTCGGTCTCATGGCCGAGCAGGACATCGACGACATGGGCGACGCCGAAGCGCTCGCCGGTCTGTGCGATCGCCGCCAGGATGAGCCGTGCCTCCGCCTCACCATCCGCATGCGGCGCCTGGTCGAGGCAGTTGTCGCAATTGCCGCAAGGCGAAGCACTTTCGCCGAAATAGCCAAGCAGGATCTGACGGCGGCACTGCGTCGTCTCGCAATAACCGATCAGCGTATCGAGTCGGCCATGCGCGCGCCTTTTGTGCTCAGCCGGCGCATCCTCGTCTTCGATGAAAAGCCGGCGCATGCGTATATCGCCGAGACCGAAGAGCATATGTGCCTCGGCCGCCCGCCCGTCGCGGCCCGCCCGCCCGATTTCCTGATAATAGGCCTCCAAGCTGCCCGGCAGGTCGGTGTGGAAGACATAGGCGACGTCCGGCTTGTCGATCCCCATGCCGAAGGCGATGGTCGCCACCATCACCACGCCGGACAAGGTCATGAAAGCATTTTGATTCGCTTCACGCGCGTCCTTGCTCATGCCGGCATGATAGGCGAGCGCGCGTACGCCGTTCCGCTCGAGGAACGCCGCCATCTCTTCGGTCTTTTTGCGTGACAGGCAATAGACGATCCCGCTGCGGCCCGCATGGCGCTGCACGAAGCCGAGCAGTTGGCGCTTGCTGTCCTGCTTGGGCTCAATGCTTAGCTTGATGTTCGGCCGGTCGAAGCCGAGCACCACGGTATCGACGCGCCCGTCGAACAGTTGCGCGGCAATGTCGGTGCGCGTCGTCTCGTCCGCCGTCGCCGTCAACGCAATGATCGGCACTTTCGGGAAGATATCACGTAGTCTCGACAATTCTTCGTATTCGCGCCGGAACGCCGGTCCCCATTGGGAGATGCAATGTGCCTCGTCGATGGCGATCAGCCGGACATCGAGCTTGGTCAACGCCTCGAGCATTCGCACCGTCATTAGCCGCTCCGGTGCAAGATAGAGCAGGCGCGTCTGGCCTGCCGCGACACGGCGCCATGCAGCGACATTGGCGTCGCGGTCGAGCGAGGAATTGATCGTATCGGCCGCCACGCCGGCAAGGCGCAATGCGGCGACCTGATCCTGCATCAGGGCCACCAGCGGCGAAACGACAATGGTGAGCCCGCCCAGCACCAGCGCCGGGACCTGGTAGCAGAGCGATTTGCCGGCGCCGGTCGGCATGACAGCCAGCACATGATGCCCGGCCAGCAGCGCCTCCATCACGGCCGCCTGGCCGAGACGAAAATCATCGAAGCCGAATACATCCTTCAGGACGCGCCGCTTGGAATCCTCTGCCGGGATGCTCGCTGCTACCTGCATTACAGAACTTTCGGGGATACGACCTGCCGAAATTCCCCGGCGAATCGCCAGGTGATTGCCTGGACAGCAGATTCGAACATTTATCGACCCCTCTGGTCCTGTCCGCGGCACCGCCTGAGGCGAACTTCTCTCTCATTGGCCGATATCAGACCGTCGTTCCAGCCCCTATTCGCTTTGGCTGTGAATATCGCACCGCCTCGGAGCGGTTAATCCTATCTTCACTATCATTCGGCAGGTTCAGGTTCTGCGGTGATGTTTTGAGTACCGCGGCGCCACAAGCGCCCAGGCAACACGCCCGCGTCTCTCCGGAGGCGCGGGTTTTTTTCTGAGAACCGGCTGCCTGATCTTCGGGCCCGCAGCTCAGTCGAGGAAATCGGCGCGGTGTGGCGTGAAGCTGTCGACCAGCCGTCCCGCCTGCAGCGCCTTGACGCCATGGACAAGGTTGGAAGGAACGATGAAGCTGCTGCCGGTTTCCAGGACCTCGGTCCTGCCGTCGATGGTGACTTCGAAGCGACCTTCGGCGACGTAGCTCGCCTGGACATGCGGGTGCGAGTGCAATGCACCGACACCACCCTTGTCGAAACCGAATTCGACCATCATCAGTTCATCCGTGTGCAGGAGCACGCGCCTGCGGTTGCCATCCGGCGTCGGCGTCCACGCAGCCTCGCCGGCATGCGAGAAGATTTTGGTTCCGGTCATCGCCAAACTCTCACCTTTTGTTGTTCATCGTGCCAGCCAGCCGCCGTCCACCGGCACCACCGCGCCGTGCATGTAGTTGGACGCTGGCGCCAGCAGGAAGACGGCTGCGTCGCCGATGTCTTCCGGCGCGCCCCAGCGGCCGGCCGGAATGCGCGCCAGGATCGAAGCGCTGCGGTCGGGATCGGTGCGCAGCGCCTCGGTGTTGTTGGTCTCGATATAGCCGGGCGCAATGCCGTTGACGTTGATCCCCTTTGCAGCCCATTCGCACGCCAGCAGCCGTGTGATGCCGAGCACGCCATGTTTGGAGGCGGTGTAGGAGGCGACGCGGATGCCGCCCTGGAAACTCAGCACCGAAGCTATGTTGACGATCTTGCCGCGCCGTCCAGATTCGGCAAGCACGCGCCTGGCAAAACTCTGGCTGAGGAAGAACACCGTCTTCAGATTGACGCCGATGACGTCATCCCAGTCGGCTTCGGTGAGGTCGACCGCATCGGCACGCCGGATGATGCCCGCATTGTTGACCAGGCCGTCGAGCGGCCCGGTGTCGTCCCAGACGCGGTCAAGCATCGCCTGGGCGGCGGCATCGTCGCCAAGGTCGCAGCGGACCGCCTCGAAGCGCCCGCCGGCCGCTTCAATCCTCTCCGCCGTCTCGTCCATCGCCGACCGGCCGACGCCGACCACCGCGCCACCGGCGCGCGCGATCGACACGGCGATGCCCTGGCCGATGCCGGTATTGGCGCCGGTAACGAGGATGCGCTTGCCGGCAAGGCTGAACGCAGAGAGGTCGCTCACTTGAGCTCCTCCATCGCCACCAGGTCGACATCGGTATAGTCGACATTGTCGCCGGCCATCGCCCAGATGAAGGCGTAGTTCGAGGTGCCGGCGCCCGAATGGATCGACCATCCCGGCGACAGCACCGCCTCCTCGTTGCGCATGACGAGATGGCGCGTTTCGTCCGGTTCGCCCATGAAGTGAAACACCCGCGCCGCCTCCGGCAGGTCGAAATAGAGATAGGCCTCCATGCGCCGGTCATGCACATGGCATGGCATGGTGTTCCAGACGGAACCGGGGGCAAGCTGCGTCATGCCGACGACAAGCTGACAGGTCTTTACGCCATCGGCATGGATGAACTGGAAGATCGAGCGCTCGTTGGAAGTCGCCTGGCTGCCGAGATCGAGCCGCTTGGCATCGCCGATGCGGATCAGCCGGTTGGGGTGGCCCTGATGCGCCGGCGCGCTGAGCAGGTAGAACTTAGCCGGCTCAGCCGGATTGGTCGCAGCGAACGACACCTCATCGGTGCCCATGCCGAGATAGAGCATGTCGCGCGCCTGCAGCTCGTAGGATTGGCCGCCGGCTTTCACGACGCCTGCACCGGCGATGTTGACGATGATCATCTCACGGCGGTCGAGAAAATTCTTGGTCCCGGTCGGCTTGATCGCCTGCAGCGGCAGCGGTGCGCCGGCGGGCATGGCGCCGCCGATGATCATGCGGTCGTAATGGGTGTAGGTCAGGCTGATGCTGCCGGGCCGGAACAGGCCTTCGATGAGAAAATTGTGACGGAGCTCGTCCGTGCCCATCGCCGCGGCAGAAACAGGGTCGATGGCGAAGCGGGAGGTGAAATCCGTATGATTGTCAGTGTGATTCATTGCTGTCCCATGGGGCTGCCTCAATTGCTTATTCAGTTGCCGCGGCCTTGACCGAGTCGGCATAAAAAATCTGGCGCGCGTGCAGGCGCTCGCGATAGCGCTGCTGGCTGGCACCGAGATGCGCGCGCATCGCCTCCCGCGCCGCTTCGGCATCGCCTGCCGAGATGGCGTTGAGGATCATCAGGTGTTCGCGCTGCAGGCCGCGCTGGTAGGCGTCGGACTGTGCGAACTCGGTCGACCAGGGCGAGGTCACATCGCAAGGAATGGCGCGCCGGCCGAGCACGTCGAGCATCTCGACATAGAACGGATTGTTGGTGGCGCTGGCGATTGCGCGGTGGAAGGCAAGGTCGGCCGGTCCAGTCGGCTCGCTGTTGAGGAGCAGCCGTTCGAACTCGAAGAAGGCTTCCTGGATTGCCGCTTCCTGCGCGGCGTTGCGCCGGATGGCGGCGAGCCCGGCGGATTCGATCTCGATCGCCAACCTGACTTCGAGCACGTTGAGGGCAATCGAATCCTTGCTGCCCATCTCCGCTGCCAGAGCACCGAACGCTGTCGAGATATGTTCGGTGACGAAAACGCCGGCGCCTTGGCGCGGCTCGACCAGGCCGTCCGCGGCAAGCTTGGCCAGCGCCTCGCGTATCACGGTGCGGCTGACCCCGAAGGTTTCCGTCAGCTGGCCCTCGGTCGGCAGCTTTTGCCCAGGCTGGATCTCGCCCGCCTGCAGCTGCTTGCGGATCGCCGCGACGACGGTTTCCGAAAGCTTCGGTCTTCGTTCGACGCGGAGCCCGACGGCAGTGTCCGATGCCATGTCGCACCCCCTATTTGAAGACGCTCGGCAGCCATAGCGAAATGGCCGGAATGTACGTGACGAGCGCCAGCACCACGAGGCCTGCGCCATAGAATGGCCAGATCGAGCGCATCGATTCCCAGACGGATATCTTGCCCACTGCGCATGCCACGAACTGCACTGCGCCCACCGGCGGCGTGTTCAGCCCAATGCCGAAATTGAGGATCATGATGACGCCGAAATGCACCGGATCGACGCCGTAGGCCTGCGCCACGGGCAGGAAGATAGGCGTGCAAATGATGATCGTCGGCCCCATGTCCATGAACGTGCCGAGGAACAGCATCAAGAGGTTGAGCAGGAGAAGCACAACCAGCGGATCGTCCGAGATCGCGTTCATGGAGGCTATCAACGCTGCCGGCACTTTCAGGAAGGCCATCAGCCACGAGAACGCCGCCGCCATGCCGATGATGAGCAGCACCATGGCCGTGGTGCGCACGGCGCCATGGGTGGCATGAACGAACCCTTCCCAGGTCATCTGCCGGTAAACGAAGACGGTCACGAGCAGCGCATAGATGACGGCGATACAGGAACTCTCGGTGGCGGTGAAGACGCCCGATCGCACGCCGCCGAAGATGATCGCGATCAGCAGCAGGCCGGGCACGGCGACGGCGAAAAGATGCGCGACCGCGGTGAAGCCCGGAAACGCCTCGGTCGGATAGCCGCGGGAGCGCGCCACGATATAGGCGGTGACCATCAGCGACAGGGCCAGTAGCAGGCCCGGGATGATACCGGCCGTGAACAGATCGGCGATGGAGATCTTTCCGCCTGCCGAGATCGAGTAGATGATCATGTTGTGCGACGGCGGCAGCAGCAGCGCGATCAGTGCCGCCATCGACGTGACGTTGACGGCGTAGTCCGCTCCATATCCACGCGCCTTCATCTGCGGGATCATCAGGCCGCCTACCGCCGCTGCCTCCGCAACCGCTGAGCCGGAAATGCCGCCGAACAATGTAGCGGTTGCAATGTTGACCTGGCCGAGGCCGCCGCGCAAATGGCCGACGAGCGAGCCGGCGAAGGCAACGATCTTGCTGGCGATGCCGCCGCGCACCATCAAGTCGCCGGCGTAGATGAAAAACGGAATGGCCAGCAGCGAAAAGACGCTCATGCCGGAATTCAGGCGCTGGAACACGATCAGCGGCGGCAGGCCCATATAGAGGACGGTGGCCAGGCTTGCGACGCCGAGGCAGAAAGCGATCGGCGTGCCGATAAGCATCAGCAGGGTGAAGACGCCGAACAGAATCCACAGTTCCATGGCGTCAGACCTTCACGTTGGCGGTGTCGAGTTCGGCCGCGACTTCGGCCGGCGGCAGTTCATCGAGGGCATCGTCGATCGGCGCGCCGGAGAGGCGAAGCACGATGCGCTCCAGCGTGAAGAGCACGATGAGCGCGCCTCCCGCGACAAGCGGGACATAGTCCCAGCCCCCCGATATGCCGAGTGACGGCAAGACGGAGCCCCAGGTCAATGCGACCAGCTGGCTGCCGTACCAGATCATGCCGATGCCGAAGGCGAGCGCGACAAGATCCGAAATCATCCGCAGCCAGCGCTTGCCGCCTTTCGGCAGCACGTAGAGCAGTACGTCGAAGCCAAGATGGTAGTTCTCGCGCACACCGACGGCAGCGCCGAGGAAAATGAACCAGCTCATCAGCATCACCGAGCCGGGCTCGGTCCAGCTCGGCGAACGGTTCAGAACATAGCGGCCGAACACCTGCCAGGCGACGAAGGCGGTCATCAGCACCAGCCCGATGCCGGCGATCGACAGCGCCGCCGTGCTGACGCGCGACATCACTTGCGCGACGCCGGACAGGAGCGGTGTTGGTCTTGGGCTGGAAGTCACCGGTTTTCTCCCCAGGAGGATGGCGGCACGGAATGTCCGCGCCGCCGCTTGATCACTGCACGGCCTTGATGGCTTCGACCATGGCCTTCAGCTTGTCGTCCTTGACGTGCTTCTCGTAGACCGGCCCCATCGCGTCGATGAAGGGCTGCTTGTCCGGCGTCGTGATCTGCGAACCGGCCGCCTCGACCTTGGCGCGCGATTCCTTGACCTTGGCGGTCCACAGCTCGCGCTGCTTGGCGACGCTTTCCTTGGCGGCCGCCTTGAAGATCGCCTGGTCTTCCGGCGTCAGCTTGTCCCAGCTCGACCTCGCCATGACGAAGGCTTCCGGCACCATCGTGTGCTCGTCGAGCGAATAGTACTTGGCGACTTCCGCATGCTTGGCGGTGTCGTAGCTCGGAAAATTGTTCTCCGCGCCGTCGATGACTCCGGTCTCGATCGCCGAATACACCTCGCCATACGGCATCGGCGTCGCGTTGGCGCCGAGTGCCGCCACCATGTCGACGAAGATGTCGGACTGGATGACGCGGAACTTCATGCCGGCCATGTCGGCTACGGTGTTGATCGGCTTCTTCGAATTGTAGAAGGAGCGCGAGCCGCCGTCGTAAAAGGCGAGCAGCACCAGCCCGACCTGGTCGAACGCCGCCGCGATCTGGTCGCCGATCGCCCCGTCCATGACCTTGTGCATATGCTCTTCCGAACGGAAGATATAGGGCAGCGAGGGCACGGTGGTCTCGGGGATGAGCCCGTTGAACGGCGCCATCGAAACGCGGTTGAGATCGATCACGCCGGTGCGCACCTGCTCGATCGTGTCCTTTTCCTCGCCGAGTTGCGCGGAAGGATAGATCTCGACCACATAGCGGCCGGCCGTGCGCTCCTTCACCAGCTCGCCGAAATATTTGACCGCCTCGACCGTCGGATAGCCATCCGGGTGGGTGTCGGACGAGCGCAGGACCGTCTGGGCGCTTGCCGATCCGGCCAGCAGTGCGGCGGCAAGTAGCGTAGCTCCCGCCAGTCTTGAAAAATGCAGCATTGGTTTCCTCCCGTTTGGACGATGGCGGCAAGCGCCGTTAGAGCCGGTACGCCTTTTTCGCGAGCGTATAGGCAAGTTCCTGCGCCAGCTCGTGCGCCTCGTCTTCGCCGAGCCGATGCTCGGCGACGAGACGCGCCAGAAAAGCGCAATCGACCCGGCGCGCCACATCATGGCGGGCCGGTATGGATGGAAAGGCGCGGGTGTCGTCGTTGAAACCGACGGTGTTGTAGAAACCGGCGGTTTCGGTGGTCATCTCACGGAACCGGCGCATGCCTTCGGGGCTGTCGTGGAACCACCAGGCCGGCCCGAGCTTCAATGCCGGGTAGACGCCGGCGAGCGGCGCCAGCTCGCGCGCATAGCTGGTCTCGTCGAGCGTGAAGAGGATGATGGTGAGGTCGCGCTCCAGCCCGACGCAGTCGAGCAGCGGCTTCAGCGCCGTCACATAGTCGGTTCGGGTCGGAATATCGAAGCCTTTGTCCCTGCCGAACTTGTGAAAGATAGAAGGCGAATGATTGCGCCAGGAGCCGGGATGGATCTGCAGGACCAGCCCGTCGTCGCGGCTCATCTTGGCCATCTCGGTCAGCATCTGGGCGCGGAACAGCTTTCGCTCGCGCTCGTCGTCCGAGCCCCGGCGGATGCGGTTGAACAGCTCCTGCGCGGCGGCATCCGAGAGATTGGCGGTTTCGGCCGTCGGATGGCCGTGATCGGAGGAAGTCGCGCCAAAGCTCTTGAAGAAGGCGCGCCGCTGGCGATGCGCATCGAGATAGCCGGCCCAATTGCCGGTATCGCAGCCGGTGATCTCGCCAAGCCGGTCGAGATTGGCCGAGAACCCTTCGAAGTCGGGATCGACGATCGCATCCGGCCGATAGGCGGTGACGACGCGGCCCTCCCAGCCGCTGTCGCGGATCATCTGGTGCCATCTGAGATCGTCGAGCGCGCCTTCGGTCGTTGCGATGACTTCAATATTGAAGCGCTCGAACAGCGCTCGCGGGCGAAAATTCTCCCACTGCAGCAAGGTCGAGATCATATCGTAATGGCGGTCGGCGGTTGCGGCCGTCAGCGGCTCGTCGATGCCGAACAGATGGGCAAGCACATGGTCGAACCACAGCCGGGTCGGCGTGCCGCGGAACAGGTAATAATGCTCGGCGAAGCACCGCCAGATCGTTCTGCCGTCGGTTTCCACCGGCGAGCCGTCAAGCGTCGGCACACCAAGCTCCTCAAGCCGAACGCCCTGGCTGAACAGCATGCGGAAAATGTAGTGGTCCGGCACGATCAGCAACTGCGCCGGATCGGGAAACGCCTCGTTGAGCGCATACCAGCGCGGATCGGTGTGGCCGTGCGGGCTGACGATCGGCAGGTCCTTGACCGCGGCATAGAGATCGCGGGCCAGCGAACGCGGGCGGGCCTCGGCGGCAAACAGCAAGTCCGGATCCGTCAATGCGGCCACGCAAATCCTCCCAATCCGGACATCGGTACGGTTGGAAAGAAATAATGTCAACATACAAAAACTTGGTTGTTGTATGATGACTTTTCGTCGGCCATTGCCCATTGTGCGTGACGGCATCGGGTGTTACGCCGCCTGCCAGCAGTGACCCAACAATCTCGATCAGACACGTGGCGCAATGACCAATAGACGCCTTTCCAACAGCACGCTGAAGGCACTGCCGGCTTCGGTCGCGGCCCCGCGCTACGACCGCGGCGGCGTCGCACCTGGCATCGTCCATCTCGGCGTCGGTGCCTTCCACCGCGCCCACCAGGCGGCCTATGTCGACGACTGCCTGGCGGCGGGCGAGGCGGACTGGGGCATTGTCGGCGTGTCCTTGCGCAGTCCTGACACGCGCGACGCACTGGCGCCGCAGGATGGCCTCTACACGCTGGCGATCAGGAGCAGCATCGGCGAAGAGCTGCGCGTCGTCGGCTCGATCCTGTCGCTGCTGGTGGCGCCGGAAGATCCGGCTGCGGTGCTCGCCGCCCTGACCGATCAGCGCACCCGCATCGTCACGCTCACGATCACCGAAAAGGCTTATCTGAGAGCAGCCGGCGGCGGTTTGGACAGCACCCATCCGGACATCGTCCATGATTTGGCTAGCCCGCAAATGCCACGGACGGCGCATGGTTTTCTCACCGAAGCGCTGTCGCGCCGCCGTGCCGCCGGCATCCAGCCTTTCACCGTGCTCTGCTGCGACAACCTTCCGGCCAATGGCGCCACGCTGCACCGCCTGCTGGTCGAATTCGCCGCGCTGCGCGATTCCAGGCTCGCCACTTCAGGCGATGCCAGGCTCGCCGCTTCAGGCGATGCCAGGCTCGCCGCACACATTGCCGACGGCGTCGCGTTTCCGTCGAGCATGGTCGACCGTATCGTGCCGGCGACCACCGACGCCGACCGAGCGCGTATCGCCGTCGAGCTCGGCGTCGAGGATGCCTGGCCGGTGATGACCGAGCCGTTCTGCCAATGGGTGGTCGAAGACGATTTCCCGGCTGGCAGGCCGGCCTGGGAAAAGTTCGGCGTCACCATGGTCGGCGACGTCGGGCCCTTCGAGGACATGAAGCTGCGGCTGCTCAACGGCTCGCATTCGGCAATCGCCTATCTCGGCCTGCTCAGCGGCGACGACACGGTCGACCGCGCCTTTGCCGATCCGGCGATCCGGCAATTCGTCGACGGACTATGGGCCGAGGCGATCCCGACGCTGCCGCAGGACGCCGGGCTCGATACGGCCGGCTACACGGCCCAGCTCGCCGAACGCTATTCGAACACGGCGCTCGCCCATCGCACGGCGCAGATCGCCAATGACGGCAGCCAGAAGCTGCCGCAGCGCATCGTCGCCTCGGCCCTCGATCGACTGGGCGCCGGTGACCCGCCCGCGCATCTCATGCTGGTGGTGGCGGCCTGGATCGCCGCTTGCGAGGCGCGCGGCAAAACCTTGCCGGAAGCCCATTTTACCGACCCGATCGACGCTCGGCTTACGGCGCTCGGCAGCCGGCCGGCTGATGAGACGGTGACAGCGATATTCGATCTCGCCGGCTTCGCCAAGGACCATTCCCACCGCATGACACTGATCGATCTGACGGCAGCCCATCTCGAGCGCCTGCGGCGGGGCGGCACTGCCGCAGCTTTGGCGGCGCTTGGCATAGGGAGTGAGAAGCCATGAGACAGACCTGGCGCTGGTTCGGGCCGGACGATCCGGTGACGCTTGCCCATGTCCGTCAGGCCGGCGCCGTCGGCATCGTCAGCGCGCTGCACCACCTCAACGACGGCCGCGCCTGGCCGGCAGACGAGATCGCCAGGCGCAAGGCCGAGATCGAGGCAGCAGGGCTGACCTGGGACGTGGTCGAGAGCATCGTCGTGCATGAGGACATCAAGACCCGCAGCGGCGACTGGCGCAGCCTGATCGACAATTACAAGGCCTCGATCCGCGCCGTCGCCGCCGCCGGTATCAACACCGTCTGCTATAATTTCATGGCGATCACCGACTGGACGCGGACGGACCTCGATTACCCGATGCCGCATGGCGGCACGGCGCTGCGCTTCGATGTCGTCGAGCTCTGCGCCTATGACGTCTTCATCCTTGAGCGAGAAGGGGCGGAGGCCGATCACCCACCGGCCCGCGTCGAGGCCGCGCGTGTGCGACTGCAAGGGATGAGCGACAGCGACAAGGCAAGGCTGGAGCGCAACCTGATCGGCTGGGTCCCGGCGCGCGAATTCATCTTCGATCGGGCAAGCTTCCGCCGCGCCCTCGACCTCTACAAGGACGTCTCCACCGAAGGCCTGCGCGAAAACCTGTTTGCCTTCCTGCGCGAGATCGTGCCGGTGGCCGAAGAGGCCGGCCTCAGGATGGCGATCCACCCCGACGATCCGCCTTTTTCGCTGTTCGGCCTGCCGCGAATCGTTTCCAAGGCAGCCGATGCCCGCGCGCTGCTCGACGCCGTCGCTTCGCCGGCAAACGGGCTGACACTGTGCACCGGCTCCTATGGCGCGGGCGCGCAGAACGATCTGCCGGCAATGGCAAAGGCCTTCGCCGAAAACATCCATTTCGCCCATCTGCGCGACGTCACCAAGGAGCCAGACGGCTCTTTCCACGAAGCCGAGCACCTCGACGGCGACACCGACATGGTGGCGGTCGTGTCGGCGCTGATTGGCGAAGAGCGGCGGCGCAAGGCGGCAGGCAGGGCGGACTGGCAGATGCCGATGCGTCCCGACCATGGCCATGCCATCGTCGACGACATCGGCAAGAAGGTGAACCCCGGCTATTCCTGCATCGGACGGCTGAAGGGCCTCGCCGAACTGCGCGGCGTCATGCGAGCAGTAGAGGCACTGACAGTTTGAGCTATTTGCCTGACGGATCCAATATTTGTCGGGACGAATAGTCGACGCCTTTGGAATTCCAGAACAGCCGCACGGCCTTGCCGACCAGATTTTCATAGGGGACAAACCCGACACTGAACCGGCTGTCGGAGGCATTGTCGCGGTTGTCGCCAAGCACGAAGTAGTGGCCTGCGGGCACCTCAAACACGCGCGTATTGTCGCCGATCGAGTTGTCGGTGAGGTTGAGAACGGAATGGGTGACACCCCCCGGCAAGGTTTCGCTTTGGAGCTTGGCTCTCGAGAACTCGTCGGACGAAAAAGTACCAATATCGTCGAGTCCCACCGCGACATCGTTGATGTGAAGCACCCCGTCGATGATCTGGATCTTCTCGCCGGGAAGGCCGACAATCCGCTGGATGTAGTCCACGCTCGGATCGGGCGGGAACTTGAAGACAACCACATCTCCCCTTTTGGGTTCCGCGCCGAATATACGTCCATCAACGGGAAGCAAGTTGAACGGCACGCTGTAGCGGCTGTAGCCGTATGCCATTTTGGAGACGAAGAGATAGTCGCCTTCCTGCAACGTCGGCACCATGCTGCTGGAGGGAATCGAAAAAGGCTGGAGCAGGAACGCGCGTATTGCGAATGCAGCCGGATACGAGGTCAGAAAGACGAGCACCAGCACCGAAAGCCCACGCGCGTACCATCTGTCCGGCTTGAACCGGTGCGCGAAGGGAACAACGATCGCTGCCCACAGGGCCATCAAACCGATCCCTGAAAAATTGGCCCACCAAGCAAGATCGACGCCAGGCAATACCGGAAAGCCAATGTAAATAAGCGCGAAAACGACGACGCTGATCACCACCAGGCTGGCGACCGCCAGTTTGCCGCTGCCGATCCAGAGGAACCCGCCAAACGGGCCGCCAAAGGCCGAAACCAGGGCCGTCGACCATCTGGATCGCGAGATAGTTTCTTGTTGCACTGCTTGTTCTGTCATCGGCCACCCCCCACGCCAAGGCAGCCAGACTGTCCACCAAACAAAAAAGCGGGGCAAGCCCGCTTTTTCAGTTAGTCATTTGACCGGAACTCACGCCGGCAACAGCGCACCTTCAAGCGTCGTAAGCTGGTTGAGGAACTGCTCGGCCTTGCTGCGGGTCTGGTCGTCCTTGGCGTCGGCGGCGTCTTCCCTGGCCTCCTGGATGCGGCGGGCAAGGTCGGCGCGGTCGATGTCGCCGACGGCTACCGCCGATTCCGCCAGAAGCGTGCAGCCGGCCGGAACGATGTCGGCAAAGCCGCCGAACACCACATAGCGCTCTTCCTTGCCTTGCGCGGTCTTCAGCGTAACGACGCCCGGCTTGATTGTGGTCATGACCGGCGCGTGATGCGCCATGACAGTCATCTCGCCTTCGGCGCCCGGAATGACGACGGATTCGACCTGCTCGGAAACCAAGAGGCGCTCCGGCGAGACCAGTTCGAATTTGAAAGCTTCAGGCATGATCAGTTTAGCGACTGGTGAATGGTGAATGGTGAACGGTCAGAAAGAATGACCTTCACTCAGCCCCGATTTCCTATCCGCTACTCCCCATTCACAATTCACTATTGACCATTCACCATCAGGCCGCTTCGGCGGCCAGGCGCTGTGCCTTCTCGACCGCTTCCTCGATGCCGCCGACCATGTAGAAGGCGGCCTCCGGCAGATGGTCGTAATCGCCGTTGCAAAGGCCCTTGAAGCCCTTGATGGTGTCGGCGAGGTCGACCAGCTTGCCCGGTGCGCCGGTGAACACTTCGGCGACGAAGAAGGGTTGCGACAGGAAGCGCTCGATCTTGCGGGCGCGGGCCACGGTCTGCTTATCCTCTTCCGACAGCTCGTCCATGCCCAGGATGGCGATGATGTCCTGCAGCGACTTGTAACGCTGAAGGATCGACTGCACCTGGCGGGCGACCTGGTAATGCTCTTCGCCGACAACCATCGGGTCGAGCATGCGCGAGGTCGAATCGAGCGGATCGACGGCCGGATAGATGCCCTTTTCCGAAATCGCGCGGTTGAGCACGGTCGTCGCGTCGAGGTGGGCGAACGAGGTCGCCGGTGCCGGGTCGGTCAGGTCGTCGGCCGGCACATAGATCGCCTGCACCGAGGTGATCGAACCCTTGGTCGTCGTGGTGATACGCTCCTGCAGCGCGCCCATGTCGGTAGCCAGCGTCGGCTGGTAGCCCACGGCCGAAGGAATGCGGCCGAGCAGCGCCGACACTTCCGAGCCCGCCTGCGTGAAGCGGAAGATGTTGTCTACGAAGAACAGCACGTCCTGGCCCTGGTCGCGGAAATATTCGGCAACCGTCAGCCCGGTCAGGCCGACGCGGGCACGCGCGCCCGGCGGCTCGTTCATCTGGCCATAGACGAGCGCTGCCTTGGAGCCTTCGCCGCCGCCCTTCTTGTTGACGCCGGACTCGATGAACTCATGATAGAGATCGTTGCCTTCGCGGGTGCGCTCGCCGACGCCGGCGAACACCGAGAAGCCGCCATGCGCCTTGGCGACGTTGTTGATCAGTTCCTGGATCAGCACCGTTTTGCCGACGCCGGCGCCGCCGAACAGGCCGATCTTGCCGCCGCGGGCATAGGGGGCCAGCAGGTCGAGCACCTTGATGCCGGTGACCAGGATCTGCGCTTCCGTCGACTGCTCGACATAAGTCGGCGCCGGCTGGTGGATCGAGCGCATCTCGATGCCGTCGACCGGGCCTGCCTCGTCGACCGGCTCGCCAATGACGTTGATGATGCGGCCGAGCATGCCCGGGCCGACCGGCACGGTAATCGGTGCACCGGTGTCATAGACGTCCTGGCCGCGAACCAGACCTTCGGTCGAGTCCATGGCGATGCAGCGCACCGTGTTCTCGCCGAGATGCTGGGCCACTTCGAGCACGAGGCGATTGCCGACATTGATCGTCTCAAGCGCGTTCAGGATCGCCGGCAGATGTTCGCCGAACTGCACGTCGACAACGGCGCCGATGACCTGGCGAACCTTGCCTGCCAGGCCGGTTTTCTTGATGGTGGCGGCCGGCGTATTCACAGCGGCGGCCTTGGTTGCTGCCGCCTTCTTGGCCGGAGCGGCCTTTGCTGCTGCCGGAGCCTTCGCTGGTGCCGCGGCCTTAGGGGCTGCCGTCTTCGGGGTCGCTGCTTTCGCCATCGTCTTTACCCTTTTCGTCTCTTTGTTTCTCGCACGCTTGAGGTCGATGACCTCCTTGTGGGCGTGCCTAGAGCGCCTCGGCGCCCGAAATGATTTCGATCAATTCCTTGGTGATCTGCGCCTGCCGCTGGCGGTTGTAGGTGATCGACAATTTGTTGATCATGTCGCCGGCGTTGCGCGTCGCATTGTCCATGGCGCTCATCTTGGCGCCCATCTCGCCGGCAGCATTCTCGAGCAGCGCGCGAAAAACCTGCACGGAAATGTTGCGCGGGATGAGATCGGAGAGGATTTCGCCCGGCTCCGGCTCGTATTCGTAGACGGCGCTGCCGCCGTCCTTCACTTCCGCGCCAGCCGCAGGCGCGCCCGCCGGGACAATTTGCTGCGCCGTCGGGATCTGGCTGATCACCGACTTGAACTGCGAATAGAACAGCGTGCAGATGTCGAAGCCGCCTTCGTTGAACAGGTGGATCACCTTCTTGGCGATGGCATCGGCATTGACGAAGCCCAGCGTCTTGACCTCGCGCAGGTCGACACGCTCGATGATCAGCGCCCCGTAGTCGCGGCGCAATATGTCGAACCCCTTCTTGCCGACGCAGATGATCTTGACCTGCTTGTCGTCGGCCAGAAGCTTGCGGATGTGGTCGCGGGCAAAGCGGGCGATCTGCGAATTGAACCCGCCGCACAGACCGCGTTCGGCGGTGCAGACGACAAGCAGATGCACGTCGTCCTTGCCGGTGCCGGTCATCAGCGCCGGGGCATCGCCGCCGCCGCCGATCGCCTGGGTGATATTGGCCAGCACCGCGCCCATGCGCTCCGAATAGGGACGCGCCGCTTCCGCCGCTTCCTGCGCGCGACGCAGCTTCGCCGCGGCGACCATCTGCATCGCCTTGGTGATCTTCTGCGTCGCCTTGACCGAGGCGATACGGTTACGAAGGTCTTTTAACGAAGGCATGCTTCAAACCTGATCCCGTCCGTCCTGCTCAAGCAAAGGTCTTGGCGAAGGCGTCGATTTCTGCCTTCAGCCTGGCGCGCAGATCGTCGGACAGCGCCTTCTCCTTGCGGATGCCGTCGAGCACGTCCTTGCCGGCCGAGCGCATATGCGACAACAGACCATGCTCGAACTTGCCGACCTGGTTGACCGCCAGCTTGTCGAGATAGCCGTTGACGCCGGCGAAGATCACCGCGACCTGCTCCTCGACTTTGAGCGGCGAGAATTGCGGCTGCTTCAACAGCTCGGTCAGACGCGAGCCGCGGTTGAGCAGGCGTTGCGTGGCGGCATCGAGATCGGAGCCGAACTGTGCGAAAGCAGCCATTTCGCGGTACTGCGCAAGCTCGCCCTTGATCGACCCGGCAACCTGCTTCATCGCCTTGATCTGCGCCGAGGAGCCGACGCGCGACACCGAAAGGCCGACATTGACCGCCGGGCGCACGCCCTGGAAGAACAGATTGGTTTCCAGGAAGATCTGGCCGTCGGTGATCGAGATGACGTTGGTCGGGATATAGGCCGAAACGTCGTTGGCCTGCGTTTCGATGATCGGCAGCGCCGTCAGCGACCCACCGCCGTTTTCGTCGTTGAGCTTGGCGGCGCGCTCGAGCAGGCGCGAGTGCAGGTAGAAGACGTCGCCGGGATAGGCCTCGCGGCCCGGAGGACGGCGCAGCAGCAGCGACATCTGGCGATAGGCGACGGCCTGCTTCGACAGGTCGTCGTAGCTGATCAGCGCGTGCATGCCGTTGTCGCGGAAATATTCGCCCATGGTGCAGGCGGTGAACGGCGCCAGGAACTGCATCGGCGCCGGATCGGAGGCGGTCGCAGCGATGATGATCGAATAGTCGAGCGCGCCGCGCTCTTCCAGGACCTTGACGAACTGCGCCACCGTCGAGCGCTTCTGGCCGACGGCGACATAGACGCAGTACAGCTTTTCCTTCTCAGGGCCGTTGTCGTGCACCGATTTCTGGTTGAGCATGGTGTCGAGGATAATCGCGGTCTTGCCGGTCTGGCGGTCGCCGATGACCAGCTCGCGCTGGCCGCGGCCGACCGGGATCAGCGCGTCGATGGCCTTGAGGCCGGTCGACATGGGCTCGTTCACCGATTTGCGCGGGATGATGCCGGGCGCCTTGACGTCGACGCGCTTGCGTTCGGTGGCCTGGATCGGGCCTTTGCCGTCGATCGGGTTGCCGAGCGCGTCGACGACGCGGCCGAGCAGGCCCATGCCGACGGGCGCATCGACGATGGCGCCGGTGCGCTTGACGGTGTCGCCTTCCTTGATGTCGCGGTCGGCGCCGAAGATGACGACGCCGACATTGTCGGCTTCGAGGTTGAGCGCCATGCCGCGGATGCCGCCGGGGAACTCGACCATCTCGCCGGCCTGGACATTGTCGAGGCCGTAGACGCGGGCGATACCGTCACCGACGGACAGCACCTGGCCGACTTCGGAGACCTCGGCCTCCTTGCCGAAATTCTTGATCTGGTCTTTCAGAATTGCGGAAATTTCCGCGGCGCGGATGTCCATCAGCCGACCTCTTTCAGTGCAAGCTTGAGCGAATTGAGTTTGGTTTTGAGCGACGTATCGATCTGGCGCGAGCCGATCTTGACCACCAGTCCGCCGAGCAGCGATGGATCGACGGTGACCGTGATCGCCACGTCCTTGCCGGCGACGCTTTTCAGCGCAGCTTTCAGCTCGGTTTCCTGGGCAGGCGTCAGCGCATGCGCCGAGGTGACCTCGGCCGCGGTCTCGCCGCGGTGTTCGGCGGCGATCTGGCGGAACGCCTTGATCATGCCGGGCACGGCGAACAGCCGGCGATTCTGGGCAACGACGCGCAGGAAATTGCCGGTGAGGCCGGTAATCCCTGCTCTGTCGGCGATCGCGGCGATCGCCTTGGCCTGGTCCTCGCTGGAGAAGACAGGGCTCCTGATCAGCCGCGAAAGGTCAGCGCTGCCTTCGAGCATCGTTTCGAACCTGTTGAGGTCGGCCTCGACGCCGGCGACCGAATTGGCCTGCAGCGCGAGTTCGAACAGCGAACCCGCATAGCGTTCTGCGACACCTGAGATTGGCGATGACGATTGGGCCACGGACCGTCTTTTCTCTTGTCTGACAGGCCGCAGATTGTTGGCGCGAGCAAAAACTCTGGCTAAATCTTTGACCTTACTGCATTTTTCCAAGCACGGAGGCGCGGCTTCCGCTATCCCCGGTCGAAAGTCGATTGCCGTCTAGCACAGGCATTTTCAGACCGCAATGCGTCGTCCGGCATGGTTTTCAGGCACTATTGTCGCATCCGCCGGGCGAGTTCAGCAACCAACCCCGGATTGATCCCTGATTCAGGGCAAAAAGCCGAAGGCGAAGGCAAGCGGCAGCGCCGCCAGCACCAGCTCGACCACGATGGAAGCCCAGTTGAACGGCGTGTTGGCGCCATCCGACATCATCGACAGCAGCCGGCCGAAGGCGGTGAACAGCCAGGAGAAGCCGAGCGCCATATAGAGCAGCGGCTGCGCCAGGAGGATGCAGCACAGGCCGAGGCCGAGATAGAAGCCCGACATCCGGCCGCGCCCCTCGGCGATCGCCGCCGCCTTCTCCGGTCTGACCTGCAGCCGCAGGATGCGGAATGCCAGCTGTGGCGCCAGGAATAGCAATAGGCCGAGCAATACGGTCGCGACCGCGCTCGACCACGCCAGCCACTCGCCCTGGCTCATCGGCCACGGAAACGCAAATTCCATGTTGTCCCCTCGTAAATGGATATTCAAAATTTCGGGCATTCTAACGAAGCAAGAGACATACGCCAGATGGGCATCGGCAATTTACGGAAGCCTGTCCTCTGAGCCCCTTCACAAAAAGCTCTGCGGGTCGATGTCGACCTGGACTCGCACCGAGCCCCTTATCTTCGGTCCCTCGGCCAGCATGGTGCGAATGAACCCTTGCATGTCGGCGCGCCGTTCGCCCTGGATCAGCAGGCGAAAGCGATGGCGGCCGCCGATCAACGACAGCGGCGCCTCGGCCGGGCCGAGCACGAACAGGTCGCTGGCCTGCGGCGCGGCGCGACGCAGGCCACGGGCGTGCCCTTCGGCTTCGGCCCGTGTCGCCGCGCTGACGATGACGCCGGCGAGCCTGCCGAAGGGCGGCAGCCCCGCCCGCTCACGCTCGGCGATCTCGCGCTCGTAGAAGGCCTCGGCATCGCCTGAGACGATCGCGCGCATCACCGGGTGGTCGGGTTGGAAGGTCTGCAGCAGGCCGAGGCTTTTCTTGCCGGTGCGGCCGGCGCGGCCGGTCACCTGGCTGAGCAGTTGGAAGGTGCGCTCGGCGGCGCGCGGGTCGCCATTGGCAAGGCCGAGATCGGCATCGACCACACCGACCAGCGTCATGTTGGGGAAATTATGGCCCTTGGCGACGAGTTGTGTGCCGATGACGATGTCGGCCTCGCCATTGGCGATGGCTTCAAGCTCGAGCCGCAGCCGCCGCACGCCGCCCATCAGGTCGGACGACAAGACGATGGTGCGGGCATCGGGGAAATGCGCGACGACCTCCTCGGCGATGCGCTCGACGCCTGGCCCGCAGGCGACCAGATGATCGAGCGTGCCGCATTCCGGACAGGCTTCGGGCCGGCGTTCATTGTGCCCGCAGTGGTGGCAGACGAGCTGGCCGCGAAAGCGGTGCTCGACCAGCCAGGCCGAGCAGACCGGACAGCCGAAGCGGTGGCCGCAGACCCGGCAGAGCGTCAGCGGCGCATAGCCGCGCCGGTTGAGGAACAGCAGCGACTGTTCCTTTCTTTCCAGCGTCTGCCGTATATGGCCGAGCAGTACAGGCGACAGGAAGCCGCCGCGTGCCGGCGGCGCGCGGCGCATGTCGATCGTCTTGAGATCGGGAAGTGCCGCCTCGGCAAAGCGCGCCGAAAGCACCGCCCTGCTGTAGCGGCCCTGGCTGGCATTGACCCGGCTTTCGACCGACGGTGTCGCCGAGGCGAGCACGACCGGAAAGCCGCCGATATGGCTGCGCACCACGGCCATGTCGCGCGCGTTGTAAAAGACGCGATCCTCCTGCTTGTAGGCGGGATCGTGCTCTTCGTCGACGACGATCAGTCCAAGCTCCCTGAATGGCAGGAACAGCGCCGAGCGCGCGCCTGCGACGACCCGCACGCCGCCTTCCGCTACCTGCCGCCAGACCTTTTCGCGCATCCTTGGCGGCAGGTCCGAGTGCCACTCCGCCGGCTTGGCGCCGAACCGCTCCTGGAAGCGTTCGAGGAAGGCGTGGGTCAGCGCGATTTCCGGCAGCAGGATCAGCACCTGCTTGCCGCGATCGAGCGCGGCCGCGACCGCCTCGAAATAGACCTCCGTCTTGCCGGATCCGGTTACACCGTCGAGCAGGGTGACGCCGAATGTACCGGTCGCGACATTGGCGCGCAGCGTCTCGGCGGCATCGCTCTGGTCGGGCATCAGTGAAGGCACGGCGTAGCCGGGATCGGGTGCTGCGACCACCGGCCGCGGCGGGATCATCACCGTCTGGAATACGCCCTGCACCCGCAGCCCGTCCACCACCGTCGACGACACGCCTGCCGCATGCGCCAGGCCGGATCGCGTCCAGGCAAGTCCGCCTTCGGCCGTCTCCAGCACGCGCGTCCTCGCCTCCGTCATCCGGTCGGGCTTGGCGAACGTGCGCTGCAGCCCTTCGATCCACGGCTCCGGGTCGAACGCCTCCGGCGCCCTGAGCAGCATGCGCGCCACCATGCCGGGCGGCGACAGCGTGTACTGCGCCACCCAATCGACAAAACGCCGCATCGCGCGGTCGATCGGCGGGCAGTCGAAAACCTGCTCGATCGGCCGCAATTTCTTCGCGTCGACCTTTTCGACGGCGCCGTCCCAGACGATGCCGGCGACCTGGCGGGGCCCAAGCGGAACGCGCACGATCGAGCCCGGCACCACGCGCATGCCAGCCGGCACGGCATAGGTGTAGGGGCGCTCGGCGGGCATCGGCACCAGCACCGGTGCGGCCGCGACAAAGGGCGAATCTTCGATCATGAGGCGTGACCTTGCCCCGACTTTGGTCTAGATCAAAGTCCGACCCCAAATGTGCATGACGTGCACATGAAAAATCTTCAGGAGACCGCCATGAAATTTTTTGTCGACACCGCCGATGTCAAGGAAATCCGCGAGCTGAACGATTTGGGGCTGCTCGACGGCGTAACCACCAATCCGTCGCTGATCCTGAAATCCGGCGGCAAGATCGCCGACGTCACAAGAGAGATCTGCGAGATCGTCAAGGGCCCAGTCTCGGCCGAAGTCGTCGCCACCGAATACAAGGACATGATGGCGGAGGCCAAGATCCTGGCCAGGATCGCCGACAATGTCTGCATCAAGGTGCCGCTGACGCTCGACGGCCTGAGAGCCTGCAAGGACATCCGGTCGGACGGCCGCATGGTCAACGTCACGCTGTGCTTCTCGGCCACCCAGGCGCTGCTCGCCGCCAAGGCCGGCGCCTCCTTCATCTCGCCCTTCGTCGGCCGCATCGACGATAGCGGCTGGGACGGCATGGAGCTGATTGCCGATATCCGCACCATCTACGACAATTATGACTTCCAGACTGAAATCCTGACCGCTTCGGTGCGTACCGTGAACCATGTCAAGCAGGCGGCGCTGATCGGTGCCGATGTCATCACCGCGCCGCCGGCGACGCTCAAGGCGCTGGTCAAGCACCCGCTGACCGACAAGGGCCTGGAACTGTTCCTCGCCGACTGGGCAAAGACCGGGCAGAAGATCGGCTGAAGCGACTATCCTACGAACAAAAAAAGCCGAGCAATCGGCCTTTTTTGCAGATTGCGCACTCTGGAAAGACCTAGCTTGCCGCCGGCTTGCCGTGCTTGATCAGATCCTGGGCAATCGACAGCCGCAGCACATCTGCCAGCTCGCGCGCCGCACGGTTCTCGGCGTCGATCTGGGCCCGGTATGACGCGAATTCCTGGCGCGGCCTGTCGTATGACGACGGAATCGAGCGCTTGCCCCTCGCTATGACCGTGCCCGTCTTGGCATCGCTGAGCACATAGTTGGCAGTCAGCGTCACAGTGCCGGCGGTCGGCTCGTCTTCGTCGGTCGTGACCTGCTCGATTGCCGCCGATTCGACGAGTTCGGAGACGCCGAGATCAAGCGAATAGACCGGCGAAGCCGGCTCGCCGGCGCCCTGGCCGAGCGCGAAGATCAAATTGTTGCGGACCTGCTGGGCGTAGCGGGTCTTGACCGGCTTGACCGAGATCGATGCCAGTTCGGCAGCAGCGCCGACCTGCGAGCCGGCGATCAGCGGCGCGCTCGAATAGAGCGGCCGCACCGTGCAGGCGGAAACCAGCGCCACCGAGGCGAGCAGCCCGCAAAGCACAACGCGGCGCAGCGTCAACTCTGTCTTTCGCGGATCAGGCAACGACATTGACGATCCTCTGCGGCACTATGATCACCTTGCGCGGCGC
Source organism: Mesorhizobium sp. M0408 (assembly GCF_040321495.1). NCBI lineage: Bacteria > Pseudomonadati > Pseudomonadota > Alphaproteobacteria > Hyphomicrobiales > Phyllobacteriaceae > Mesorhizobium > Mesorhizobium sp. M0408. The sequence goes on along the minus strand of NZ_JAMYRO010000003.1, from coordinate 298,863 downwards.
CTTACCTTCGAGCGCTTTCTGCACGAAGTCGAGAGCCAGAACCGCCTTTTCGACCGCACCTTGATCCGCGTCACGGGCAATTGTCAAATCGCCGCGTTTCTTGCCGTTGACCTGGACCGGCAGCACGATCTCGGCGTCGACGACAAGCGAGCGATCGTAATCCGGCCAGGGCCGTTCGGCGACAAGGTCGGTGCCGCCGAGCGTCTGCCAGCACTCCTCGGCCAGATGCGGCATGACCGGCGCGATCAGGTGCACCAGGATCTCGACGGCCTCACGGCAGGCCGCTTGCAGCGCCGGACCGGCCCTGCCCTCTGCCGCCTCGTTGAGCGGTACGGTCAAGGCATTGGCGAGCTCGTAGATGCGGGCGATGGCGCGGTTGAAGGCGAGCTTTTCGATATCCTCGCCGACCGACTTCAAGATCTTGTGCGCGGCCTTGGACACTGTCCCGGCCTCGCCGTCCTTCGCCGCCTCTGGCCGGACTCCGGCGAGCGATTCGGCAGCCGTCGACACCAGGCGCCAGATGCGCTGGATGAAGCGATGCGCGCCGGCCGCACCCTCGTCGGTCCATTCGACATCGCGCTCGGGCGGCGAGTCCGACAGCATGAACCAGCGCGCCGTATCGGCGCCGTAGCCGTCGGTGATCTCTTCCGGACTCACCGTATTCTTCTTCGACTTCGACATTTTTTCGAGCGGACCGATCACCGCCTCTTCGCCGGTGGCGATTTCGAAGGCGCGGCGCTTGCCGTCGGCGTCTTCCAGCCTGACCTCGCTAGGCGCAAGCCAGCGGCCGTTCGAGGCGCCGCCAACCCGATAGGTCTCGTGCACCACCATGCCTTGCGTGAACAGGCCCCTGAACGGCTCGGCGAGATCGACATGGCCGGTCTCGCGCATGGCGCGGGTGAAAAAGCGCGAATAGAGCAAATGCAGGATCGCATGCTCAATGCCGCCAATATACTGGTCGACCGGCAGCCATTCAGTCGCGGCCTTGGGATCGGTCGGATCGTTTGCCCACGGCGCGGTGAAGCGAGCGAAATACCAAGAAGAATCGACAAATGTGTCCATCGTGTCGGTTTCGCGCCGCGCATCCTTGCCGCAACGCGGGCATTTGACGTGCCGCCATGTCGGATGGCGATCGAGCGGATTGCCCGGCCGGTCGAACTCGATGTCGTCCGGCAGCTTGACCGGCAGGTCGGCCTTCGGCACCGGCACCACGCCGCAATCCTCGCAATGGATCATCGGGATCGGGCAGCCCCAATAGCGCTGGCGCGAAATGCCCCAGTCGCGCAGGCGGAAATTCACCTTGCGCTCGGCCATCGGCCGGTTGCCGATGGTCCTTTGTTCCAGCAGCTTCGCCACCTCGTCGAATGCCTGATCCGGCTTCATGCCGTCGAGGAAGCGCGAATTGATCATCGCGCCATCATCGACATAAGCCTCGTCGATGACCTGGAAGCTTCCTTGATTCTCGCCTTCCGGCATCACCACCGGAATGACCGGAAGGCCGTATCTGTTGGCGAAGTCGAGGTCGCGCTGGTCATGTGCCGGGCAGCCGAAGATGGCGCCGGTGCCATAGTCCATCAGCACGAAATTGGCGACGTAGACGGGCAGCGTCCACCTCTCGTCGAACGGATGGACAACGCGAATGCCGGTATCGAAACCCTTCTTCTCGGCCGTCTCCAATGCCGCCGCCGAAGTGCCCATATGGCGGACTTCGTCGATGAACTTTGCCAGCGCCGGATTGTCCTCGGCGGCCTTTTTGGCCAGCGGATGGTCGGCCGCAATCGCCATGAAGGACGCGCCGAAGATGGTGTCGGGCCTGGTCGTATAGACTTCGAGCTCATGCTCGCCGGCGACTGGCTTGGCCAGCGGCCAGCGGATCAGCAGCCCTTCCGAACGGCCGATCCAGTTCGCCTGCATCAGCTTCACTTTTTCCGGCCAGTCGTCGAGTTGGTCGAGCGAATCCAGCAGATCCTGCGCGTAATCGGTGATCTTGAAGAACCACTGCGTCAGCTCGCGCTGTTCCACCAGCGCGCCTGAGCGCCAGCCGCGTCCGTCGATGACCTGCTCGTTGGCAAGCACCGTCATGTCCTCCGGATCCCAGTTGACCTTGGAGGATTTGCGCGTCACCAGCCCCTTCTCGACGAAATCGAGGAACAGCATCTGCTGGCGGTGATAGTAGTCGACGTCGCAGGTGGCGAACTCGCGGGCCCAATCGAGCGACAGGCCCATGACCTTGAGCTGCTCGCGCATGGCGGCGATGTTCTGATAGGTCCAGTCCTTGGGATGGACCTTGTTCTGCATCGCCGCGTTTTCGGCTGGCATGCCAAAGGCGTCCCAGCCCATCGGGTGCAGCACGTTGAAACCCTTGGCCCGCTTGTAGCGCGCCACCACGTCGCCCATCGTATAGTTGCGGGTATGGCCGATATGGATGCGCCCCGACGGATACGGGAACATCTCCAGCACGTAGTATTTCGGGCGCGGGTCGTCATTGTCGGCTTCGAACAGCTTCTTGGCGTCCCAGGCGTTCTGCCATTTGGGCTCTGACGCGCGCGGATTGTATCGTTCGGTTGCCATCGGGTGTTTTTCACTTAAAGCATGCGCGAGCCGCCGGACAATGCCCGGGCGGCTCAGGAAATGTCGTCGCGGTGTTCACCATGGATTGCCGGACCCGTCAACTGCGGCGATCCGGCGAAAAGCCAAACACAGGCAGGATATAGGCATGGCGAGCGCCGTCGAACAGCTTTTCACGGTCAAGGCAAGGATCGCTGCCGCCGAGCGCGAGGCAGGCCGTGAGGCCGGAGCGGTGACGCTGGTCGCAGTCTCGAAAACCTTCGACGCCGCCGATATCCGCCCGATTATCGAGGCCGGCCAGCGCGTCTTCGGCGAAAACCGCGTCCAGGAAGCACAAGCGAAATGGCCGGTGCTGAAGGAGGCATTTTCCGACATCGAGCTGCATCTGATCGGTCCGCTGCAATCGAACAAGGCCAAGGAAGCGGTGGCATTGTTCGATGTCATCGAAACCGTCGACCGTGAAAAGATCGCCGCAGAGCTGGCCAAGGAGATCGCCAGGCAAGGCCGGTCACCAAGGCTCTATGTCCAGGTCAACACCGGCTCCGAGCCGCAAAAGGCCGGCATCGAGCCGCGCGAGGCTGTCGCCTTCGTGGCCCGCTGCCGCTCGGTTCACGCCCTCGCCATCGAAGGGCTGATGTGCATTCCGCCGGCCGACGAGAACCCCGGTCCGCATTTCGCGCTGCTGGAAAAGCTTGGGCTTGAGGCCGGCGTCGACAAGCTCTCCATGGGCATGTCCGGCGACTACGAAACCGCGATCGCCTTCGGCGCGACCAGTGTCAGGGTTGGATCGGCAATTTTCGGCGCCAGATGAGGCGCAGCCGACCTTAGGCCACAGGCTGACATTGACTGCGCCAGCGTATAGAAACGGAACGTTTCGTTCCTATATGGGTCGAGTTATTCTCAACCCGTCGGGAGCCACCCATGCGTTACAATCAACTTGGAAATACGGGGATGTTCGTCTCCGAACTTTGCCTCGGCACGATGACGTTCGGCGCGGCCGGCGAGAATGCCCAATGGGGCCTGATCGCCAGCCTCGACCAGAAGGGCGTCGACGAGATCGTTGCCCGCTCGCTCGCCGCCGGCGTCAATTTCTTCGACACGGCGGATGTCTATTCCTTCGGCGCCTCGGAACGGCTTCTCGGCCAGTCGCTCAGGAATCTTGGCGTCAACCGACAGGACGTGATCATCGCCACCAAGGTCCATGGCGCCATGGGCGGGGGCCCGAACCAGCGTGGTTCCTCGCGCGGCCACATCATGGATTCGGTCGAAGGCAGCCTCGAGCGGCTGCAGCTCGATCACATCGATCTCTACCAGCTGCACGGCACCGACACGGTGACGCCGATCGACGAGACACTGCGGGCGCTCGACGACCTCGTTGCCGCCGGCACGGTCCGCTATGTCGGCGTCTCGAACTGGCAGGCCTGGCGCGTTGCCAAGGCGCTGGGTATTGCCGAGCGCAAGGGATTTGCCGGCTTCGAGACCGTGCAGTCGTACTACTCGATCGCCGGCCGCGATCTCGAGCGCGAAATCGTGCCGCTGCTCAACGAGGAGAAGCTCGGGCTGATGGTCTGGTCGCCGATGGCTGGCGGCCTGCTCTCCGGCAAATACGGACCGGGCGCCCCCGGCAATGGCGAGGGCCGCCGCGCCAGCTTCAATTTCCCGCCGGTCAATGAGGACCGTGCCTGGGCAGCAGTCGCCGTCATGCGCGAGATCGCCGTCAAGCACGGCGTCAGCGTCGCCACGGTGGCGCTCGGCTATGTCCTGGCCAAGCCATTCGTGATGAGCGTCATCATCGGCGCCAGCCGCATGGAGCAGCTGGAACAGAACCTTGCAGCCACCGAGTTGAAGCTCGATGCCGATGATCTCGTTCGCCTCGACGAAGTCAGTGCCCTGCCCGCCGAATACCCCGGCTGGATGCTGGAACGTCAGGCTGCCGGCCGGCGTCCGGCGCCCGTTGTGCCGAAAACGTAACTCAATCTCACCTTCGATTCGATGCTTCGGGAGCCGGCAGGCTCCCGATCTTTTTTGGGCTCAGGTCAGCCGGACCGTCTCGACCAAAAAGTCCAAAAACGCCCGCACCCGCGCCGGCAGATGCTTGCCTTGGCCGACATAGACGGCGTGGGTGAGTTCCTCGTCGCCGGGGTTGAACTCTTCCAGCAGCGGCAGAAGCCGGCCGGCGGCAATGTCGGCCTCCACATGCCAGCGTGCCAGCCGGGCGAGGCCCGCCCCCGAGAGCGCCATCAGCCGCATCGCCTCGCCGTCGCTGACCAGCGTATTTCCGATGATCGACAGGGTGATCGGCTTGCCGGCCGCGTCGATAAAAGGCCAGCCCTCGAGGTGACGTACGAAACGGAAGCCCATCCGGTTGTGACGATCGAGATCGGCGGGCGTCTTGGGCGTGCCACGCGCTTCGAGATACGATGGCGCCGCAACGACGACCACCCGGCTCTGCCCGAGCTTGCGCGCCACCAGCCGTGATTCGCCGAGCGGTCCGGCGCGGATGGCGACGTCAGCGCGCTCCTCCATCAGGTCGATGACATCGTCGGTCAACACCAGATCGACCGAGATTTCGGGGTAGCGTTCTAGGAAACGCGGCAAAAGCGGGATCAGCCGATGCTGCCCGAAAGGCACGTAGCTGTTGATCCGCAGCCGGCCACGCGGCGCGGCACCCGCCGCTGCCTCGCGCTCGGCCGCCGCCATGTCGGCCAGGACGCGCACGCCGCTGTCGAAGAACGCCGCCCCCTCCGGCGTCAGTTGCAGCTTGCGCGTCGAACGGCTGACCAGCCGCGCACCAAGCCGCGCCTCCAGCCGCGCGATCAGCTTGCTCACCGCCGACGGCGTCATCCGCAACGCGCGGGCAGCGGCTGAAAAGCTGCCCGCCTCGACGACGCGGACGAACACTTCGATCTCGCCGGAGCGATTGATGTCGGGCCTGGCCATTGGTGAATCTATTTCACAGACGATGTGCCCGATGCAAGGCTGGTTCACAGCACATCGCGGCACGATCTTCCGGATCGGGGCGTGGGAGGACACGGCGCCCGTCGTCAAAACTGGTCGTCATCGAAGTGGGAACCGCCATGCCCCTTGCTCTTTACGCTCTTGCCGCCGGTGCGTTCGGCATCGGCGTCACCGAATTCGTCATCATGGGCCTGCTGCTCGACGTCAGCACCGATCTCGACGTCTCGATCTCGGCTGCCGGCCAGCTGATTTCCGGCTATGCGCTGGGCGTTGTCATCGGCGCGCCGCTGCTGACGATCGCAACCGGCCGTTGGCCGCGCAAAACCGTGCTTCTGGCGCTGATGGCGATCTTCACGCTGGGCAACCTCGCTTGTGCGCTTGCCCCAGACTACTGGACGCTGATGGGTGCGCGCGTACTGACCGCCTTCGCCCACGGCACCTTCTTCGGCGTCGGCTCGGTCGTGGCGACCGGACTGGTGGCGCCCAACAAGAAAGCCTCGGCGATCGCCCTGATGTTCACCGGCCTGACCATCGCCAACATCCTCGGCGTGCCCTTCGGCACATGGCTCGGCCAAGCCTTCGGCTGGCGCGCGACCTTCTGGGCGGTGACCCTGGTCGGCATCGCCGCCTTTACCATCATTCTGCTGCTGGTGCCGGGCAGCCGAACAGAGCCTGAGAAGAGCAATTTGCGCGCCGATCTCGCCGTGCTCGGCCGCACGCCGGTCCTGCTTGGCTTTGCTACCACCGTGCTTGGCTATGCCGGCGTCTTCGCCGTCTTCACCTACATCGCCCCGTTGCTGACCGAGATCACCGGTTTTGATGAAGCAGCGGTGTCGCCGATCCTGCTGGTCTTCGGCGGCGGCCTCATTGCCGGCAACCTCGCCGGCGGCAAGTTCGCCGACCGCTGGTTGGTACCGTCCGTTCTCGGCAGTCTCGTCGTCCTGGCGATGGTGCTCGGCACCATGACCTTCGCCCTGCACAGCCAGGTCATGGCCGTTATCTATGTCGGCCTGCTCGGCGCCGCCGCCTTCGCCACCGTCGCGCCGCTACAGTTATGGGTGTTGCAGAAGGCACAAGGCGCCGGCCAGAGCCTCGCCTCATCCTTCAACATCGCCGCCTTCAACCTCGGCAATGCTGCCGGCGCCTGGCTCGGCGGCGTGGTCATCGCCCATGGTCCCGGCCTCGATGCCGTCACCTGGGTCGCGGCCCTGTTGCCGCTTTCAGCGCTTGCCGTGGCGGCGTTTGCGCTGCGCCTCGACCGAGATCCTGTCCTCGCCACACCGGAAATCGCGCGGTCATAGAACGGCAAACCTCAACCAATCTTTGAAACAGCCATCCTTCCACAAGGAGCAAACCCATGGATTATCGAAATCTTGGCGCATCAGGCCTGAAGGTCCCGGCGCTCTCGTTCGGCGCTGGAACCTTCGGCGGTTCAGGCCCGCTGTTCGGCGCCTGGGGCAACAGCGATGCGACGGAAGCACGGCGGCTGGTCGACATCTGCCTTGAGGCCGGCGTCAACCTGTTCGACACCGCCGACGTCTATTCGAATGGCGCTTCCGAACAAGTGCTCGGCGCTGCCATCAAGGGCCGCCGCGACGCCGTGCTGATCTCGACCAAGACCTCGCTGCCGATGGGCGACGGTCCCAACGATGCCGGATCGTCACGTTCACGCCTGATCAAGGCCGTCGAAGACGCGCTGGGGCGCCTTGGCACCGACTACATCGACCTGCTGCAACTGCACGCCTTCGACGCAGCAACACCGATCGAGGAGGTGCTGTCGACACTGGACAGTCTCGTGCGCGCCGGCAAACTGCGTTATGTCGGCGTCTCCAATTTTTCCGGCTGGCAAGTGATGAAATCGCTCGGCCTGGCGGGCAGATACGGCTATCCCCGATACGTCGCCCATCAGGTCTATTACTCGCTGGTCGGACGCGACTATGAATGGGAGTTGATGCCGCTCGGCCTCGACCAGGGTGTCGGTGCGCTGGTGTGGAGCCCGCTCGGCTGGGGCCGCCTGACCGGCAAGATCCGCCGTGGCCAGAAGCTGCCTGAGAAAAGCCGGCTGCACGACACGGCAAGCTTCGGACCGCCCGTCGAGGATGAGCATCTCTATCGGGTCGTCGACGCGCTTGATGTTGTCGCCGAGGAAACCGGCAAGACCATACCGCAGATCGCCATCAATTGGCTGCTGCAGCGGCCGACCGTCGCCTCCGTCATCGTCGGCGCGCGCAACGAGGAGCAGTTGCGCCAGAATCTCGGCGCCGTCGGCTGGTCGTTGACAGCCGAGCAGATGAAGAAGCTCGACACGGCAAGTGAGGTCACCGCACCCTATCCGTATTTTCCCTATCGCCGGCAGGAGGGTTTTGCCCGGCTGAACCCGCCCGCAGTCTGACGCTCCAAAAGCTGGGCGGCGGCTCCCAGGCTGCCGCCCGCCCGGCTAATGCAGAACGAACTCGCCGTCGACCTTGCGCCATTCGTTCGGCGCGATCAGCTTCTGGTGCGTGTAGCTGACCGAATGCAGCGGGCCTTCGAGCTTGGCCTTCCAGAACTCGATGAAACGGATCAGCACGGGAAATTTCGGGGCGATGTCGTAATCCTGCCAGATGAAGCTCTGCAGCAGATGCGGATGATCTGGAAAGTGATAAAGAATCTTGGCCGTGGTCAAGCCATAGCCCTTGAGCATCAGGTCCATTTCGGAATGGTCGCGCATTGCGGTCCCCTGGTTGATTCTCCTTCCTCCCAGGCTGAAATTGTGCACCCCATTTGCTTAATCGTCTATTGATATTTCTATGATCGAACCAGATTACTTCCGCAAAAACATGCGCTTAGCAGCCGACTCACGAGAGTGCTGACACCGCCTGGTAAGGCGCCTGCGGCATCCCGCCGCGCGAATCCAACGTCTAATGTTGCCGTCGCGGCCGAACTGTTAATAATGCGCGCGAATTCGCGGCCGCATCGCTGCGATCCTGCCGGCGGTCAAGCCGGCGGTTTGGTTTTGGGGAGGAAGGCGAAGAAATGTCCGATGTTCATGTCCATCGCGTCCAGCCGGCGTGGAAGAAGAACGCGCTGATTGACAATGACACCTACCTGAAATGGTACGCCGACAGCGTCAAGAACCCGGACAAGTTCTGGGGCAAGCACGGCAAGCGCATCGACTGGTTCAAGCCGTACAGCAAGGTCAAGAACACGTCCTTCGACGGCCAGGTCTCAATCAAATGGTTCGAGGATGGCCAGACCAACGTTTCCTGGAACTGCATCGACCGGCATCTGAAGAAGCGCGGCGAACAGACCGCCATCATCTGGGAAGGCGACAATCCCTACGACGACAGGAAGATCACCTATAACGAGCTTTACGCGCATGTCTGCCGCCTCGCCAATGTGATGAAAAAGCACGGCGTCAAGAAGGGCGACCGCGTAACCATCTACATGCCGATGATCCCGGAGGCCGCTTATGCGATGCTCGCCTGCACGCGCATCGGCGCCATTCATTCGGTCGTCTTCGGCGGCTTTTCGCCGGATGCGCTGGCCGGACGCATCGATGACTGCAAGTCGACCTTCGTCATCACCGCCGACGAAGGCTTGCGCGGCGGCAAGCCGATCCCGCTAAAGGAGAACACGGACAAGGCGATCGAGATCGCCGCCAAGGCCGGAACGAAAGTCGAAAAGGTCTTGGTAGTGCGCCGCACTGGCGGCAAGACCGGCTGGGCCGCCGGGCGCGACGTCTGGTACCATGACGAGGTCGCGACGGTTAAGGCCGAATGCAAGCCCGAGAAGATGAACGCCGAGGACCCGTTGTTCATCCTCTACACATCCGGCTCGACCGGCAAGCCGAAAGGTGTGCTGCACACCACCGCCGGCTATCTCGTCTATGTCTCGATGACCCACCAATATGTCTTCGACTATCATGACGGCGATATCTACTGGTGCACCGCCGATGTCGGCTGGGTCACCGGCCACAGCTACATCGTCTACGGGCCGCTCGCCAACGGCGCCACCACGCTGATGTTCGAAGGCGTGCCGAACTACCCGTCGCAGTCGCGTTTCTGGGACGTGATCGACAAGCACAAGGTCAACATCTTCTACACGGCGCCGACGGCGTTGCGCGCGCTGATGGGCGCCGGCGATGCCCATGTCACCAAAACGTCGCGCAAGTCGCTGCGCGTGCTCGGCACCGTCGGTGAGCCGATCAATCCGGAAGCCTGGGAGTGGTATTTCAACGTCGTAGGCAACGGCAAGGTGCCGATCGTCGATACCTGGTGGCAGACCGAGACCGGCGGCATCATGATCACGCCGGTTCCGGGCGCCACCCACCTCAAGGCGGGTTCAGCGACGCGGCCCTTCTTTGGCGTCAAGCCGCAGCTGGTCGATACCGACGGCAAGGTGCTCGAAGGCGAAGCCAGCGGCAATCTTTGTATTGCCGACTCATGGCCGGGCCAGACGCGCACCGTCTATGGCGATCACGACCGCTTCGTGCAGACCTATTTCTCGACCTACAAGGGCAGATACTTCACCGGCGACGGCTGCCGCCGCGATGCTGACGGCTACTACTGGATCACCGGCCGCGTCGACGACGTCATCAACGTCTCCGGCCACCGCATGGGCACCGCCGAGGTCGAATCGGCGCTGGTTTCGCATGAGAAGGTCTCGGAGGCCGCCGTCGTCGGCTACCCGCACGATATCAAGGGCCAGGGCATCTACTGCTATGTCACGCTGATGGCCGGCGAAACGCCAAGCGAGGAATTGCGCCAGGAACTCGTCGCCCATGTCCGCAAGGAGATCGGCGCCATCGCTTCGCCCGACAAGATCCAGTTCGCGCCCGGCCTGCCGAAGACCCGTTCCGGCAAGATCATGCGACGCATCCTGCGCAAGATCGCCGAGGATGATTTTGCCGCGCTCGGCGATACCTCGACGCTGGCCGATCCGGCGGTCGTCGACGACCTTATCGCCAACCGGCAAAACAAGAAGGGCTGATGCAACCCGCATTGGGCGCCGTCACCGAGCTTTGGCGCTATCCCGCGAGCTCGCTCGCCGGCGAGTTTCAGCAGGCGATCTCCGTCGACCGGCATACCGTCGAAGGCGACCGCCTGTTTGGTCTTGTCGATACCTCGACCGATGAAATCGCACGGCCCGACCGCGAAGCGAAATGGCACAAGGTGCCCCGCATCCGCACCCGGCTGTCGCAGGCCGGCAGGCTGGAGGTCGCCATCCCCGACGGACGCTGGCTTTCGGCACCTGGCGCGCAAAGTGATCGCGCCATTTGCGCCTATCTCGGCTTTGCGGCTTCCATCCGGCCGTTCCGTCGGGAAAATGCGGCTCCGGATTACGCCGGCCCTCTGCTGACGGAACGCTACGTCAAAGCCCCTATTCATCTGCTGACCACCGCCTCACTGGCGCGTTTGAAAGTGCTGCATCCAAAGGGCACCGCCGACGCGCGCCGCTTCCGCCCCAACATCGTCGTCGATGTGCCGGAGGTCGAGGGGTCGTTCCCCGAGACGGAATGGATCGGGCGCAAGCTGGCGATCGGCGACCTGCTCCTGACCATCTCCGAGCCGTGCCGCCGCTGCGGCTTCACCATCATTGGCCAGGACGGGTTCGACCACGACCCGGCAATCCTGCGCAGCCTGGTCCGCCACAACGCCCATAACCTCGGCGTCTACTGCACCGTCGATCGACCGGCCCGCGTCGAGATCGGCGCCACGATGCGCCTCCTGTAGCTATCGGTACAAATCCGCCCGCGTCGGCGGCAGGCCGCTCGGCCCACGCGCGCGCCTTGTGGCGACGGTCTGGAAAACCTGCGCCGAGGCGCGTTCGAAGGTAATCGAGCAGCCGGTGAGATAAAGCAGCCAGAGCCGCGCCTTGGCTTCGCCGACCTCGGCGATAGCTTCGTCGAAGCGTGCGTGGAGGCGCTCGGCCCATAGCCTGCAGGTGCGCGCATAGTGCTCGCGCAAATTTTCGACGTCGTAGACGAGGAAGCCGTGGGCCTCGAGATTGCCGAGCGTCATGCCGATCGTGTCGAGTTCGCCGCCCGGAAAAATGTATTTGATCAGCGCCTTGAATTCCGGCCCCTTGCGCAGCGTCTTCTTCAAGCTGCCCTTGTCGCGCCGGGTGATGGCGTGGTGCAGATAGATGCCGCCCGGCTTGAGCAGGCGATGGATCCTCGAGAAATAGGCCGCATGGTTGGCAAGCCCCAGATGCTCGAACATGCCGATCGACGAGATCTTGTCGAAGGAGCCGGACAGCTCGGCATAGGACTTTATCTCGATGGTGATGCGGTCCTCCAGCCCCTCGGCGCGGATGCGTTCACGGGCGAGCTCGGTCTGTGCTTCCGATAGCGAAACGCCGTGGCCGACGACGCCATAATTCTTCACCGCATGGATGAGCATCGCTCCCCAGCCGCAGCCGATGTCGAGCAATCTATCGCCGGGCTTCAGCCGAAGCTTGCGGCAGATATGGTCGAGCTTGTCTCTCTGGGCCTGATCGATATCGTTGGCGAAATCCTTGAAGTAGCCGCAGCTATAGACCATGCGCTCGTCGAGGAAGAGCCGGTAGAATGCGTTGGAAATGTCGTAATGATGCTCGATCGCCTCCTTGCTCGAACCGCTGACGAAAGGATTGCGGCCGGAAAGATCGGTTCGCGTCGTCATCTGTTTTCGCGAAAACAGCACCGCCGGCAGGTCGCGCAGGATCGCCAGCTTCGGCAATGTCTTGAGCTTCGTCCTGAGCTTGCCGTGCGTGGGCAAGGCGTAGAAATCGAACAGCGATCCGTCTTCGACGTCGACCGCCTTGGCAATCCACATCTCGATCAGCGTCGATAAAGAGGGCCGACGTACGATCTGCCAGACGATGTCCTGGTCGTTGATGGTGAGCACCGGGCCGGCAGCCGGGCCGATCCGCTCGCCTGTCCACAGCCTCACCGCAAAACCCGGCTTCAGCGTCTCGATGACCGTCCGAACAATCCGGGCCGCTCTCTCGGCTGCCTCCATCCCGTCCTCCCTTACCCGGCAAAATAGTGGCCCGGAACAATAGCGGCTCGATCTTGCCTGCCCGATCGGCCGGCCGCAAGCCGCCCGAGTGCACAAGCAGGCTTGTTCAGGATTTTCGGGTGCCGCGCCTTGCCATTTGCCGGATGACACCCCATCATGAGGGAGTGTTCAACAAATCGAAAGGAGGTGATCCGATGTCGAGTGATTTCGTTTTCCAGAACGTGGCCTCAGCGGATCGCACTTTCGGGAAGCAGTCTTCCCGCTAAGGCGCGAGATGCGCGGCTGGCGACCAGGGTCGCCGCCAGGAGCCGCGCCATGGACGGAAACACGGAAGGCCGCCGGCTTCGCGAGAAGCGGCGGCCTTTCCTTTTTGGGCTGTTGTCCCCTATTTGGTTACGGTTAACATCTCGACGTTGCGCGCTATATCCTGGAAAGCCTGGTTGAGTTCCGTTCCATTGGCCGCCTGATAAAAGTGCTTGATCTTGGCGGTGTCCGGGCTCGCGCAATCCTGGAGCGTCGCCTTGGCATTCGTTTCGTTTAGGTCAAACCCAATGGTGAAGACCTCGATGCCCTTGTCGCGCATGGCAGCGCAAAGTTTCTTGGCGGCCGTGCGGGTCGGCTCCTTGCCGGCGTCATTGTAGACGTCGCTGACCGTGCTCGCATCGAAGTAGGACAGGTTGAATTCGCCATCGGTCATCAGGATCGCGATCTTGGCAACCTTCTTTGGATCCATCTTGGCCGGCCGTTCCGAGGCTTTCATCACACTGCCCCAGTTTTCCGAAAGCATGTACCAGGTCCACTGCACGCCGATATGGCCGGCGGTGCCGCCGGAGGCGACGAAATTCTTGATGACCGTCTTGAGCGCCGTCGCATCCGCTGTCAGCGGCATCAGCGCGGCGATCGGGCAGGCGGCGGTGCCGGTCTGCCAGGCGAAGGATGACAGCAGGTAGTCGCGATTGACCATGCTGACGTCGGGGCCCGCATCCGAATACTGATAGGTCCCCTTGCGCTCGGTGGCGCAATTATCGGGACGGATAAAGCCCGAGACATACTGCACGGCGTCATTGGCCGGCGCCTGTTTGCGTTGACTGGCGGTGGTTTCCACATAGACGCTGCTGGCGGCAAGTGTACCGGCATTCACCGAATTGGCATAAGGCACGATGGCAACCCGCACACGTGGCTTGGAGGGGTCCTGGCCGCCCAGGAAGCTGTCGACAGCATTCGCCGCGGCCGCCCGCAGATCGATGATTTTCTGGCCGGCCATCGACCCGGTCACGTCCAGCATCATCGCGACTTCGATCTGCTTGTCCGAATAGAGCGCCGTCGTCGATGCGGGGACGCGTTGCATGCCACCCGTGCTGAAAAGCGGGAAATAGTAGTTGACGTTGACATGGACGTCCGCCTGGACAGTCTTGGCTGTCCTGTCGACAACCAGATTGTCGAGGACGATCTGGTTGTCCTGGAGGATACCCGCCGTGCTGTTGGCATCGAGAAAGGCCTGCACCGATTTGCTGGCGTCGGCCTCGCTGATGACGCCGGTTGTCAGGTCGCGGGCCGTCGAGGTGACCGCTGCATCGACCACGCCTTGCAGGCTCGATTTTACATTGTAGAGTTGGGACACGTTGACCGCAAAGCCGACACTCAGTGCCAGCACTGAGCCGATTATCCCAAACAGGACCGCGAAATTTCCGCTGCGATCCCCGGCAAAGCCGCCGATCGTCTGAACAAGACCCCCGAAACGCCGCATTCCTTCCGCCTCCATTCGCTACAGCCTGCAGCTGTCCGAACGCGCATTGCAGGAATCCGGCCGGATCGCGCCGCCAGGCCCGGGAAAGCGACCGGCCCGCGATCAGGTCATTGTTTCCAAACGGTTTCGAGCGGCGGCAGGGTAAACAGAGGGTAAACGAAAGCTGCGCCGGCACGGCTTTGTCGACAAAGCGCTTACCACGAACAGGCTCGCAATTCAGGACGACTGGACTGCGTCCCAATCCGGTACAGACGAGATGTATCGAACCGGTTCAGCACGATCGCGGTGGCGGGAAATGGAAACACGGACTGTGAATGTGTCCCGAAAGACTAGGCCAGCATCCGTGCGCTGACCGTCTTGTCGACGCCACGACAAGGCGGCTTGAACAGATTACCTTCCTGCTCGTGCGTCCAGACCTTGAACAGGGTGAGCCGATGCGGGCCAAAACTGTGCAGCAGCGGCACGTCGGTGGCGTCGCGGCCGCGGGCGATGACGACGCGGCCGATCCTCGGCACATTGTGGCGAGGATCGAAAGTGTACCACCTGCCGTCGAGGAACACTTCCACCCACGCCGAGAAATCCATCGGCGCCGGATCGGCGGGCACGCCGATATCGCCGAGATAGCCGTTCACGTAGCGGGCCGGGATGTTCATGCAGCGGCAGAGCGTGATCGCCAGATGGGCAAAGTCGCGGCAGACGCCGACGCGTTCCTCATGCGCCTGCGCCGCCGTGCGGGTCGAGCGCGCATAGCCGTAGCCGAAGGACAGGCGGTTGTGGACATAGTCGACGATGGCCTGCACCCGCGCCCAGCCCGGTGGAAGCTGGCCGAAAAGTTGCCAGGCCAGGTCGCCGAGATGGTCGGTCTCGCAGTAACGGCTGCCGAGCAGATAGCCGAGCACCTCGTCCGGCAATTCGGCAACCGGGACTTCTCTCGCCAGCGTGTTGACTTCGTCCGTCTCGCCGCTGTCCTCGACCACCGCGTCATAAAGGATGCGAAAGCTTCCGGCCGGCGCCGTGAAGCGGCGGCAGCTATTGCCGAAAAGGTCGTGGTAGACCCTGGTCGGGACCGACGGCGAGGTCAGCACGCGCGTCTGCCGCTTGATGTCGGCCTGGCGATCCCCGTGGATATCGAGCAATGAAACGACCGGCGTTGCTGCAACGCATTCAATGGCAATTTCATAGCCGAGCCGAATCAGCATCGCCCTCCCCTGCGATCGTCATGGAAGATAGTGCCGATCAACGCGGGACAGTGCGTGGCGGTTCCTTGTGGTCGTCAAAAACGACGCCTCGCGGCTTCCCATACGGACGCGGCAACGTTACGGTCGATTGACACGCGTCTTTCGAAATAATCCCTCCAAGATGACCCCGGGAAACCGATGTTTGCAGGCAGAAAATTCGCGGCCTTCCTGTTCGATATGGACGGCACGATTCTCAATTCGATCGCCGCAGCGGAAAGGGTCTGGGCAGCGTGGGCGCATCGGCAAGGTCTTGACGTCGCCGCATTCCTGCCGACCATCCACGGCGTGCGGGCGATCGAGACCGTCGGCCGGCTGGCGCTCCCAGGCGTCGATCCTGCCCGCGAAGCCGATTCGCTTTTGCAGGCCGAGGCGGCCGATGTCGAGGGCATTCGCCCGATTGCCGGCGCCGCGGCCTTCCTGGCGTCGCTGCCGCCTGGAAGCTGGGCGATCGCCACTTCGGCACCGCGCGAGCTCGCCCTGCTGCGCCTGCAGGCCGCGGGTATTCCGGCTCCCGCCGTGATTGTTGCGGCGGAGGATGTATCGCGCGGCAAGCCGGCGCCCGACTGCTTCCGGCTGGCGGCCGAACGGCTCGGCGTCGATGTGGGCGACTGCCTCGTCTTCGAGGACGCGCCGGCCGGCATAGCGGCGGCCGAAGCCGCGGGCGCTGCGGTCGTGGTGATCAGCGCCACGCACCGGCATCCGTTGGAGACGCCGCATGCCACCATCGCCGGCTATGACGCGATCGGCATCGCCGTCGATTCCAGCGGCTGGATTGCCATCGGAGTGGAGCGGGCCGCGCTGCCTGTTTGACTAGCACCCTGCCTGGGCTAAAAGTCGCTGGTCAGGCCCTTGACCTCCCAGTCGCCATAGCGGCCAGGCTCCTTGCCGCCGCGCCCGCCCATCTCCCTCGGCAGCGTGGCTTCCTGCTCGCGATATTTCTCCCGCCGGGCCTCGGCCTCGACCAAGGCGCGCCTGGCTGCCGGGGTCAGCGGCTTTTGCGGCGAGCCGTTAGCATGCGTTTGGCTGGTTTTGTCGATCATGCGATCTTCCGCTAGATTGAAACAGGCCCCGATTGAAACGGGAACCGCTGTTTCCCATCATATAGCGATGGGCCCACAAGGATCGACCCCTTTGTTGGGCCAGAACGGAGCAGACGATGAACACCCTTCGCACCGCCATGCTTTTGGCCGCAATGACGGCCCTGTTCATGGGTGTCGGCTATCTCATCGGCGGATCCGGCGGCATGATGATCGCGTTGCTGATCGCCGCCGGCACCAATTTGTTCAGCTATTGGAACGCCGACAAGATGGTGCTGTCGATGCACCGTGCGATCGAAGTCGACGAACGCAACGCGCCTGAATATTACGCCATCGTGAAGGGTCTCGCGCAACGTGCCGGCCTGCCGATGCCGAGAACCTATCTCATCGACAATCCGCAGCCCAATGCCTTCGCCACCGGCCGCAATCCGCAAAATGCCGCTGTCGCCGCCAGCACCGGCCTGCTCGAGCGGCTATCGCATGAAGAAGTCGCGGCGGTGATGGCACACGAGCTCGCCCATGTGCAGCACCGCGATACGCTGACCATGACGATCGTCGCCACCTTTGCCGGCGCAATTTCGATGCTCGGCAATTTCGCCTTCTTTTTCGGCGGCAACCGCGACAATAACAATTCCTTTGGCATCGTCGGCGTGCTGGTGGCGATGATAGTCGCGCCCCTGGCCGCCATGATCGTGCAGATGGCGGTGAGCCGCACCCGCGAATATGAGGCCGACCGGCGCGGTGCCGAAATCTGTGGACACCCGCTGTGGCTCGCCTCGGCACTTGACAAGATCGCGCGGGGCGCCGAACGCATCCGCAACCCGGATGCCGAGCGCAATCCGGCAACCGCCCATCTCTTCATCATCAATCCTCTTTCCGGCGAGCGCATGGACAGTTTGTTTTCCACTCACCCGAGCACAGAAAACCGCATCGCCGCGTTGCAGAGGATGGCGAGCGAAATGGCCGGCGCACCCGAAGCGGCCGCGACGCCAAGGCCGGCGCCGGAAGGGACCGGGCAGCAGCCGTCTGGTCCGTGGGACAGGGCCGCGCGGCCCGAGAGGCCGGCTGAGCCGGCCAAGCCGAGACCCAATCCCTGGGGACGCAATCCGACCGGCCCCAAAGGTCCGTGGTCGTGAGTTCAGCGAAGCGCCGGCACGGAATTTCAGGCGATCGTGAACACAATTCGAGCGGCGTGGCCGTAGCGGGCCGCGCCGCGCGCAAGGCAGCCGCGCGCCTGCTTGCCGCGGTTATAGACGCGAGGACGCCGCTCGACGGGCTGACCGACCAAGAGAACGGCCATCCGCAGTACAAGGCGCTCGACCTGCGCGACCGCGCCTTGGTGCGCGCCATTCTGGTCACCGCCCTGCGCTACCGCATGACCATATCAGGCCTTTTGGCCCGTCGCCTGGAAAAGCCGCTGCCGCCCAACGCCACGGCGCTTTCGCACATTTTGCATGTGGCGGCAGCGCAGATCCTGTTCCTCGATGTTCCCGACAGCGCCGCCGTCGACCTCGCCGTGACACACGCCAAGTCCGATCCGCGCACGGCGCGCTTTTCCGGCCTCGTCAACGGCGTGCTGCGCACGCTGGCGCGGGCCAAGCAGGACGAGCTCGCCGCAGCACGTGCCGCTACCGACGAGGCGCCAAAATGGTTTTCCGACCGTTTGAAAACGGTCTACGGCCTCGACAAGGCCAGGCAGATACTGCTCGCCCATCGCCATGAGGCACCGGTCGATTTCTCGGTCAAGTCGGACCCGGCGCTGTGGGCCGAACGGCTCGGCGGCTTTGTCTTGCCGACCGGCACGGTGCGGGTGGAAAAGCTCAGCGCTTCCGTGACCGAACTGCCCGGCTTTGGGGAAGGCGCCTGGTGGGTTCAGGATGCAGCGGCCAGCCTGCCGGCCCGGCTGTTCGGCGACATCAATGGTTTGCGAATCGCCGACCTCTGTGCCGCGCCGGGCGGCAAGACCGCCCAGCTGATCCTCGCCGGCGCCCACGTCACCGCGCTCGACATGTCCAAAACGCGGCTGGCACGGCTGACGCAGAACCTCGAACGGCTCGGTCTGGCCGCCGAGATCGTCCAGGCCGATCTGCTCAAATACGAGCCGAAGGACCTCTTCGACGCCGTCCTCCTCGACCCACCATGCTCTTCGACCGGGACGGTGCGGCGGCATCCCGACGTTCCCTGGACGAAGACGGCGGCCGACGTCGAAAAACTGGCCGACCTGCAACGCCGGCTGCTTGCCCGCGCCGTCACCCTGGTCAAGCCTGGTGGACGCATCGTCTTTTCCAACTGTTCGCTCGATCCGCTGGAAGGCGAAGAGCTCTATCGCGACTTTCTCGCCGGCAATGCGGAGATTGTCGACGACCCGCTTCGGCCGGGTGAGATCGCCGGCATCGACCCGTTTCTGACGCCGCAAGGCACGTTGCGCACCACGCCTGCCGATCTGGAGCTAGGCTCGCCGGGCCGCTCCGGGCTGGACAGTTTCTTCGCCGCCCGCATGCGCAGAGCCGGCTAAGGGACGATCTTGAAGTGCCGTCCGGCTTCATGGGGCGAGGAGGCATGGAAAACAGGCTGAACGGCCCCACCGCCGCGGAATTCGCCTTCGCACAAGTTCTTGAATCATATAAACTTGTGCTTGGGTGAGGACGATCAGGAGGGGTTTTGGCAATCGCTGCCGGTAACACGACGCGTCTGTGGACGCTTGTCGCGAGGGAGTTCTGGCGCAAGACGCGCCGGCGCTTGCGCGCCGGGCCACTCTATCGCTGGCGCTACTCAGGCCGCACGCCGGAGCGCGTCCTGATCGCCCCACCGGACCTGCGGCTCGCCGATCCTCAGATCGCGCTCGAGATCTATTACGGCCGCTATCCGCTTTCGGGGCATCTGGTCGAGACCGGCGGCAAATCGCCCTTCCAGATCGACGTGCCCAATCCCGGCTGGCAAAAAACGCTGCATGGCTTTCGCTGGCTGCGCCATATGCGTGCCGCCGGTACCGAGCTCGCCGCCGCCAACGCGCGGGCGTTGGTTTCCGACTGGATTGCAATCCATGGCAGCCATATTTCCGGCGTCGCCTGGGAGCCCGGCACGACGGCCAAGCGTGTCATTGCCTGGCTGCAGCATTCCTCGATCGTGTTGCAGGGCGCCGAATTTCCGTTCTACCGCGCGTTCTTGAAATCGCTCGCCGTCCAGATCCGCTATCTGCGCGCCATGGTGCGCGAGATGCCGGACGGCAAGGACAGGCTGCGCGCCCGCATTGCGCTGGCCTTTGCCGCTTTGTCGCTGCCGGCGCCGGCCTCGGCGCTACGCGGTGCTACCCGCAATCTCGCCGAGGAGCTCGACCGCCAGATCCTGCCTGACGGCGGCCATATCTCGCGTAATCCGATGACCGTGCTTGAAATCCTCGCCGACCTTCTGCCGTTGCGCCAGACATACGCCAATCAGGCCGAGACGCCGCCGGCCGCCCTGATCGGCGCCATCGACCGGATGCTGCCGGCACTGCGCTTCTTTCGCCATCAGGACGGCAGCCTTGCCCGCTTCAACGGCATGGGCGCCACCATTCACGACCGTATCGCCAGCATCCTGCATCACGACGACACCGCCGGCGCACCGTTGCTGCACGCGCCGCATTCGGGTTATGAGCGCCTGTCGATGGGCGGTGTCACTGTGATCGCCGATACCGGCCCGCCGCCCCCCGTCGACGTATCCAATGCCGCTCACGCCGGATGCCTCGCCTTCGAATTGTCGTCGGGCCGCCAGCACTATATCGTCAACGCCGGAATAGATACTTATGGCGCCGCCGAGTTCCGGCCGCTTGCCCGCGCCACCGCCGCCCACTCGACCGCCACCATCAACGACACGTCGTCGGCGCGCTTCAATCACTCCTTGCGCGTCAACGACCTGCTCGGCACGCCTTTGATCGGCGGACCGCAGCATGTACCTTGCAAGCGCACCGACCAGAAGGGCAGCCAGGGCTTCATCGCCCGCCATGACGGCTATGTGGCGCGCTTCGGCTTCCTGCATGAGCGCGAGCTGAAATTATCGACCGAAGGCAATGTGTTTGCCGGCAGGGACCGTTTCCTGCGCCCGGGCGGCGCTTCTATCCGCAACAATGGACGTGACTTCGTCACGGTGCGTTTCCATGTCCATCCCGATATAAGCCTGCTCCAGGATGAGCATGACCGTCTGGTGCTGGCCGCCGACCATGCCGACACCTGGGTGTTTACCTCTACCGAAGTGGTGCCAGAGGTCGAGGAATCGATCTATTTCGCAGGGCTTGGCGGCCCGCGCCGCAGCCGCCAGATCGTGCTTGCGTTCAAGGCCTCGGAAATTGCCGAGGTCCACTGGCAATTGACGCGCACCATCATCGCCGGCCGTCCGGAAAAAGCTGAAGCCGGTGGCAACGGCAGACACTGATCAAGTCTTGCGGCTTGATTTCCGGGCCTCATATGCTACGGCCCGCGGACGCTCTCCAACCAGAACTGGAAAGGCCGCCAGGCCATGGCCGTCGCCGCCAAGAACATTCCCGCGCCCGACCTTGTACCCATCCGTCGCGCGCTCCTTTCCGTCTTTGATAAGACCGGCCTGATCGATTTCGCCAGGGCGCTGGCTTCGGCCGGCGTCGAGCTAGTCTCGACCGGCGGCACCGCAAGGGCCCTTGCCGAGGCGGGCATGGCGGTGCGCGACGTGTCCGAGCTCACCGGCTTTCCCGAGATCATGGACGGCCGCGTCAAGACGCTGCACCCGTCGGTGCATGGCGCACTGCTTGGCGTGCGCGACGATCCCGAGCACGCCGCAGCGATGCGCGACCACGGCATCGAGCCGATCGATCTCGTCGTCTCCAATCTCTATCCGTTCGAAGAGGTGCGTCGCTCCGGCGCCGACTACGCGGCGATCGTCGAGAACATCGACATCGGCGGCCCGGCGATGATCCGTGCCTCGGCCAAGAACCACGCCTATGTCGGCATCGTCACCGATCCCGATGACTATGCCTCGGTGCTCAACGCGCTGGAGATGAATTTCGGGTCGTTGTCGCTGGATTTCCGCAAGAAGCTGGCAGCCAAGGCCTTTGCCCGCACCGCCACCTACGATGCGGCGATCTCGGGATGGTTCGCCGAGGCGCTTGAGATCGAGCATCCGACATGGCGCGCCTTCGGCGGCAAGCTGCAGTCGGTGATGCGCTATGGCGAAAACCCGCATCAGGGCGCCGGCTTCTATGTCAACGGCGACAGGCGGCCGGGCGTCGCCACGGCGCGCCAGCTTCAGGGCAAGCAGCTTTCCTACAACAACATCAACGACACCGACGCTGCCTTCGAGCTGGTCGGCGAGTTCGACCCGTCGCGCTCCGCAGCAATTGCCATCATCAAGCACGCCAACCCGTGCGGCGTCGCTGAGGACGCTTCGCTGCAGGCGGCCTATGCCAAGGCGCTGGCCTGCGACCCGGTCTCGGCCTTCGGCGGCATCGTCGCCATGAACCGCATCCTCGATGCCGGAACCGCCGAAGAGATCGTCAAGACCTTTACCGAAGTGATCATCGCACCGGAGGCGTCCGAAGAAGCAGTCCGCATCATTGCCGCCAAGAAGAACCTACGCCTGCTGGTCACCGGCGGCCTGCCCGACCCGCGCGCGGCGGGCCTTGGCTTGAAATCGGTTGCCGGCGGTTTGCTGGTCCAGGGCCGCGACAACGCGGTGGTGGATGACCTCGAGCTGAAAGTGGTGACCAGGCGCGCTCCGACGCCGGCCGAATTGGCCGATCTGAAATTCGCTTTTCGCGTGGCAAAGCACGTCAAGTCGAACGCCATCGTCTATGCCAGGGATGGCGCTACAGTCGGCATCGGCGCCGGCCAGATGAGCCGGGTCGATTCCTCGCGCATCGCGGCGCGCAAGGCGCTCGACGCGGCCGAGGCTGCCGGCCTGACGGAGCCTTTGACCAGGGGCTCGGTCGTCGCCTCGGATGCCTTTTTCCCGTTCGCGGACGGGCTTTTGTCGGCAATCGAAGCCGGCGCCACCGCCGTCATCCAGCCCGGCGGCTCGATGCGCGACGACGATGTCATCGCCGCCGCCGACGCTCACGGCATTGCCATGGTCTTCACCGGAGTGAGGCATTTCCGGCATTGAACGCGTTACCCTCCCGCTGTGGGAGAAGGCAAGAGCAGCTCACTCCGCCGGCCGATCTGCCGGATAGGGCGTGCCGATCAGGATCGCCATGCCGGCGCCAAGGAACAGCACGATCGCCGCCATGCCGAGCCGCGCCGAGCCGCTGGCCAGGGTGATCGTGGCCACCATGAAGGGTGCGGCAAAACTGGTTGCCCGGCCGGCCAGCGCATAGATGCCGAAATAGCGGCCCGATTCGGCAGCGGAGACGCTGCGCGCCATGTAGGAGCGCGACGATGCCTGCACCGGGCCGAAAGCAAGCCCGATCAGCAGGCCGTAGAAAATGTAGGCTTTTTCCGCCGCCGTGCCGAACAATCCGCCACCATCCAGTCCGGGCATCACCCAGGCGCCGAACAGCGTATAGCCCGGTCCGGTCGAAACGATGCCGATCGTGGCAATGCTCAGCATGACCAGCGAAATCATCACTATGGTCTTGGAACCCAGCGCTGTGTCGAGGCGTGCGGCAACCAGGCAGCCGACGATGGCAACGATGTTGAGGATGATGCCGAACAGGCCGATCTCGGTAATCGACCAATGGAACATTGCCGCCGCAAACGTTCCGCCCAGCGCCAGCAGTGCATTGACGCCGTCCTGATAGATCATACGGGCGACGAGAAAGCGAAAAATGCCGCTGCGCTTGCGCACTTCGGCCAGCGTCGACTTCAGTTCCGACAGGCCTTCGCGCACCGCCGGCCCGATTGGAATGCCTTTGATCGCATCAGGCGTGAAGAAGAACATCGGCAGGATGAACAGGAAATACCAGCCCGCCGACAACGGCCCGGTAGCGCGCGCGTCCTCGCCGAGCCTGGGGTCGAGGCCGAAGATCGGGTCGAGCCCAACGACGGTCTTGCCGGTTTCAGGCGAGCCGGCCATGACGGTAACGACGAAGATCAGTGCGATCATGCCGCCGAGATAGCCGAGTCCCCAGGCCATGTTCGAGATCCTGCCGATGTCGCTCTTCGGCACCAGGCGGGGCATCATCGAATCATTGAACACGGTCGAGAATTCCGCCGCGACCGACGCCAGCGAGAACAACGCCACGACCAGAAAAAGATCAGAGCCGGGCGCGGCAAACCACAGCAGGGTGAGGCAGGTGATCTTGACCGCGGCGAAGAAGGCTATCCACGGTTTGCGTGGTCCGGTCTGATCGGCGATCGAGCCGAGGACCGGCGACAAAACGGCAATGACGAGGCCGGCGGCGGCAATGCCGTAGCCCCAGGCCGCTTGCCCGGTCTCCGGATTGCTGGCCATACGCGAGACGAAATAAGGACCGAAGATGAAGGTGGTAACGACCGTGAAAAACGGCTGTGCCGCCCAGTCGAACAGCATCCATCCCCAGATGCCGCGTCCCGATGCCCGCTGCACTGCCATCTCAGCCATGTCCCTCCGCTGGAGCTTGCTCCATGCCGATCGAATCGGAATGATGCTCCGTCTTCTTGTTGAGCACGATCTTGTCCAAAAGCCGATCGTCACTTTTTGGGATCATGGTCCGGCGCCCCCCAAAGCAGCGCGCCGTTTGCTCTATAGCGCGGTTCTTGCCGGCAATCCCGCGCGATATGGAAGACGTCTCACAGCTGCGTCAGATCACTCATCAGGCCGGATGCCACCGACAGCCGCGACACGGTGATGTCGCCGCCCTCGGTCAGAGCCTGCAACCGCTCGCGGATGCGTCCGACCCGTTCGCCGCCGGCCTCCAACCATGCCGTCACCGGATCCGCCGCCTCGGCATGGCCGGTCAGCGCCGCCACCGCGATGCCGCGCCTGGCCGCGCCGATCGTGTCGGTGGCGCGGGAAAGCGCCAGTTGATCGTAATAATCCGAGGGCGTGATCGAGCGCGCCGCATCTTCGACGCGCGGGATGCGGAAGACATCGCTGACTGCAAAAAACGCCTTGGCGGCAGCGACGATGCCGGCATTTGCCGTCCGCGCCGTCAGCGCTATGTCGGGGATGAGTTCCGCCACATCGGTCAACGCCAGTTGCTCGGCAAGGCTCTCGGGCGCGCCGCCCTTCGACAGGCTGTGCCGCCGCTCCTCGATCCGCTCGCGCGAGAAGGCCGGCAGCAGCGAAACGAGCTTCGGCTCCAGCGCCTTGCGCGCATCCTGCAACTCGGCAATCCGCTGCCCGAGCAGTGCAGTGTCGGCATCGTTCTTCAGGTACCAGCCGCTGGTCACATAGATCAGCCGGCTGACCGCCTGATAGAGGTCGAGCTGGATCTGTCCGTCGATCTGGTTGTCGAGCGCGTCGATCTGGCGATAGAGCGCCGGCAGTGCAAAGCCATCCCGCACCACGGCGAAGGTGCGCACGACATCGGCGGCACTGCGCCCGGTCGCTTCCTGCAGCCTGTTGACGAAGGACGGGCCGCCGCGATTGACCAGATCATTGGCGACGACACGGGCGATGATCTCGCGGCGCAGGCGATGGCCGTGGATTTCCGCCGCATATTTCTTTGCCATGCCGTCGGGAAAGTAACCCATCAGGTCGCGGTCGAAATGCGGATCGTCCGGCACGTCGCTGGCGACGATATCGGAAAACAGCACGATCTTGGCATAGGCAAGCAGCACGCCGAGCTCGGCCCGGGTGAGCGGCTCGCCGCGCGCTTCGCGCTCGGCAACAGCCGCCGGCGACGGCAGCGTCTCGACGGCACGGTCGAGCAGCCCGCGCGCCTCGAGCGCCTCCATGAAGCGGCTCTGATGGGCAATGTCGGCAAGGCCGCGCTTGCGAGCAAGGGACAGCGCCAGCGTCTGCTGGTAATTGTTGGACAGCACCAGGGCGCTGACCTCGTCGGTCATCTCGGCCAGCAATTTGTTGCGCGACGGCCGCGTCAGCGATCCCTTTCGCATGGCGGAAGCCAGCGCGATCTTGATGTTGACCTCGACGTCTGAGCAGTTCACGCCGCCCGAATTGTCGATCGCATCTGAGTTGCAGCGGCCGCCATTCAATCCGAATTCGATGCGCGCCCGCTGCGTGACGCCGAGATTGGCGCCTTCACCGATGACCTTGGCACGCAGGTCGAGCGCGGTGATGCGGATCGCGTCATTGGCACGGTCGCCGACGTCCTGGTTGGTCTCGCCCGATGCCCTGACATAGGTGCCGATGCCGCCGAACCACAAAAGATCTGCCGGCGCCTTGAGGATGGCACTCATGATCTCGACCGGCGTGGCCGTTGTCTTGCCGAGGCCGATAGCTGCAGCCGCGGCGGCCGGCAAGGTGATCGACTTCTGGCTGCGCGAGACGATGATGCCGCCTTCGGACAGCTTCGTCTTGTCGTAATCCTGCCAGCTTGAGCGGGCGAGAGCGAACATACGCCGGCGCTCGGCCATCGAAGCCGCCATGTCGGGATCGGGATCGATGAAGATGTCGCGATGATCGAAGGCGGCGATCAGCCGGGTCTGCTCCGACAGCAGCATGCCGTTGCCGAACACGTCACCTGACATGTCGCCAACGCCGATGGCGGTGAACGGCGTGGTTTGGATGTCGCGGTTCATCTCGCGGAAATGCCGCTTGACCGCTTCCCAGGCGCCCTTGGCGGTGATGCCCATCTTCTTGTGGTCGTAGCCGGCCGAACCGCCGCTGGCGAAAGCGTCGTCGAGCCAGAAGCCGTGCCTTTCGCTGATGGCGTTGGCGATGTCCGAGAAGGTCGCCGTGCCCTTGTCCGCGGCGACGACGAAATACGGATCATCCTGATCGCGCCGCACGACGCCGGCTGGCGGGATGACGCCGTCCAGCCCGATATTGTCGGTGATCGACAACAGGCTGGAAACGTAATTCTTGTAGGCGGCCGTGCCGGCCTCGAAAATTGCGTCGCGCCCGGCGCTCATCGGCAGCTTTTTCGGGTAGAAGCCGCCCTTGGCGCCAACCGGCACGATCACCGCATTCTTGACCTGCTGTGCCTTGACCAGGCCGAGCACCTCGGTGCGATAGTCCTGCGCACGGTCCGACCAGCGCAGGCCGCCACGCGCGACCGGGCCGAAGCGCAGATGCACACCCTCGACCTCGGAGCCGTAGACGAAGATCTCCCGCCATGGCCGCGGCGCCGGCAGCCCGTCGACCGATTGCGAATCGAGCTTGATCGCCAGCGATTGGCCTTTCTGTTTCGTATCGGAAACGAAATGATTGGTGCGCAGCGAGGCTTCGATCAGGTTCAGATAACGGCGGATGATGGTGTCGTCGTCAATGTTGGGAACGTCTTCCAGCGCATCCGTGATCTTGGCTTTCAGATGTTTGGCCTGAACGACGCCTTCCGTCTCGGCCGTCGGGCTGAGGCGGGCGACAAACAGCGCATGCAGGCCGCGGGCGATCTCGGGATAACGGTTGAGTGCGGCGGCGATGAAATCCTGGCTCTGCGGGATGCCGGCCTGCTGCAGATAGCGGCCATAGGCGCGCAGGACGGTGATCTCACCCGACCACAGGCCGGCGGTCTGGGCAAGGCCGTTATAGCCGTCATTGTCGACATCGCCGCGCCAGACGGAAAGGAACGCATCCTCGAACAGCGCGCCGCCATTGCCGAGGTCGATCGGCCTGCCGTAGCTGTTCTCGAGTTCCATGTCGTGGATGAAGACCATGCCGGATTGAATGTCGCCGACCTCGAAAGTGCGCTCGCTGATGACGCGGAAACCGATGTTTTCCAGCACGGGCACGCGCCGCGACAGCGCCACCGGGCTGCCATGGTGATAGATCTTCAGCGCCGCCTGATGCGGCTTCTGGACGGTGTGACGGTAATAGTCGATGGCGATCGGATTTGACGCATCGAGCTTGGCGATGCGCCTGGCGTCGGCAAGCGCCACGGCCGGCGGAAAACTGTCGCGATAACTTTCCGAAAAACGCGAGGCGATGGCCGTGAGTCTCGCATCGGCGCCGGTCTCTGTCGCGGTCTCGCGCAGTGCATCGTCCCAGGTCCGTACGATGTCGCGGATCGCCGCCTCGATCGTCGCCTGCTCGACCTTCGGCGTCTTGCCGCCGGAGCGGCCGATGATGAAATGGACGCGCGCCAGCCCGCCTTCCGGGAAGGCCGGATAATAGGCCGACAGCCGGCCTTCGAAGACGGTCTTCAGATAGGTGCCGATCTTCTCGCGCACGACGCTGTCGTAGCGGTCGCGCGGCACGAAGACGAGCACGGAGACGAAGCGGTCGAACTGGTCGACACGCACCAATGCCCTGACGCGCGGTCGCTCGATCAAGCCCAGTATGGCTTCGGCATGCTTGCGCAGGATCGGCACCGGAACCTGGAACAGCTCGTCGCGCGGATAGCTCTCCAGCACGTTGATCAAAGCTTTGCCGGAATGGTCGCTTGGATTGAAGCCGGATTTGGCAATGACGGTTTCCGCCTTCGAGCGCAGGTAGGGGATCTTCATCACCGAGCGCGTATAGGCAGTCGAGGTGAACAGGCCGACGATACGGAGCTCGCCTGAAAGCACGCCTTTGCCGGTGTAGGTCTTGACGCCAATGTAGTCGAGGTAGATGCGGCGGTGCACCGATGACTTGGCGTTGGCCTTGGTGACGATCAGCGGTTCCGGCCCATGCAGGAAGGCACGGATTTCCGGCGTCGTGCTCACCGCTTCGGTGCCGCGCCTGAGCACCAGCACGTCGGGATCGGAAAGGATGCCGAGGCCGGGCTTTTCGGCGCGCTCGAGCATGCCGCTCGTCTCGCCGCCGGTGTAGTTGAATTCGCGCATGCCGAGAAAGGTGAAATTGTCGTCGCGCAGCCATTCGAGGAAGGCGATCGCCTCGGTGACATGGGCCTTGTCGAGCGGCACTGGCGAGTAGCGGAATTCCGAGATCGCCTGGTCGAGGCGGGCAAGCATCGGCTTCCAGTCGGTGACGGCGGCTCGCACCTGGCCGAGCAGCTTCGTCAGGCGTGCGGCCAGGCCTTCGGCCTGCTCGGCCGAAAGGCGGCCGATATGGACATGGATGACGCTCAGTCGGTCATGGCTGTGGTCGCCCTTGGCATAACCGCCATCGCCGAGGATTTCCTCGACGCCGTTCTTGCCGTGCCTGACGACTATGACCGGATGGGTAACCAGCAGCGGCTCGCCGGCGCTTTCTGTAATCTCGCCGAGGACGGAATCGAACAGGAACGGCATGTTGTCGTTGACGACGGTGATCACCGTCATCGGCCGGCGCTGGCGGACGACACCGGAATCAACGTCTATAGCAACGACGCAGTCGTCCTTCTTGTGCCTGGCCACTGCGCGGCCGGCGAGTTCGGCAGCGCGTTCGAGATCGATGACGTCGTAGGCGGCGACATCTTCGGCCGGAGCTCGGGCCAGCAAGTAGTCGGCAAGCCTGCCGGGCTTTTCGCCACCCGCGGCTTCACCCCTCGTCACGCCGGCTTTTTTCAACCGGCTCGCTGACTTTACGCTGGCCATGAGTCCCTCCCGTCACATGTTTTTGCGGCTATGCTAACAGATGACGGGTATTTGGCGACAAAGGTTTGACGGCTTGCGACGAAATGTCGAAATTCACCGGCAGCCTGGCGAAAACGAGGAGAAATCCGCCATGACGGAGAAAATTACCGCGCTTGACCTGGCACCGGCGGAGCTGAGCGACGCGACCAAGGCCTATTTCGCCAAGTGCCGGGAGAAGCTCGGCCTCGTTCCCAATGTGCTGCTCGCCTATGCCTTCGACGAGAAGAAGCTGCGCGCTTTCACCGACATGTACAATGATTTGATGCTGGGTGAATCCGGCCTGTCGAAACTCGAGCGCGAGATGATCGCGGTGGCCGTCTCGTCGATCAACCATTGCTACTATTGCCTGGTCGCGCATGGCGCGGCGGTGCGCCAGCTTTCCGGCGACCCGGCCTTCGGCGAGATGATGGTGATGAATTTTCGCGCCGCCGAGCTGTCGGACAGGCAACGCGCCATGCTCGAATTCGCGGTGAAGCTGACCGGGCAGCCGGCAAAGATCGTCGAAGCGGACCGGGCGGCGCTGCGGCAAGTCGGCTTTTCCGACCGCGACATCTGGGACGTCGCCTCGACCGCGGCGTTCTTCAACATGTCGAACCGGCTGGCATCGGCAATCGACATGCGGCCGAACGATGAATACCATGCGATGGCGCGATAGGCACCGCCGTTGCGAGCCAACCACACATTATATTAGCTACTTCGCATTCTCGTTGCTTGTTTGCCGGTTTGGTCCGATGATCGGCATGCGGCATGACCGCATGCCGGTTCGATGCCGCCGATCAAAGGAGGAGAACATGGCGAAATTTCTCTACGTCTATCACGGCTCGGGCAAGATGCCGACCGAGGAGGCCGAACGGAAGGCAGCGATGGATGCCTGGAACGGCTGGTACGGCAAGCTTGGCTCAGCCGTGGTCGATGGTGGCAATCCAGTCGGCATGTCGAAGACCCTGCTGCCCGGCGGCAAGGTCGAGAACAATGGCGGTAGCAATCCGACCGCCGGTTACACCATCATCGAAGCGAAAGACATCGACGATGCCGTCGGCAAAGCCAAGGATTGTCCTATCCTGACGGACCCGGGTTTCAGCGTCGAGATTGCGCCGATAATCGAAATGGGTTGACGCGCCGGCTCAGGACCGCGCCGCGATAGCCGCCGCAGCGCCGGCCATGGTTCCGGCGCTGACGCGGTTGGCGATCTTCATCGCCCGCTTGCTTTTGAGCAGCTTGCGCGCCTGTGATGCGGCGAGCACCCAGGTCAAATCGATAGCGACCAGGACAACGGCCATGGTCGCGGTCAGCTCGACCCAGCCGATCATGCTGACCGAACCGAGGTCGATGATGGTCGGCAGCAGCGCCAGGTAGAACATCATGATCTTGGGATTGCCGAGCGTCACCGCCATGCCGGCAAAGAACAGTCTGACGGGCGAATCTTCGCGCGGCAGCGCGCCTTCCTTGGCCTCGACCGGCGCCGTCCACATCTTCCAGGCAAGCCAGCCGAGATAGGCGACGCCGACCCACTTCACGACGACAAAGGCAAAGTGGAACGTCTGCGCCACCACGGCGAGGCCAAACACCGCCAGGGACAGCCAGATCGCTTCGCCGATCCACATGGCAAGCAGGAACGGAAACACGTCGCGAAACCCTTTCGAGATGACCCGCGCCACAAGAGCGGCGATCGATGGGCCGGGCGAGCCGGCTGCAACAAGCAGGGCGCCGGCAAAAATCAGCAGCGACGTGAAATGCATGACGCGGTCTCGTTTGAAATGTTTGGGTCGTTCAACATAACCCAACTGTTCCGGCGACGGTAGCGTCTACCGAAAGAAGGCTTGTCGGCCAGGCACCTCACGGCTAGAGATGTCGTTCCGAAATCTTTTCCGAGCTTCACTTTGCCTACGTAACCGCCGGTCTCGTCAACTCCCCCAACACAGAGCAGGGCGTCGCAGTCGCGATGCCTGTTTTCACATCATGTGTTCCTCGGGTGGCGGTTCGAGACCGGTTTGGCACTGCTGAACCGCTGTCGCGCATAACCACCCGCGACACCTGATTTCCGACTGCCGCAGTCTCTCGCCACGCCGTGCCCGCAAGGGTTCTCGATATCGCCGATCTGACGAACTTCCCGACGGGAAGGGCTTTTCGGCATGCCTTCGATACTGCGTATCCGCTGGGCGATCACACCCAAGACCGCACCTCGACCTCACCTCAACTGCAATCGCTGCGGCGGCTTGAAAGCCTATCGCTGCAGCGGCAAATTCCGCGTCAATGCCAATGGCAAGCGCATTGACGCCTGGTTGATCTACCGCTGCATCGACTGCGACAATTCCTGGAATTTCGGCATTCTGGAGCGCTGCAGCCGCCGCGATATCGAACCGGCAATATTGCAGGCGCTCGAAAGCAACGATCCGGTCCTGGCGCGGCGCCATGCCTTCGATGTTGCCGCATTGCGAAGCAGGATCGGGCGCGTCGAGGCGTTTCCTGAAGCCGTCGTTCATAAGCAGGTGCTCGGGGACAGGCTGGAAAATACCAGCGCTCTCGAACTTCAGCTCTGGCTCGAAATGCCGACAACGCTGCGGCTCGACCGGTTGCTCGCCAACGAACTCGGTGTCTCGCGATCGCGGCTACAGGTTTGGGAAGAGAAGCGATTGCTGGTCATTGGTCCGGACGGGGGCAAAGCCTTGCGCAAGCCGGCTCGAACGGGAACGACGATCCGCGTCTATCTCGTCGGCGAGCCCGACCGGGAAGCCATCATCTCGGCTGCCGGCGGATGAAACAACGAGGGAAGGGAGCACACGAGTGCTCCCTTCCCTCGTTGTTGTAGACTACAAGAAAGAAACTTGCGCCGCGCCGACCACTTTCGCCGATTTCCCGAAACGCAATCCTAAGCTGTTTCCAAATCCTTGGCATTTTTCCTTCGCTGAAACGCGCCAAGGAATCGCAAGGGAAGAGTAAGCATCGATAGATTGGGATGTGCCTTGCGCATCATTTTCCATGCGTAACGGTCTGCCTGCCGTTCCTGATCAGGATCCTGTCCAGATTCGACATGCTGCAGCGCGTGGTGTCCTACCTCATGATAGAGCGTTTTCTCGATCATGAATCTCCGAACTACGTTCCCAATCCTGTGCTCGGACGGGCGTCGCCAGACAATCTCGATGACCGATACCGCCTGGAGGTAGGTACCGGCGAATTCGGGCTCGGGAGGTTCCGGGATTATGTAGATTCGCGAAATGCCAACCAGATCGGCTTCAGGTACATTTGCGAGCCAGCGGCCAACGTGCCGAGAGGCTTCAAAGCGACTGTCGAGCTTGCCATGCTCCAGAACAATGATGCCGCCGACCGAAGACCGCCGCCAGTCGTCCATTGTAAAGCGGACGATGCTGCGGAGCGCAGCTCGCATGAGGGGAGTTATCGGTCTTGCGAGCGAAGCCGACATATATCGTCGGGATGCGTCTTCGTTGATATCGTGCAGAGCAGTAGCGAGGCCCGCCACAAGCGTTGTGATTTCGTGATGAGAAACCTTGCCTAGATCGATCCTTGCAAGTTCGTGCTCGATCGCTGCCAATACTGCATTGCCAAATCCAACAAGATTCTTGTGAGCAACGAGCCTTCGCCGCATGTCATCTTGCATAAGGCTCCGGACGAAAGCCAGAACGGCATTTCCCACACCCGGTTCCCCAACTTTACCCACAGCTAAACTACCGTGACAAAGAAGGAGAGAGCGAAAATATCATGGTATTGCGACGACTCCGCTGTAGCCCCTGAAGAGACACTGAGCGGCCGGCGCCACATTCCTTCTGGCGACAAGCCGTGTCCGCTCAGCGGGAAGGAACGCGTGTTTCGCCCCTCCATTCCGCCCAGAATAAAAGCTCTTACGCCGCGCCGACCACTTTCGCCGACTTTTCAAAACGCTTGCGCTCGTTCGGATCGAGATAGAGCTTGCGCAGGCGGATGGTCTTCGGCGTCACTTCGACCAGCTCGTCGTCCTGGATCCAGGCCAGCGCGCGTTCCAGCGTCATGCGGATCGGCGGTGTCAGCTTCACCGCCTCGTCCTTGCCGGCGGCGCGGATGTTGGTCAGCTTCTTGCCCTTGAGCACGTTGACTTCGAGGTCGTTGTCCCTGGAATGGATGCCGATGATCATGCCCTGATAGACCTTGACGCCGGGGTCGATGACCATCGGGCCGCGGTCTTCCAGGTTCCACATGGCGTACGCCACCGATTCACCCTGTTCGTTGGAGATCAGCACGCCGTTGGTACGGCCCGGCAGCTCACCCTTGTAAGGTTCATAGGCATGGAACAGCCGGTTCATCACAGCGGTGCCGCGCGTGTCGGTCAACAGTTCCGACTGGTAGCCGATCAACCCGCGCGTCGGTGCGTGAAAGACGATGCGCTGGCGATTGCCGCCCGAAGGGCGAAGCTCGACCATCTCGGCCTTGCGCTCCGACATCTTCTGCACGACGACGCCGGCATGCTCCTCGTCGACGTCGATGACGACTTCCTCGACCGGCTCCAGTAATTCGCCGCTGTCGCCCTTCTGCATGACAACGCGCGGCCGCGACACGGCGATCTCAAAACCTTCGCGGCGCATCGTCTCGATCAGCACGGCCAGCTGCAATTCGCCGCGGCCGGAGACGAAGAACGAATCCTTATCCGGCGATTCCTCGATCTTCAGCGCGACATTGCCTTCGGCCTCGCGCAGCAGGCGGTCGCGGATGACGCGGCTGGTCACCTTGTCGCCTTCGGTGCCGGCCAGCGGGGAATCATTGACCAGGAACGACATCGTCACGGTCGGCGGATCGATCGGCTGCGCATGCAGCGGTTCCGTCACCGACGGGTCGCAGAAGGTGTCGGCGACGGTGCCCTTCGACAGGCCGGCAATAGCGACGATGTCGCCCGCCTGCGCCTCGTCGATGGGCTGGCGCTCGAGCCCGCGGAAAGCGAGGATCTTCGAAATGCGGCCGGTTTCGACCTGGGTGCCGTCATGGTGCAGCACCTTGACAGCCTGGTTGGATTTCAGCGTGCCGGATTCGATACGGCCGGTGATGATGCGGCCGAGGAACGGATTGGCTTCCAGGATGGTGCCGATCATGCGGAACGGGCCGGGATGAACGGTCGGCGCCGGCACGTGCTTGATGACGAGGTCGAACAGCGGCGCCAGAGCCTGGTCCTTCGGACCTTCGGGGTTTTCCGAGACCCAGCCGTCGCGGCCTGAACCATAAAGGATAGGGAAGTCGAGCTGCTCGTCGGTGGCGTCAAGTGCTGCAAAAAGATCGAACACCTCGTTGACCACTTCGACGTGACGGGCATCGGGCCGGTCGATCTTGTTGATGACGACGATCGGCTTCAGTCCAACCTTGAGCGCCTTGCCGACGACGAATTTGGTCTGCGGCATCGGCCCCTCGGCGGCGTCGACCAGCACGATGGCCGAATCCACCATCGACAGAATGCGCTCGACCTCGCCGCCGAAGTCGGCGTGGCCGGGCGTGTCGACGATGTTGATGCGGGTGTCCTTCCAGTCGACCGAGGTCGCCTTGGCCAGGATGGTGATGCCGCGTTCCTTTTCGAGGTCGTTCGAATCCATGGCGCGCTCGGCGACGCGCTGGTTGTCGCGGAACGAGCCGGACTGTTTCAGAAGCTGGTCGACAAGGGTGGTTTTTCCATGGTCGACGTGCGCGATGATCGCGATATTGCGGATTTTCATGTTTCGGTCTCGGGAGCGTTGCAGGCAGCAGGCCAAAAGGCGCTGCCTCTTTCGGTTGGGCGGCTCATACAGGGTTTTTCGCAATTGCGAAAGAGGAGGCGAGCCACCAAATAAAGTCACCAAATCTTAAATGTCTTGGTGTGAAGTGGAATTATTAACCAAGGCGGAACCTTTCATGGTCCGGACAGTTCGAATTTCATGATCGAGATAGGCATCAAACTCCGGCCGATTTTGGCATGTACCGCGCTCGCCGTCCTCCTCGCGGCCGGCGCGGCGCAGTCGGCGGCGTCGTTCAAGGAGACGCGGTCTGCTTTGCCGTCCGACAAGCCGTCGGCGGAGCAGCTTTTTGCCGATGCTCCCGATGGCGTCGATCCGGTGGTGACCGGGCCGGTCAGCGCCGCCTTCAAGCAGCGGCAGCAAAATGCCGGATGCGACAGCGCCGTCTGGCCCAACATTCCCGTCGTCTGCTATCCCGATTGATATACGCACTACCCTCGGGCTGGCCCGAGGGTAGTGGCGCCGTCGCTCACGCCGACCGCACCGGATCGAGCGTGACCTTGTAGAGTTCGCTGTCGTCGCGATCCATCAGCCGCACCGTCAACTGCTCGGTGGCGCCATCGATTTCGACGAGCCCGAAGAACTGCAGGCCGGCCGAAGGCGCCAGGTTTTGACCCTGTTCGGCAGTTGGTGCCTTTATGAACTTCAGCTCCGGGCCGAATGTCATATCGAAACCATTAGGCCCGAACGTGCCGGAATGGATCGGACCCGAAACGAATTCCCAAAACGGATTGAAGTCCTGGAACTGCGCCTTGTCCGGATTGTAGTAATGCGCGGCTGTGTAATGCACGTCTGCGGTGAGCCAGACAGTGTTGCTGATACCCGCATTCTTTATATAGCGAAGAAGGTCGGCAATTTCCAGCTCACGCCCTTTGGCCGGGCCATTGTCGCCATTGCTGACCGCCTCGGCCCCTACCTTCTTGGTGCCGTCGTTCCAGACGACGAGGCCGAGCGGCATGTCGGCGGCGATGATTTTCCAGGTTGCGTTGGAATTCGCCAGTTCACGCTTCAGCCATTTGATCTGCTGTTCACCGAGGATGCGCGATTGCGGCGTCATCGTCTCCTGCATATCCGGACCGTTGGGGCCGCGGTAGGAACGCATGTCGAGGAAGAACACGTCGAGCAGCGGACCATAGGCGATCTTGCGGTAGACGCGGCCGGGCTCCGACGGCTCGTAACGGATCGTCGTCATTTCGTGGAAGGCGCGCGCCGCACGTGCCGTCAGCACATGGATGGATTTTTCAGTGTAGCGATCGTCGGCGCTCAGGTCCTTCGAGTCCGACCAGTTGTTCAGCACCTCGTGGTCATCCCACTGATAGAAGGTCGGACAGATGGCGCTGAGCGCCAGCACATGCCTGTCCATCATGTTGTATTTCCACTGCGCCCGGTATTCGTCCAGCGTCTCGGCAACCTTGCGCTTCTCGTCGATCAGCACTTTGTTTTTCCACTTGCCGCCGTTGGGCAGGTCGACCTCGTCCTTCATCGCACCATCGGCATAGATCGTATCGCCCGAATGCAGGAAGAAGTCGGGCGTGTGCTTGGCAATGGTGGCGTAGGTCTTCATGCCGGTCTCGTCGATGCCCCAGCCTTGGCCGGCGGTGTCGCCCGACCAAGCAAAGCGAATGTCGCGCTTCGAGGCAGGTGCCGTGCGGAAGCGGCCGACGACCGGCTCGGAAACGGCGTTGATGTCGGCAAGATCGGCCGCGACCATGCGGTAGAAGATGTCCTGGTCGGAGGCGAGATCGGTAAGCAGCCGCTTCACCGTATAATCGCTGGCCGGCGAGGTATCGAGCGGCGCCAGGCGGACGGCATTGGTGAAGCTTTCGGTCGGCGACACCTCGAACATGACGCGCGACGGCCGGTCGGTGCGTGTCCAGACCATGCCGCTGGTGGCGTCGACGTCGCCGGACTGGATGCCATGGGTGAAAGCCGGGCGCTGATTGGCGCGCGAGTAATAGGGAAGCGCGAGGCCCGAGGCGCCGACCAGGCCAACGGCGCTGGCCGACGTGACGAAAGCGCGCCGCGTCATCGAAATCTTGTTCATGGCTGTCTCCTGGATGGCATTGAACGTCGCCGCCAAGCTCCAGCTTCAATGTTTCAGGCACATTTCGAAACGATGAAGGTTTCGTAACAACCAACTGGAGCGCTAGCTCTTTCCTTCTCCCCTTGTTGTGGGAGAAGGTGGATTGGCGCGCAGCGCCAAGACGGTTGAGGGGTGCTGGACGGAGTGCCGGCGGTTCCAAGCTGGAACACCCCTCATCCGGCCGAGCTTCGCTCGGCCACCTTCTCCCACAAGGGGAGAAGGGAAAGCCGCACCGTTGGCGCACCCCTAAGCCGCTTGCGGTTCCGGGTCGAACGCCGGGCGGCTGGTGTTGATCAGCAGCGAGATGCAGGCGGCGGCTATTGCCGTCATACCGGCGATCAGGAAGGCAAGCTCGTAATTGCCTTGCAGCTCGCGCATGGTGCCGCCGAAGAAGGCCGCTGTCGCGGCGCCAACCTGATGGCCTGCGACGATCCAGCCGAAGACGATCGGCCCGCTGCGGTCGCCGAACGCCTCGTTGGAAAGCCTGAGCGTCGGCGGCACCGTGGCGATCCAGTCCAGTCCGTAAAACACGGCGAAGATGATCAGGCTGGTCGCCGAGAAGCCGGAATAGGGCAAATAGATCAGCGACAGGCCGCGAATACCGTAATAGACGCCGAGCAGCTTGCGCGGGTCGAAACGGTCGGTGAGCCAGCCCGACAGCGTCGTGCCGATAAGATCGAAGATGCCCATCATCGAGAGCAGGCCTGCAGCCTGCACTTCGCCAATGCCCATATCGCCGCAAAAGGCGATCAGGTGAGTGCCGACCAACCCGTTGGTGGTGAAGCCGCAGACGAAGAAAGTGGCGAACAGATACCAGAACACGCGCGTGCCGGCGGCGCGGCGCAGCGTGCTCAGCGTGTGCGAAAGGAAATTGCCTTGCGAGGCTGGCGGCACCGGCGGCACGTCGTCGGCATCGGCGCCATAGCGGACCATGCCGATCGACGCCGGGCGCTCCGGCACCAGCATATAGACCAGCGGCACCAGGCAGGCGGTGGCCACGGCAATGGCGATGGCGACCGGCTTCCAGCCGCCCGACTGGGCGAGCGAGGCGAGCAGCGGCAGGAAGACCAGCAGCCCGGTGGCACTGGACGCCGACATCAGTCCCATCACCAGGCCGCGATTGGTCTTGAACCAGCGGTTGACGATGGTCGCGCCGAGCACGGTGGCGACGGCGCCCGAGCTGACGCCGGAAAACACGCCCCAGGTGAGGAGCAGATGCCACGGTTTGGTCATCAACAGGCTGAGCGCGGTCGATCCCGACATCAACAGCAGCGCGGCAAGCAAGGTGCGGCGCAGCCCGATCCGCTCCATCAGCGCCGCGGCAAACGGCCCGGTCAGGCCATAGAGGAAGATGCCGGTGGCCGCCGCCAGCGACACCACGTCGCGCCGCCAGCCGAAACTGTTCTCCAGCGGCAGCATCATGACTGCCGGCGCCGAACGCAGGCCCGCTGCGATCAGCAGGCAGAGGAAGATGACGGCGACCACGACGAAAGCGTAGCGCTGGCCAAACGGGCGGGATTGAGCTATCATGTTACTGACCGGTACGTTGCAGGAGCGCGAAACATACGTACCGACCGGTAACATTGTCAACCAGCTAACCGGCAGACCAGGCATGAAAAGCATTGAACCAACGATCAAGGCGAATGACGCACCCCCGCCTCGCGCCGCCGAACGGATTCTCCAGGTGGCGCGAGACCTGTTCTACCGGCAAGGCATCAGGGCGATCGGCGTCGACGAGATCGTGCGGCGTGCCGGCGTCACCAAGCCCAGCCTCTACCGCAGCTTTCCGTCCAAGGATGAGCTGGCCGCATCCTACCTCCGGCACTATGACCTCGAATTCTGGGAGCGTTTCGACGAGGCGGTGGATGCCCATCCCGGCGATCCGCGCGCGCAGATCGTCGCTTTCCTGACCCGCGTCGGCAAGCGCACGCAAAAGCCCGATTATCGTGGCTGCGGCATGACCAATGCCGCGGTCGAATATCCCGAACATGGCCATCCGGCCCGCGCCGTGAGCGAGGCCAACAAGCAGGAACTGCGCCGGCGCCTGCGCGCCATGGCGGCAGAGATGGGCGCCGGCGACGCCGACACGTTGGGCGACGGGCTGCTGCTGCTGATCGAGGGCGCCTATATCAGCGGCCAGCTGTTCGGTGTCGGCGGGCCGGCGCAGTCGGTGGCCCGCAACGCCGATCTTCTGATAGAGGCAAGTTTGAAGAAATAGTGTTCCGTTTTACCAGACCACTGTGCGCAGCCCGACTTCCTCTAGGCTGCTGCTAAATTTGACGGTACGCTGCGCCCCCCGAACTGAGTTGTTCCGCCATGCGCGCTCTCTTGATCCCGCTTGCCCTCGCCGGTTTCTGCCAGGCGGCCCGGGCCGGCGACATATCCAGCGTCTATACCGATCTCGATTGGGAGAAGGACTGCGTCACCTATGCCCAAGCGGAAGAAGGCGAAGGGGACTGGGCCGATCTCGCCTGTTCGGGCTATCGCGGTTACCCGGTGCTGGTTTCCTACGACGATGCGCGGGAATCGCTGTTCTACGGCTTTCCACCTGGCGATATGACCACGGTCTGGGAAAGCTTTTCCGGCCTCAATTCGGCTGGACCCAAAGTCGAGTGGCGGATCGAAACCAACGGCAAAACTGCCATTCCCTTCGCCGTCATTCATCGTCGCTCGATCAGCGATACCGAGGGCGAGAACAAGTCGACGGAAGTGCTGATCGTCGCCAAGGTTGCCCAGCCTGACGCCCACGAAGGCTGCACGATCGGCCTTGTGCTCGCCACCGGCAATCCCGCCGCCAACGATCAGGCGCGCAAGCTTGCCGACGAGAAGGCACGCACCTTCGCCTGCGGCAAGGACAAGCGTGAGGTGCTTGGCGACGCGCCCGCTTTCGGCCGCGTCGACAACTGATTATTTGCGCCCGACAATTACTTGCGCCTGGCCCGCTCGATTGCCTCGACGATCATCTTCTTGGCATAGGCCGCATCGTACCAGCCTTCGATCTTGACCCATTTGCCGGGTTCGAGATCCTTGTAGTGCTCGAAAAAGTGCTGCACTTGCTGGCGGGTGATGTCGGGCAATTGCGTGTATTCGTGGACGTCCTCGTAACGCAAGGTCAGCTTGGGTGAAGGCACCGCGATCACCTTCTCGTCCTGGCCCGCATTGTCCTCCATCACCAGCACGCCGATCGGCCGCACATTGATGACGCAGCCTGGCACCAGCGCGCGCGTGTTGCAGACTAGCACGTCGATCGGGTCGCCGTCGCCCGACAGCGTATGCGGTACGAAACCGTAATTGCCGGGATAACGCATCGACGTGTGCAGAAAGCGGTCGACGAACAGGGTGCCGGCTTCCTTGTCCATCTCGTACTTGATCGGCTCGCCGCCGATCGGCACCTCGATTATGACGTTGACGTCCTCGGGCGGGTTCTTTCCGCTGGCAATCGCTTCGATACGCATCGCTTTATCCCTCTCTCGATTGGAGATCGATAGCGGGCGACGGCGAATGGTGCAATGCGGCGAATGGTACGGGGAGATCGTCCGAACCGAAAACCGGCCGGATCATGCGCTGGCCGTCATTCCCAGACGAAAGCGACCTTCTTCAGCGCCTTCTGCTCGAATATCTCGACGCCTTCGGCAACATCGCGGCCACCGGCGCCGGCATAGAAGGCAAGTGCGTTCTGATTGTCTTCCAGCGCCCAGACCACCATGCCTTTCAGGCCATGGTCGGCCAGCCGTGCCCGCGCGGCCGAGAACAGCCGGCTGCCGAGCCCGATGCCTTGATATTCCGGCCGCAGGTAAAGTTCGTAGATCTCGCCCTGCTGCCTGAGTTCGCGGGCACGGTTCTTGCCGATCGTCGCATAGCCGGCAATTTTGCCGCCGATTTCGACGACCAGGACGGTGGCAGCGCGGCGAATGGCATTCGCCCACCAGTCGGCGCCGCGGCGGTTGATCATCGATGTCAGCGTGCGGTGTGGGATGATGCCCGAATAGGCGCCGCGCCAGGCCTCGAGATGCACGTCGGCGATGGCGGCTGCATCGCGCGGTTCGGCTTTCCTGATGTCGATGCTCAGCGTATTCATGATTAGTTAACCATAAACCCGCCGCGCCCGATTGCAAGAGTCCGGTCAACCGCCACGATGCTTTCACACAGC
Source organism: Mesorhizobium sp. M0408 (assembly GCF_040321495.1). Taxonomy (NCBI): domain Bacteria; kingdom Pseudomonadati; phylum Pseudomonadota; class Alphaproteobacteria; order Hyphomicrobiales; family Phyllobacteriaceae; genus Mesorhizobium; species Mesorhizobium sp. M0408. The sequence continues at coordinate 257,804 of NZ_JAMYRO010000003.1, read as the reverse complement.
CGGACGGTGCGTCCTTGAGACGCTGCGAAACCGCTTTTGGCGAGATCAAATCTCGACCAGATGGTCGTCCAGTTCGTTGCTGTCGCCAGTCGAGACCGGAAAATGTTCGGCCAGTACCGCACCGACTGCTTGGATCGCCTTGACCAACCCCTCGGCAAGCCGATCGTCGCCGGCATGCGCCGTAAGGTCGCGGACGACACCGTCCCAGACATGCTGGCCGACACGAGAATCGATCCCGCTGTCGGCGACCACCTCGGCGTAGCGCTCGGCAATCGAGACGAACACCAGCACGCCAGTGCGCGCCGTGGTGCGGTGGACGTTGCGGGCGAGGAACTGCTTCATCGCATTGGCGTGGGCGGCCTGGTAGCGCAGCCGCCTCGGCACCAAATGGATGCGCAATGCCGGCAATGCCCACAACAGGATGAGCACACTGGCAACCGCCAGAAGCTCGGCGATGACGAAATGCGGCAAGCGGATCGACAGCCACCAGGCTTCCAGCCCATAACCGACGGCGAGGCTGACGACGAGCATGCCGAGCATCGCCATGAAAGCGGCCGGAAAGAAATAGCCGTCGCTGGCATGCGCCACGACGCAGTAGATCTCGCCGTCGGTCTTTGATTCGGCAGCGCGGATCGCATCGGCGATGCGCTCATGATCCTCGGGGCTGATCGGTCGTGTTGCCATGATTGATGTCTCACCAGCTTCCTGAAGAACCGCCGCCGCCGGACGAACCGCCGCCGCCTGAAAACCCGCCGCCCGAACTTCCAGACGACCAACCGCTGCCAGAACTTCCAGACGACCAGCCACTGCCAGACGAGGTCCCAGACGTCCAGCCACCGCCACCGGAGGATGACGAAGCTGGCCCACGGCCGTAGCGGAACGTCATGCCCAGCCACTTGTAAACGCCCGGCGACAGCTTCGTGCCGAAGATCGGCGGCAGGAACGCCATTGCCAAGCCGCCGAAGAACATCGTCGCCCACAGGACAATGAACAGCATGAAGATGGGATCGACAGGATTGTCATTCGCCGGATTGCGCTTGCCGCGCGCCTCCAGTTCTTCGGGATTGCCTTCCAGCACCATGATCATGTCGTCGACGGCCTTGCTGATGCCGCCGGAGAAATCGCCGGCACGGAAGGCCGGCACCATGTCGTTTTCGATGATCAGCTTGGTGTGCAGGTCGGTCAGCGTGCCTTCCAGCCCATAGCCGACCTCGATGCGCATCTTGCGGTCGTTCGGCGCCACCAGAAGCAGGACGCCGTTGTTCTCCTTCGCCTGGCCGAGTCTCCAGGCGCGGAACAGCCGGTTGGCGTAAGGCTCGATCTCCTCGCCGTCGAGGCTGGGGATGGTCGCGACGACGATCTGGTCGGACCCTTTGGTCTCGAACTCGGCAAGCTTCTGCGTCAGCGCCGCCTCGGTCGCGGCATCGATGATGCCGGCATTGTCGACGATCCGTCCGGTCAGCGCCGGCAGTGCGGCGGCGAAGGCCGCGAAGCCGACCAGCAGCACCGCCATGGCCAACAGCGCGGTGCCGATCATTTTGATGAAACGGCCGGATTCCACCGGGCTGATGGCGTGTCTTGTCATCTCGTCACCAACTTCCCGAGGAGCCGCCGCCGCCGGACGAACCGCCGCCGCCGGAAAACCCGCCACCGCTTGAACCCGACGACCATCCCCCGCCGGAACCTCCCGACCAGCCGCCGGACGACCGCCGGTTTGGCTCGAAGGTCATGCCCAGCCAGCGATAGCGGCCGGGACCGATCTTCTGGCCGAAGATCGGCGGCAGGATGGAGGCTGCGAGGCCGCCGAAAAAGATGATTGCCCAGATGGCTATGAAGATCGTGAAGAACAGATCGTCGCTGTTGAACGGCGGCTGCTGGTTGCGTTCGCCGCGCGCCTCCAGTTCTTCGGGATTGCCTTCCAGCACCATGATCATGTCGTCGACGGCCTTGCTGATGCCGCCGGAGAAATCGCCGGCACGGAAGGCCGGCACCATGTCGTTTTCGATGATCAGCTTGGTGTGCAGGTCGGTCAGCGTGCCTTCCAGCCCATAGCCGACTTCGATGCGCATCTTGCGGTCGTTCGGCGCCACCAGAAGCAGGACGCCGTTGTTCTCCTTCGCCTGGCCCAGTTTCCAGGCGCGGAACAGCCGGTTGGCGTAAGGCTCGATCTCCTCGCCGTGGAGGCTGGGGATGGTCGCGACGACGATCTGGTCGGACCCTTTGGTCTCGAACTCGGCAAGCTTCTGCGTCAGCGCCGCCTCGGTCGCGGCATCGATGATGCCGGCATTGTCGACGACCCGTCCGGTGAGGGTTGGCAGGTCGGCGGCGAAGGCGATGACAGGGAGGAGGAGGAGGAGAAGGCTTTGGAAGACGAGCAGGAAGGCCAGGCAGGCGTTCTGTCGCGCCCCCCTCTGTCCTGCCGGACATCTCCCCCTCAAGGGGGGAGATCGGCTGTCACGGCTGTTTTCGCCAATCTCCAACGTTGCAGGATGGGCGGTGAGGCCAAAGCTGCCAATCTCCCCCCTTGAGGGGGAGATGCCCGGTAGGGCAGAGGGGGGCGCTACGGAGTGCAAGGCCAATAGGGACCACGCTCACCGGCTGTTCTTCACCCGCCTTGCGTGGTGTTGGTGCCGAAATCGACCTTCGGCGGCTGCATCTTATCCTCCTCGATGGTGAAATTCGCAAACGGCTGGTTGCCGCGGAACCAAAAGGTCGCCCAGATCACCGACGGGAAGGTCCTCAGCGTCAGATTGTACTCTCTCACTGCCTGGATATAGTCGCGGCGGGCGACCGTGATCCGGTTCTCGGTGCCTTCGAGTTGTGCTTGCAGCGCCAGAAAGTTCTGGTTGGCCTTGAGATCGGGATAGTTCTCCACCACCGCCAGCAGGCGCGACAGCGCGCTGGTCAGGCCGGCCTGGCTGTCCTGGAATTTCTTGAAGGCTTCCGGATTGTTCAGCGTTTCCGGCGTCACGGTCACCTGCGTCGCCTTGGCGCGCGCTTCGACCACGGCATCGAGCGTGTCCTTCTCGTGCGCGGCGTAGCCCTTGACCGTGTTGACCAGATTGGGGATGAGATCGGCGCGGCGCTGGTATTGATTCAACACCTCGCTCCATGCGGCCTTGGCGTTTTCCTCAGCCGTCGGAATGGTGTTGTAGCCGCAGCCGGCAAGCAGCGGCAGCATGACGGCCATGACCAGGAACGCAGCTAAATTACGAAAGATTGGCGGCGAAGAAAGGCGCTGGGCAAGCATGATAAGTCCCCTCGATAGCATTGGCAGGCGAAGCATTAGCACAATCCTTGCGTAAGAAAATGACTTCGGCCGAGAAGTGTTACTGGTTTCTGCCATTCGCCGTCGGGCCCTGTGACAGACGAGGCGAACGGGTTAAGCTCGGCATAAAACGGGACATCACCATGGCGAAACGCCACGACAGCGACGCGGAATCGCGCCGCATCATCGAACGGGTGGCGCGCGAGACCGACCCGGGCGGCACCTCGTTCCTCGCGCGAACCACTAAAGGTGCGCGCGACCACGTCACCGCGGCCGATGCCGACCGGTCGGATCCGATCGAATATTGGGGCACTCGCATCGGTCGGGCAGCGGGCTTGCTTATTGCCATCGGCCTGTTGATCTGGCTCGTGCTTTTCGTCACCAGGGGCAGTTAGGAAAATCAATGAGTGCCGAAAAAACCGAGGCGCCGCGCGCGGTCATCGTCGTCTCCAGCCATGTCGCCCGTGGCTCGGTCGGCAACCGTGCCGCTGTCTTTGCGCTGGAGACGCTCGGCTTTCCGGTTTGGGCGGTACCGACCGTCATCCTGCCCTGGCATCCGGGCCATGGCCGGGCCACCCGCATCGTGCCGCCGCTGGACCAGTTCAAGGCGCTGATGGCCGACCTCGAGCGCGCGCCGTGGCTGGGCGAGGTCGGCGCCGTGCTGTCCGGCTATCTCGGCGAGGCTGGCCAGGCCGAAGCCGTCGCTTCGCTGGTCGGCGCAGTGAAGGCGAAGACGCCGGACGCCCTCTATATCTGCGATCCGGTGATGGGCGATTCGGGCGGGCTCTACGTACCTGAGCCGACCTCAATCGCCATGCGCGACCGGCTGATGCCGATCGCCGATATCGCCACGCCCAACCGCTACGAGCTGGAATGGATGGCCGGAGCGCCGCTGCCAGACCTGAAATCGGCAATGGCTGCAGCCCTGCAGGCCGGCCCACCGGCCATGTTGGTCACTTCGGCGCCGGCGATGATGGCCGGCGGCACCGGCAATTTGCTGCTCACAGGCAGGGAGGCGCTGCTTGCCGAACACCGGCTCATCGACAAGCCGCCGAATGGGCTCGGCGACCTGACGGCGGCCGTCTACCTGGCGCGGATCCTGTCCGGCCAGCCGGCCGCCAAGGCGCTGCAATCGACCACGTCGGCGGTCTACGAGATCCTGGCGCGGACCGCCAAGCGCGGCGGCGACGAGTTGCAGCTCGAGACCGATGCCCAGAGCCTGTCGCACCCGATGGCGATGGTGCAGCTTCGCCATCTCCTGCATCCGGAACGGGACCGCCGGGCGTGACGCAGGCCGAAGACGCCGTGCCCCAGGATGGTGCGCCCAAGGATGTTGCGCCCGACGATGTTATGCCCTGGGGTGTTGTGCTTGTCGGCGTCGACGGTTGCAAGGCCGGCTGGATAGCCGTCCGCCGCGATCCCGGTGCGGCACCGTCGACAGCCGTTTTCCCAAGCTTCGCGGCGTTGCTCGACCGACTGCCCGCCGACTCGTTGGTAGCGGTCGATATGCCAATCGGCCTGCCCGATTTCTCCCAAAGAGGCGGTCGCGGCCCGGAGGCGCTGGTGCGGCCGCTGCTTGGGGCCCGGCAGTCCAGTGTCTTTGCCATCCCCTCCCGCGCCGCGCTCTACGCGGAGATCGAAGCCTTCACCACGGTCGACGCCTGGTACGCCGCACATCGCAAGGCAAGTGAGGTAGCCAAGACGACCTCAGATCCGCCGCGCGGTGTCTCGATCCAGGCCTTCGGCATCTTCGCCAAGATCCGTGAGGTCGATTCGCTGCTGATCGCGCGCCCCGAACTACGCAGCCGCGTGTTCGAATCGCATCCGGAAGTTGCCTTCTGCAAACTGAACGGCGACCGGGCGATGCGCCTGCCAAAGAAGATCAGGGGCAACATCAATCCGGCCGGCATGGCCGAACGCAAGGCGCTGCTTGCCCGGCATGGTTATAGCCAGGATTTTCTCGACCACGCGCCGCCGCGCGGCGCGGCCGCCGACGATTTCCTCGATGCCGCTGCGATGATGCTGGTTGCCGGACGCATCGTCAAAGGCGAGGCAATGCCGTTTCCGGATCCGCCGCTCGCCGATCGTTTCGGCATTCCCGTCGCCATTTGGGCCTGAGGACCAGGGCGTCAGGAGCGTGATCTGAGCGCCTCGTTGAGTGCCCACATATCCTTCTCCTCGGGCGCGGTCTCCAATCCGAGCACGGGAACTTGCGTGCGCAAATGGTCGTGGTGGGTGCGCACGCCATATTCGAGATCGGAGAGGTAAAAACCTCCGAAGGCTTCGGACAGCATGGATTCGTTGGACCATATCGAAAGCTGTACATCCTCGGCCAGCGTGTCGCGGTCGATGCGGTAGGATAGGTAGCGGGCTGCCGCCTGCTCCCTGGTCTCGTCGCAATAGCGGTAGATGGCGCCGCGCAGCAGCGTCTCACCCGTCGACAGCGGAAATTCCTGATAGAACTGCACCGATTCCGGCATGATCGACAGCGCGTTGTTCGGGAAGATGCCGTAGTAGATCCAGGCCTTGCGCAGGTGTTCCGGCAGGTGCTTCGCCTCGGGTGCGAGCTTGATGTATTGCGCGACGCTCCAGCGCCGTCCGGCATACGGATTGTAGGTGGCGAACGAGCGCGACACGCCGTTGACGAACGGCTCGTCGAAATAGGTCGCACCGTAAAGGTCCTGCAGCGCCGGATGCGCCATGGCGACGTGGTAGCCTTCATTGTCGACATCGCGCACCGACTTCCAGTTGACCGGCGTCTTTTGGGTCCAGATGCCCCAGGACGGCACCATCTCGGCGACGCCGTAATGGGCAATCTCGGCTTCGATCGGCTTCAACAGCTCGGCCACCGATGGCTGCGGCCCACCCTTGCGGAAACGGATGAAGATGAAGCCCATCCAGATTTCGAGCTCGAGCGGCATCAGGCCGAATTCGGTCTTGTCGAGGTCGGGGAAGGAACGGGGGCGGGCAGCACCGCGCAGCGTGCCGTCGAGATTGTAGACCCAGCCATGAAAGGGGCAGACCAGCGCATTCTTGCAAGTGCCCTGGCTGTCGGCAACGACGCGACTGCCGCGGTGGCGGCACATATTGTTGAAGGCGCGCACAACGCCATCCTTGCCGCGCACGATCAGCGCCCGCTCGCCGACCACATCCATCGTCAGATAGTCGCCGGCGTTCGGCACGTCGCAGACATGGCCGGCGATCTGCCAATGGTTGCGGAAGACGTGCTCTTTCTCGAGTTCGAGCAAGGCGTCGGAATGATAGCTCCAGCCAGGCAGCCCCCGCCGATCCCAATCGTTGGGGATTGCCACGTCACGCAGATGCGGGTTCATAAAAGGCTCTTTATTTATTGAATGCTCGTTCAATAAAAGCATATTTTCCGTTGAAATGCAATGGTTTGGGAAAATGGAGAGAATTCTTGACGGGAAATCAAGCGGGATTCGAGAGCCCAGTCCGAACGATCGAAGCCGGGAAAATCCCGGGAATTCCAGACGTTAATCCCCTTACACTTGTTGAGCGCTCGACGCTCTGTGGGCCTGGAAAAGCGACGTGGATCTGGTGCCGTGGGTAGCGGAAAACGAGCACAGAATGCCACCGGTGCTGCCAGCTACGCCGGATCGGTTTGCCCAGGAATGGCCGCGGGCTTGGTTTCATGCCGGTTACACAATCGTTAATCCATCATCGTTGGCCGGTTACAAGGTGCGATTAAGTTCGTTTCAACAGGGAAAAGAAGAAGACCGAAGGAAACGACGATGCGTACGAAAATCCAGATCACCGATACCGACCTTCGCCAGCAGGGTCCCCAGCGTAACGACCGGCGCCCGAAGCTGGCGCTGCGCCAGCGCGCCAGTGATCATCCGATGGCGATGTTCATGCTGCTGGCGGCTGCCGCATTTGCCGGCATGGCGTTGACGCCGACCGTCGGTCCGGCCTTCGCCTCACTGAACCCGCCGGCCAACCTCATCGACGGCGCGACAACCACCACCAAGACGGCGCGCCTGCCGATGCCGGAGATCGATTTTGCCTGCAAGGGGCAGGCCTGGGGCGCCGAGAGCCTGGATTGCCTGCGCGTCATCGCTGCCCAGTCGGGCAAGGCACGACCGGTCCGCATGATCGCCAATGCCGCCCCGCTGGCTGATATGCCGAACGTTTTTTGATTTTTTTGCGAGCGCCCTCCAGCACTCCAGTCAGGCTCCCGCCGCAATGTCGGCCGGGAGCCTTTTTCTTCCGGGGCGAGATCGCGGAGTCTAGCCGCCCAGAGCGGCCTGCTCGGCAATGGCCGAGAGCACGCCGCGCACATCCAGCGTGCTGAACGGTTTTTCGAGGATCGGCGGTCGCTGCTGCGCCGGCAGCGCTTCGATCTCGCCTTTCGCGCCGATCAGATCGCCGGTGACAAGCACGAAGCGCCGCGCCAGACCCGGCATTTCGGCGAGTAGCTCGCGATAGGCGGCTATGCCGCTGGTGCCGGGCATGCGCAAATCGGAAAACACGATGTCCGGCGGCACATGGCCGCTCAGCGTCGCGGCGGCCGAGACCCAGGCCGGCACGACCCGCGACTTGATGCCCATCAGCTCCAGAATATCGGACAGCGACGCGGCGACATCCGGCTCATCGTCTATGATCAGCGCGTGACGCAAGCCGCTCGACCGCGACGGAGCTTCGCCGGCGGCGGCCGCGCCGGCAGCGATCGCCGGCAGCTGCACGACAAAACGCACACCTCTCGGCGAAACCTCCTCGAACCAGATATTGCCATTGTGCCGCTCGATGATCGATTTCGAGATCGACAGGCCGATGCCGGTACCGACACCGACCGGCTTGGTGGTGAAATAGGATTCGAATATGCGTGAGCGTATCGCTTCCGGCACGCCTGGCCCGTTGTCCTCGACCGAGAATCCGGGATTGCCGCGGTCGCTGCGAAACGTCCGGACCTTGATCCTGCGGTCGCCGGCAACGCCGGCCAAGGCGTGCTGGCTGTTGATGAGGAAGTTGGCGGCCACCTGCGTCACGTGGTCGGCATCGGCCATGGCCAGCAACGGGCCGCCGGCGAAATCGGTGTCGATGATGATGCCGCTCGACCGTGCACCATAGGCGGTCACTTCGAGTGCGGCGCGGATCACCTGGTTGAGGTCGGTTTCGGCTTGTGCGGCCGGGTGCAGGCGGACCATCGACAGGAAGCTCTTGACGATACGGCCGCAGCGCTCGGCAGCGGCGCGCACCTTTTCGGCGCGCACCTTGGTCTGGGGATCGGCGGCGAATTCGTGCAGCAGCGTCGACTGGGCGACAACCACGGCCAGCGGATTGTTGAGCTCGTGCGAAACGCCGGCAAGCAGCGAGCCCATTGCCGCCATCTTCTCGTTCTGGTGCAGTTTTTCGCGCTGGCGGTTGATTTCCTCCTCGGCCCGCAACTTGTCGCGCAGGTCGCGGATGGAGCCGAAGATCAGCTGGCGATCGGCGACCCGCATCTCGGTTGCCGTCAGCTCGATCGGAAAAACCTCGCCGGCGGCATTCTGGGTGACCGTTTCAAGCCGTTGGCCGACCATCGGCGCGCCGCGGCCCGACATGTATTCGGCACCCGACGCATAGCCCTTGCGGTAATATTCCGGCACGACCGTATCGAGCAGGTCCTTGCCGAGGATATCGCTGCGCCGATAGCCGAACATCTTCTCGGCGGCCGGATTGAATTCGATAATCGAGCCGGTCTCGTCGATGACGATGATGGCGTCGAGAGAGGCCTGCAGCATGGTGCGGCGAATGACGTCGCTGGCATGCGCGTCGGAGGGCGACCGTTCGATGGCATCGCCGATGGCGAGTGCCACCATGTGCAGCGCCGCCTCTTCCTGGTCGGTCCATTCGCGTTCGTGGATGCAGTCGTTGACCGCCAGCGTGCCCCACAAATTGCCGTGCGAAAAGACCGACACCGACAGGAATGACTTGATGTTCTGCTTTTCGAAATCGGTCCGCAGAAAGCCTTCGAGATCGCGTGTGTGCCCGGCGAAGATCTTGCCTTGACGCTCGTCCTCCGCCAGCCGTTCCAGCAATGGGTCCGAATCGACGACCGACTGCATGATGACGGTCGGTGACGCCAGTTCGCCGCCAAACCGGGGAGCGATCCAATAAGCGGCGACCGACTGGGCGAAGCCCTGGCCGGGCAGTTCGCGCAGGCGAAACAGGATGCCGCGGTGACAATCCATGGCTTCGCAAAGCGTCTGGAGAATACCCTCCATTTCGCGTTGCCAGTCGCCGGCTTCGCGCAGCCGGCGAACCACATGCACGGCCGCCATCGACGCGCCCTGCCTGGCGCCCTGCATGTCCGCGCGTGTTGTTTCAGCCGTCATGGTCAGCCGTCATTTCCTGGCCGTGGCTTGCTCAAGCCGCCGGGCCTTAGTTGTTTTCCCCGACTGGCAGCGAGAAGATATAGCCTTCGCCGCGCACCGTGCGCAGGAATTTCGGATTGGCCGGATCCGCCTCGATCTTCTTTCTCAGCCGCATGATGCGGATGTCGACGGCGCGGGACGACTCCGGGTCCTCGACGAAACCGATCGCCTCGGAGATCGCCGCCCGCGTCAACAGCCGGTTGGCGCGCGTCAGGAACACCTCCAGCACGTCGAACTCGCTCTTGGCCATGTCGATGACCGCGCCGTTGGCGCCGGTGACGAGCCTGCCGTCGAGATCGGCGTGAAAGGGTCCGAAGCTCACGGACCGGCGGCCGCCGGATGTTTCAGCCTTGGCCTTTTGTGGCTCGGTCGGTTCCGGAACGCGGCGCAGCACGCTGCGCACCCTGGCCAGCACTTCGCGCAATTCGTAAGGCTTGACGATGTAGTCGTCAGCGCCGAGCTCCAGTCCGACGATGCGGTCCAGCGCGGTACCGGCCGCCGTCGCATAGATGATGCCGATCGGCATTTTCGACCGCATCCAGCGGCCGAGCGACAGGCCGTCCTCGCCCGGCATGGCGATGTCGAGAATGGCCAGATGGAAGGACTGGGTTTCCAAAAGGTCGCGCGCCGCCGCCGCACTTTCGGCCGTGGCCACATCATAGCCGCTGGCGCCCAGATACTCGGCGACCGCATCCCTCAGGTCGGGCTCGTCCTCGACAATGACAATTCGTGCCCGCACGATGCTTTCGCTCCCGCTTTCAGCGGAAAGTAGATTGGGTATAAACATGATGTCCAGCACTCTTCTTGGGTTGCCGTATGCGGGGTAGAAAAACATGGCTGCACGATCCGTTATCGCGCTTGTTTCCGTCGCTGAAGTAATTGCGACCGATCTCGCCGATCATCTCGAGCGGCGCGGTCATGACGTCCGCGCGGCGCGACAGCCGTGGGAGGCCGAATCGCTGCTTTCGGAAAAGGGTATCGATGTCGTGGTTGTCGGCGACAGCGTCAGCCAGGCAGAGGGGCGCGACCTGCTCAGGCGACATGGCGGCGAAGGTGGACCGGATTTCATCCTGATCTGCCGCCCGGCCGATCTGGTCGACAAGGTTCTGGCGCTCGAACTCGGCGCCGCCGACGTCGTCGAAAGCCCGCTCAATGTCAGGGAGCTTGCCGCTCGCGTAGGCGGCCTTCTGGCTCGGCGCGGCAGGAGCGCCGGGGAACTGATCGTGCTGGAGAACGCGACCGTCGATCTCCGATCGGCCATCGTCATGCACCGCTCGGGCACGGAAGAACAGCTGTCCCCCGGGCAGGTGGCGCTGCTCAGGCTGTTCCTGGCCAGCCCGCGCAAGGTGCTGACGCGGGACGACATCATCGCCGCCGCGCCCGCCGAAAATGCCGAAGCCTTCGATCGGTCGATCGATTCGCGCATCGTGCGGCTGCGTCGCAAGCTCGATACCGAAACCATCACCACCATACGGGGTGCGGGCTACCGGTTCGATCCGCCCACGCAATTCACCGATTGAAGGCAGGACGGCCACCCTTTTGTCTTGAGCATCGATTTTCCCAAAACCGTTCCACTTTGGGGTCCGATGCTCTTCAGCGCACCACGAGAAGCGACGGGCCGGACAGCATGTCACTGTTCGTGCTGACCTCGCCGGCATGGGCACGTTCCTTCAGCAGGACGGTGGCGAGGCCGGCAATGCCGAGCAGCCCCTGCACGTAAAGCAGCGCGGAAAGCATGGAAGCGGCGAATTTCGTTTTCATCCTGTTCGTTCCTCAAAATTGGAATTTACGGGCACTTCAGGGGAACCCCCGAAGCGCCCGCGCCCCCAGCGGAGCCCCCCGTTGCGGCGCGGGCCTTCGGTCCTCTCGGCTGCAAGTTGCCGGAGGCGCCGCGCATCCTCAACGGCCCTAAGCCGCCCCCGCCAGAGGGGCTTGAGCCGGTCGACGCGCAGGCTGGAAACTGTCCAGACCAATCCAGACCGTAGCGAAAACAGTGTTGGCTTCCGATCGTTCGTTGACCGCTGTTTTCGTTAGGTCAACTTTGCCTGTTCGCTGTATCCGGATCATGCCGCCGAGGCTGCGCTTTGTTGCAGCTCGGTTTCGGAGTCAGGTGAATTCCTATCAAACGAAAGGCAATCGCGTATTCGCGCCGCGGTTTGGCCGATCCGCCTAGGCAAACACGCCACCGTCATGACGACGTCGTGCAACTGCAAGCTGCTTTGCACGGACCTTTTCTGTTAACCAGGGGAAACAGAATCGAAACACAAACGAGCATGTAGCGAAATCGGCTGGAAACATGACGCCCCGATAAGCCGGTCATCGAATTGAGCCGGCCCCGACCGGCAGAATAGGGGAGACATCATGTACACTGCCATTTCCGCCAAGCTCATCAACATCGCTGCCGCCGTGATCACCGGTACTGCCTTGCTTGTCAGTGCCGGCAACGGCGCAGCCCACGCCGCCGCCAACAAGATCGTCGCGCGTGTGTCGCTATCGCAGCAGACCATGGAAATCCTGGTCGACGGCCGGCCGACATTCGCCTGGAAGGTCTCGACCGGCGACAGGACGCACGTCACGCCGACCGGTTCGTTCAAGCCGACCCGCATGCATGAAATGTGGTATTCGAAGAAATACGACAACGCCCCGATGCCGCATTCGGTGTTCTTCAGCGGCGGCTACGCCGTACATGCGACAAGCGCCATCAAGCGCCTCGGCCAGCCAGCCTCGCATGGCTGCGTGCGCCTGCATCCGGACAACGCCGCCGATTTCTACCAGCTCGTCGAGGTCTTCGGCCCGGCCAACACCAGCATCGTCATCGTCAAGTGAGCGATGCTGCTCTCATCACTTACAAAAAGGCCGGAAATCCGGCCCTCTTTATTAGTGCAGTATCAGTGCAGTCTAATCCGGCATCACCGGCATCAGGTTCGGATCCGGCTTTTCGGCGTGATGCGGCAGGTCCTTGCTGGCGATAAAGGTGTAGAACATCGGCACAACGAACAGCGTGAACATGGTTCCGACCAGGATGCCGGTGAAGATCACCAGGCCCATCGAATAGCGTGCCGCGGCACCCGCGCCGCTGGAGATGATCAGCGGCACCACGCCGAGCGCCATCGCCGCCGTCGTCATCAGGATCGGCCGCAGCCGCACCCTCGCCGACGCGATGATCGCATCGCGGCGCCGCATGCCGTGCATTTCACGCTGCTGGTTGGCGAACTCGACCAGGAGGATGCCGTGCTTGGTGATGAGGCCGATCAGCGTGATCAAGCCAACCTGCGTGTAGATGTTGAGTGTGCCGAGCCCAATATTAAGCGGCACGATCGCGCCGAAGATCGACAGCGGCACCGCCATCATGATGATCAGCGGATCGCGGAAACTTTCAAATTGCGCCGCCAGCACCAGATAGATGACGAGCACCGCCGCCGCAAACGCGATGATGATCGTGTAGCCCTGTTCCTTCTCCTGCCGCGATTGACCGGTATAGTCGATGAAGAAGGTGTCGGGCAGGCTTTGCTTGGCAATGTCCTCGATCGCCTGTAGCCCATCCCCGGTGGTGATGCCGGGCCGCGGCAAGGCAGAGATCGTCGCCGAGTTGAGCTGGTTGAACTGCTCGATGGCGGCCGGCGACGCGTTGGTCGAGATCTTCACCACCGCCGAGAGCGGCACCATCTCGCCCGATACGCTGCGCACGAAATACTCGCCCAGTTTTTCGGGATTGTCGCGGAATTGCTGCGGCACCTGCGGAATGATGTCGTAGCTATTGGATTCGCGGTCGAATTGCGCCACTTCGGCGCCACCGACCAGGAGCGTCAGCGTCCGGCCGATGTCGGCTATCGGCAGGTTGAGCCCGGCGGCGCGGTCGCGGTCAATCGTCACTGTCACTTGCGGCGCGTCGAAGGTCATCGAATTCTGCACGACGATGAAGCGGCCGGAGGCCTGCGCCTTGTTCTTGATGTCTTCGGCCGCCTCGTACACCTGCGAGGCGTCGCCGGTCGAGCGCACGACCATCGTTATCGGCAGGCCGCCGCCGGAGCCGGGCAGCGTCGGCGGCGCGAAGACGAAAGCTTCGACGCCCGCCACCTTGCTTAGGCGGCCCGTAATGTCTTGCTGGATTTCCTTCGAGTTGCGCGTGCGGTCAGCCCAGTCCTTGAACGCAAAGCCGACGAAAGCGCTGTTTGTCTGGCCACCACCGAAAGCGACCGCCGAGAACTGTGCCCGCGTCTCGGGCAGATCCTTGACCAGGCCGAGTATCTGATTGACGTAGGTTTCGGTATAGTCCGACGTCGCGTACCGCGGCGCGGTCACCAGCGAAAGCAGGAAACCCTGGTCCTCTTCCGGCGCCAGTTCGCTCGAGGTCTTGGTGAACATGAAACCGGTCGTGGCGACCAGCGCGAGGACGATCATCAGCGTCACCGGGCGATAGTTCAACGAACCGGTGACGAGCCGCTCATAGATGTGTTCGACCCGCCCGAACGTATTGTCGACAATGCGCTGAAAGCGGCTGTGCGAGCCGGACCTCAGGATACGTGCCGACATCATCGGTGTGATGGTGAGGGCGACGACACCCGAAAGCACCACCGAGCCGGCAAGCGTCACCGCGAATTCGCGAAACAGTGCGCCTGTCAGGCCGCCGGTGAAGGCCAGCGGCGCGAACACGGCGGCCAATGTTATCGTCATGGCGACGACGGCGGACGAGATCTCCCGCATGCCGTTGAAGGCTGCCTGCATCGGCGACAAGCCGTCTTCCTCCATGTGGCGGTGGATGTTTTCCACCACCACGATGGCATCGTCGACGACAAGTCCGATCGCCAGCACCATGGCCAGCAACGACAAAAGATTGATCGAATAGCCCACCGAAAACAGCAGGAAACAGACGCCGATCAGCGACAGCGGAATGGTCACGATCGGCATCAGCACCGAGCGGAACGAGCCGAGGAAGAGCAGGATGACGACGATGACGATGGCGACCGCCTCGCCGATGGTCTTGAACACCTCCTCGATCGACGCGCTGATCTGCTCGGTTGAGTCGTAGACGATCTCCATCGTCATGCCGAGCGGCAGCGTCTCCTGGATGGTCGGCACAATCTTGTGGATTGCCGCCGCGGTGGTCAGCGGATTGGCGGCCGGCGTCGGAAAGATAGCGAGAAAGATGCCGGGCTTGCCGTTGAAGCTGACCCTGGTGTCGGTGTTCGCCGCGGCGAGTTCGACGCGGGCCACGTCGCGCAGTCTCACCACATTGCCGTCCTTCGACCGGAGTGGAAGGGCGGCGAAAGCCTCCGGCGTCTGCAGCGTCGAGCGAACGGTGATCGAAGAAACCACATATTCGTTTTCGGTGTCGCCGGGCGCGGAAAGGAAATTCGATTCGTTGATGGCGGCCAGCACTTCCGCCGCCGTCACGCCGCGCGCCGCCAGTTTGATCGGGTCGATCCAGACCCGCATCGAATATTCGGCTGCGCCGAAGATCTGCACGTCGGCGACGCCTTCGACCGTCGAGATACGCGGCCGCACGACGCGCTCGATATATTCGGTGAGCTGTTCCGGCGTCATGTTCGGGTTCTGCATCGAGATGTACATCATCGCGAACTGCTGGCCGGTGCCCTTGACGATCACCGGGTCTTTGGTTTCGTCCGGCAGATCGCCGCGAACGCTCTGCACCTTCGACAAGACTTCGTTCAGCGCGACGTCGGGGTCGGAGCCGAGTTTCATCTGCACCGTCACGGTGCTGGATGACGGCCGGCTCGCCGACGTCACATAATCGATGTTTTCGGTCGACGCGACAGCACGCGCGATCGGCGCGGAAATGAACCCCTGGATCAGGTCGGCGCTGGCGCCGGGATAGGCCGTGGTGATGGTGATGGCCGTTTCTTCAACCTCAGGATACTGCCGGATCGAAAGGTTGAAAATGCCTTGGAAACCCAGAAGCAGGATCATGCAAGCAAGCACGGTCGAAAGGACCGGGCGGCGGATGAAGAGGTCGGAAAAGCTCATTGCTGGGCTGCCTGCTGGTTGCCCGGCTTGCTCGGATCGATCGTGTTGTCGACGGCAACGGACATGCCGTTGGAGAGCCGGTTCTGGCCGGCGGTAACGACTTCGTCGCCGGGCGCGATGCCCTCCAGGATCTCAACGAGGCCGGCGTTGCGGCGGCCTGGCTTGACGAACACCTGGGCTAGCACGAGCTGCGGCTTCTGTTCTTCCGCTGCCGGCTTGCCTTCCGCTGCCGGTTTGGCTGGGGTAGCGGCCGCCTTTTCGTCGGGTTTTGCCGCGGGTGCCTCGGCTGCGGGCTTGGCAGCATCTGCAGCCGGCTTTTCTTCCGGCTTTGCCTCGGGCGCCGCGCCGTTGGCTTCGGCGGATTTGGCCGGGCGCACTACGAAGACGAAGTCGCCGTACAGGCTGGAAGTCAGCGCCGTCTGCGGCAGCGCCAGCACGTCGTTCTCCTCGGGCAGTTCGACGCGCACCTGAACGAACTGGCCGGGCGTCAGCTTGCCTTCGGGATTGCCGACCTCCGCCCTTACCGTCACCAGCCGGCTGGTCGGGTCGATCTTCGGATCGATGCCGCGGATGCTGCCGGTGAACGGCATGTCGCCGCCGCCGACGCCCAACCGCACCGTCTGTCCGATCTTCAGCTGCGGAAGCTGCTGCTCCGGCACGGTGAAATCGACACGCATCGTATCCATGTCCTGCAAGGTCACCACAGCGGTGCCGGGTGTGAGATACTGGCCAAGGTCGATTTTCGGAATACCGACGGTACCCTTGAAGGGGGCCGTCAACTGCTTTTGGTCGAGCACCGCTTGCAGCTTGTTTACCTGCGCGGCGGAGACCGATGCTGCTGCCTGCGCCGTGTCGAGCGTAGCATCGGTGCCGACCCCGCGCTTCTGCAGCTCAAGAGCGCGCATCAGCGTCGTCTGGTCGGATGTGGCTTGCGCTTTCGATGCCACGAGGTCGGCTCGCTCGACTTCATCGTCGAGCTGCAGCAGCACGGCGTTGGCGGCGACCTTTTGATTGGCATGGAACAGGATGTCCTTGACGATGCCAGCAGTTTCGACGGTGAGGTCGACGCCGCGTACGGCACTGACAGTGCCGATCGCCTCGATGCCGGGCGTCCATGACATCGGTTTGACGATGACCGTCGACACGGTCGCGGCCGGCGGCTTCATGGTGGCGAAGAACTGTTTGATCGCATTGTCGCGAAACAGGTTGAAGCCAACGATGCCGCCGCACACCAGCACGAGCAGAATGAAGGCGATGATGAAGCGCTTGATCACGAACAGTCCCTCGGCCACGGCCCAGCATAACGGTCGGATGACCGGAACACATACCTGTGCCTGGTCCCAATTTCAAATGACGGCGATCTTACTGTACCGTCTGGACGGTCTTGTCAATTCCGCCTAAGCTAATGAAAGGGGGAACGCTTGATGAAGGCCCGCAGAGCAAATTCGCGCGAGAAGATTCTCGCCGCCGCCGCCGCCGTGGCGCGCGAGACGGGTCCTGGCAGCCTGTCGCTGGATGCGGTCGCCAGCCGTGCTGGCGTGTCGAAGGGTGGTCTTCTCTACAATTTCCCGACCAAGGCGAAATTGATGCAGGCGCTGGTGGAGGATTATCTGCGCGCCTTCGAGCAGGCGCTGCAGTCCGCCCGCACGGCCGGCATCAACGGCGAAAGCCCGCTTGCAACTTATATCAAGCTGTCGGCCGAGCATGCCGAGGAATCGAAACCGTCGGCGTCCTGGATTTTTTCGGCGATTGCCGAGGATCCCGATTTCCTGACGCCGATAAAATCGTTCAGGCGGCAGCTGTTCGAGCGGCTGAAGCAGGAAACGCCGAACCTCAAGGCGCTGCTGGTCTGCTATCTCGCCATCGAAGGGCTTCGCAGCATGAACCTGTTCGATTCGGACATTCTCTCCGCCGAAGAGCGCCGGCTGCTGATATCGACCCTGCTGGAGATCGCGGAATAGTCTAGGAATGCGCCGGCCGGGTTCAATTGCCTCGGTCGCGTCGATCGCCCGTTGCGTCAACCCAAAGTGCCCGCCGTCACACAGGCTTCATCCTGCCGACATAGCGTCCTCCCATTCTTTGCTGCAACGCAGGAGGAGTGGGGTATGGTCGATATTGTTTCAAGCGAAGCAGGAATTCCAAGGCCGGAGCATCCGCTTGACCGGCCAAACGGCACCGGCAAATGGTTTCTGCCGGCCTTTGCCGTCATCATTCTGGGCGGCCTTGCCTATGTCGGCTACGCGCTCAGCCAGGACCTGACCAGCACCATCGCGGTGCCGTGGATCCTACTTGGGCTGGCGCTGCTGATCGCGCTCGGCTTCGAATTCGTCAACGGTTTTCACGACACTGCCAATGCGGTGGCAACGGTGATCTACACGCATTCCATGCCGGCTGAGCTTGCGGTGATGTGGTCCGGCTTCTTCAACTTTCTGGGCGTGCTTACCGCCAGCGGGGCGGTCGCCTTCGGCATCATATCGCTGCTGCCGGTCGAATTGATCCTTCAGGTCGGATCGAGCGCGGGGCTAGCCATGGTCTTCGCGCTGCTGGTCGCAGCGATCATGTGGAATCTCGGAACCTGGTATCTCGGCCTGCCGGCCTCGAGCTCGCACACGCTGATCGGTTCGATCATCGGCGTCGGTCTCGCCAACCAGTTCATGGCCCCGGCCGGCTCCGTCACCAGCGGCGTCGACTGGTCGCAGGCGTCCAATGTCGGCCTGTCGCTCCTGATCTCGCCGCTGGTCGGTTTTGGCCTGGCTGCACTGCTGCTTCTGGTGATGAAGCTGCTGGTCAGGAACCGCGAGCTCTACGAGGCGCCCAAGTCGAGCGCGCCGCCGCCGCTGTGGATTCGGGCGCTGCTTATTTTCACCTGCACCGGCGTCAGCTTTGCCCACGGCTCCAATGACGGGCAAAAGGGCATGGGCCTCATCATGCTCATCCTGATCGGCGTCGTGCCGACCGCGTTCGCGCTCAACCGCACACCGGACGTGAACTATCTCGAAGCTTACAAATCGGCGGCGACGCAAGTCGAAACGGTACTCGGCAAATACGTCAAGCCCGGCGTCGTCGTGACTGACGCGGCGACCGCGGTCGGCGACGCCGTTCGCACCAAGACCTGGAAGGACGAGACCACGCCTGCCCTGCAGAGCTTCATCCACGACACCAGCGCCATGTTGTCGCCCTATCCGTCCGTGGAAAAGCTGCCGACAACGCTGGTCAGCAACGCCCGCAACAACATCTATCTTATCGGTGAAGCGCTGAAGCTGATCGACAAGAAGAAGCTGCTGCCGATGGAGGCAGACGACCTGAAGGCGGTGACGACCTACCATAAGGCGGTCGACAACGCGACGAAGTTCATCCCGCTCTGGGTCAAGGTCGCCATCGCGCTGGCGCTCGGCCTCGGCACCATGGTCGGCTGGAAGCGCATCGTCGTCACCGTCGGCGAGAAGATCGGCAAAAGCCATTTGACCTACGGTCAGGGTGCGTCCGCCGAGCTTGTCGCGATGGCGACGATCGCATCGGCCGACTATCTCGGCCTGCCGGTCTCAACCACCCATGTGCTGTCCTCGGGCGTTGCCGGCACCATGGCGGCGAACGGCTCGGGCCTGCAATGGTCGACGGTGCGCAACATGCTGATGGCCTGGATACTGACCCTTCCGGTCTCCATCTGTCTTGCCTTCGTGTTGTTCGTCATCTTCCGCCAGGTGTTCTGAGCGGGGGCAGGGTTTGACCAGAATGTCGCGGCACCGGCCCCGGCGCCGCCCTGATCACCTGAACGTGCATCGTTTCGGCGGCGGCCATGAATGACGCATCGCATCTGACATTGCTTGCCGCGGACGACCAGCATCATGCTCCCGGGCTGGTCTGGGCCTATCATGCCGCTCCCGGCAAAGCTCCCGAACCGCTGGCGCCCCGAGACATAGAGGCCGCGCTGGCCTCAGCGGGCGGCTGGGTCTGGCTGCATGTCGACCTTGTCGACCGGCGCGCCCATTCCTGGGTCAGCCATGCCTGCGCGCTGCCGGCGTCGGCTCATGCAATCCTCGAAGGACATGAGGACAGCCTAGTGCTGGCGCATGAGAATGGCGTCGTCCACGGCATTTCGGCCGATCTGCATGGCGAGATCACCCATCAGTCGACGACCATCGGCAGATTGCATTTTGCGGTCTCGGAACGGCTGCTGGTCACCGGCCGCCGGCATCCGCTGGCGGCAGTGGAGGAAGTGCACACGGCCCTTGCCGCGGGGCTGCGGCCGGCCACGGCATTCGAGCTGTTCGAAATGCTAGTCATGGCTTTTTGCAAGACCACCAGCCTGCGGCTCGCCGCGGCAACGAAGCGGCTGGATGCAGTCGAGGATCATCTCGTGACCGAGCGGCTTGCCGACGAAAAACGGCAGCTGAAGGATGTGCGCCGCCTTGCCGTATCCCTGCATCGGCCGATCTCGGCCCTGGCAGCGCTTTTCCAGGACGAAGACCGTTCCGCCTGGAACCTTTCCGCCGGCGCACATGAAGTTCTGCGCCGGCTTGCTGCGCGCCTTGAACGGCTCGACCGCGAGGTCGTCATGATCAACGACCGGGCAAGGCTGCTGCAGGAGGAGCTTGCGGCTGAGCTTGCCGACGAATCGAACCGTAGCCTCAAGGCGCTGGCGGTGATGAGCGCGCTGCTTTTGCCAGGAACCCTGATCGTCGGCATTTTCGGCATGAACACAGGCGGACTGCCATTTGCCGAGAGTCCCAGCGGCTTCTTCCTGGCGATGCTGCTGGCGGTTGGCGCGACCGGCCTGTTCTACTGGCTCCTACTGCGCGCCGGCGCCAATCTGCGGTTCTGAGGCCGATTAATGGCGGCGTTCGTTCACCTGTGTCAAAATACGGGCTGCCACCTCGAAACCACGCCATCCCGCCTTCCGAAAATCGGTTCCGATTTTCAGGCCGATGCGCTAGAGCCTTTCGGGATTGAACCGTGCCTTTAACCCGGAAAGGCTCCCACCGCTGCCCATGCCCCATCTTCCCGAGCATCTTCTCACCGGCTACCGCAATTTCATGAATGGCCGCTATCTCACCGAGAGCGGGCGTTATCGCTCGCTGGCGCGAGAGGGCCAGGCACCGGAAACGATGATCGTCGCCTGCTGCGATTCCCGTGCCGCGCCCGAAGCGATCTTCGATGCCGGGCCGGGCGAGCTGTTCGTGCTGCGCAATGTCGGCAATCTGGTGCCGCCCTATGCGCCAGACGATCAGTTCCACTCGACATCGGCGGCGCTCGAATTTGCGGTGCAGAGCCTCAAGGTCAAGAACATCGTGGTGATGGGCCACGGCCGCTGCGGCGGCATCCGCGCAGCGCTCGACACCACGGCCGCCCCATTGTCGCCGGGCGATTTCATCGGCAAATGGATGAGCCTGATCGCGCCGGCGGCCGAGACCGTGTCGTCGAGCACCTTCATGACGGCGACCGAGCGCCAGACGGCGCTGGAGCGCATCTCGATCCGCTATTCCATTGCCAATCTGCGCACCTTTCCTTGCGTCTCGATCCTCGAAGGCAAGGGGCGGCTATCGCTGCACGGCGCCTGGTTCGACATCTCGACCGGCGAGCTTTGGGTGATGAACAAGGACACCGGCGATTTCGAGCGGCCGGAGATGGAGTAGGAGACAAGGCATGACGCGACTTCGGGACGCGTTCGCGGCTGCGGCACTGCTGTGCTCGGCAGATTTCGCCCGTGCCGACGATAGCGCGATCATCGATCGCTGGTATTCGGCACTGCTCGTCGCCGACCGCAGCGAATTGTCGGACCTGCTCGCCGACAACGTCCGCATCAAGCTCGACGACCTCGGCGTCGTGCAAAGCAAGCAGGAATTCATCGCCTCGATCGCCGAGTGGCAAGGCGCCGTCGCCGGGGCCGAAATCCGCCACCGGATCGAGAAATCGGAGAGCGGCGTCACCACTGTGATCGCCTGCTATGATTTTCCCAGCAACGACATGCTGATGCAGGAGACCTTTGCCGTCGCCAACGACCAGATCACCGCCAGTTCGCAGGCCGCAATCGCCGAAAACTGCGACGGCTACTGACGGAGTTTTCCGCCCAGGGCTTTTTTGGTGACGGGCGCTGGAATTGCCGCGTTATCTCGCGTCTAAAAAGCGCACTGTCATCGTAATTCCCGTAATTCCACCCAATATCGAAGTCTCTAAAACGATATAGACGACACGATTGCTCGGGCAACGTCCAATTCTTTCAGACAATCCGTGTCATTAGCCATACCGACGTATGTCATAAATACAACATCATTCCCATTCGACAAATACCAGGCAGATAGCAATTGATCCACGGCCTCTGACAATACGCCAACAGAGATTATACCTTCAGACTCGTTGTTTGTGATATGACCTACATCTATGGAATTATTTTGGCAAAACTGAATCATAAATGGTCTCAGAACGTTAAAGTCTACGGTTGGTTTTTCTCCGCTACGATACTTCGCAATAGAGAATTGAACCGCGCCGCCGCCGTCCGTTTCTTTGGCTAAGGTAGGTGGCGACCCCTCTGGAAGATCGCCGGTTATATCTACCCATCCGGCAGGTAGGTCGAACGTGAGGCCATAGAATTCTACTCTCATTAAGGTTCCTTTGGATCAGGTGTCAGGATACGAGTGGAAGCCTCAGTCGAAGGAAAATGCAGGTTACAAGATAATAATCTTGGTACGCATAGAATTCGGCTCGAACGATACTCACGGCACCATGTGGGCACGCGTCGGCGTTAACCAGGCGTGCTGTTGCGCGCAACCGGCCGGCGCCTTACATCGGTGACGATCCGCCTCCTCCCGCCACTCAGCGAAAGTTTGCCCATGCCGTCCACCGTCGACCTCGCCGCCCATCCGCTGACCGCATGGCAAGGGCCGCTCGGCCTGCCCGATTTCACGCGCATCGGCGACGGCGATTTTTCTCCGGTCTTCGACGCGGCCCTCAAGGCGCATGAGGCCGAGATCGAGGCGATTGCCGGCAACACCGGGACGCCGACCATCGACAATACACTTGCCGCGCTCGAGCTTGCCGGCGAGGCGCTCGACCATGTCTCCTCGATCTTCTGGTGCCGCGCCGGCGCCCACACCAATGAGGCGATCCAGGCGCTGGAGCGCGACATCTCGCCAAAGATGTCGCGGCACTTCTCGGCAATCTCGATGAACGAACGCCTGTTCGCCCGCATCGACCACCTCTATCAGCGCGGCGATGCTTTGAAGCTCGATGCCGAAACGCTGCGGGTCTTGGAAAAGACCTGGAAAAACTTCGTCCGCTCCGGCGCCAGGCTCGACGCCGAAGGCAAGAAGCGGCTGGCCTCGATCAACGAGGAATTGTCGTCGCTCGGCACCAATTTCGGCCAGAACGTGCTTGCCGACGAGCGCGACTGGGCGTTGTTCCTCGACGAGGCCGACCTTGCCGGCCTGCCGGAATTCCTGAAAAGCTCGATGGCGGAAGCCGCCGAGATGCGCGGCCAGAAGGGCCGCTACGCCGTCACTTTGTCGCGTTCGATCTACGAGCCGTTCTCGACCTTCTCAGAACGCCGCGATCTGCGCGAGACGGCGTTTCGCGCCTTCATCATGCGTGGTCAGAATGGCGGCGCCACCGACAACACGGAAGTGGTGCGCGACATGCTGCGCCTGCGCGCCGAGAAGGCGAAGCTGCTCGGCTATCCTTCCTACGCCGCATTGAAGCTCGACGATACCATGGCCAAGACGCCGGAGGCGGTGCACGCGCTGCTCGATCCGGTCTGGGAAAAGGCGGTGGAAAAGGCCGCAAGCGACCAAACCGAATTGCAGCGGCTGGCGGCCGAAGCCGGCAGCAACGAGAAATTCGCTGCCTGGGACTGGCGCTTCTATCAGGAGAAGCTGCGCGCAGAGAAATTCGCCTTCGACGAGGCCGAGCTGAAGCCGTACCTGCAGCTCGACCGCATCATCGAGGCCTGTTTCGACGTTGCAACACGATTGTTCGGCATTTTTTTCGAGGAAAAGAAGGGCATTGCCACGTGGCACCCGGACGCTCGGGTTTTCGTGGTGAAGAATGCCGACGGAAGCGAGCGCGGCCTGTTCCTCGCCGATTATTTCGCGCGACCCTCGAAGCGCTCCGGCGCATGGATGAGCGCGCTGAAATCCGGCTACAAGCTAGGCGATGGCTCCAAGCCGGTCATTTACAACATAATGAATTTCGCCAAGCCGCCGGCCGGCGAGGCAGCCTTGCTGTCGGTCGACGAGGCCAAGACCCTGTTCCACGAATTCGGTCACGCGCTGCACGGCATGCTGACCGACGTCACCTGGCCATCGGTCGCTGGCACCTCGGTCAGCCGCGATTTCGTCGAGCTGCCCTCGCAGCTCTACGAACACTGGCTGACGGTGCCGGCGGTGCTGGAAAAGCATGCGCTGCATGTTAAGACCGGCAAGCCGATGCCAAAGGCGCTGGTCGACAAGATGCTGGCGGCGCGCACCTTCGGCGCCGGTTTCGCCACGGTCGAGTTCACCGCCTCGGCGTTGGTCGACATGGCCTACCACGCACGCCCGGATGCGCCGGACCAGCCGCTTCGTTTCGAAGCCGAAACGCTGGAACGGCTTAACATGCCCGACACCATCGCCATGCGTCACCGCACCCCGCATTTCGGCCACATCTTTGCCGGCGACGGCTATTCGGCCGGCTATTATTCCTACATGTGGTCGGAAGTGCTCGACGCCGACGCGTTCGCCGCCTTCGAGGAAACAGGCGATCCCTTCAATCCGGCGCTGGCCGAGCGGCTGCGCAAGAACATCTACGCCGCCGGCGGTTCAAAGGACCCGGAAGAACTCTACACCGCCTTCCGCGGCAAGATGCCTTCCCCGGAAGCGATGATGGCCAAGCGCGGGCTGGTGTGATGCATGCCCGCTCTTGTCACCGTTCTCTTTCCATCCTGATTGATCTCGGCTGTCATGGCGGCGGGTTGCGCACCGCCTGATCCGGTTTCCGCCGGTCCCGTTCGGCCTCGTTGGCTGCGGCCGCGTCGTTGAGGTGACTGCACTTAATGCGGTCTCCATCGTTCCGGCCGAAGGAGCCGCGTTCATGGCGGCGCTACGGGCTGTGCGGGGGTAGGCAACGACAGCTTGCCCGATAGTGTGCTGAAGGTTCTGCAAAAAGTTTTGGAGAGAGAACGGGGCTTGCTCTGAGGGGCGAGCGGCCATGGCACGGTGGTGACGTTGCGATCACCGATTCCCGTGGAAGGGGAAGTGCCATGACCAATCGAGACGTTAGACTGAGCAGAGGCGAGTTGAAAGCGTTGCTGTTGTCGGATGAGGACGGCTTTCGCCAGGCATTGCAGACTGTCGTGCAGGAGGTTCTTGAAGCCGAGATGACGGAGGCGATCGGGGCCGAGAAAGGGGAGCGGACGAGTTACCGGTCCGGGTATTACGAGCGCAAGCTGGTGACGCGGGTCGGGGTGCTGGAGCTTCGCGTTCCGCAGGATCGGGCTGGCCGGTTCTCGACGGAGTTGTTTGAGCGCTACCAGCGTTCGGAGAAGGCATTGGTGTCGGCGCTGGTCGAGATGTACGTGCAGGGCGTCTCGACCCGCAAGGTGAAGGCGGTGACGGAGGAATTGTGCGGCCACTCTTTCTCGGCCTCGACGGTGAGCGAGGCGACGATGCGGCTGGATGAGGCGCTCAAGGCGTTCTTCACGCGGCGGCTCGAGGAAAGCTATCCGTATCTCATCTTGGACGCGCGCTATGAACGGGCTCGCGAGGCGGGCGTGATCGCCAGCCAGGCGGTGCTGGTGGCGATCGGCGTGGATTGGGAGGGCCGGCGCCAGGTTCTGGGCGTGGAGCTGGCCAACCGGGAGAGCCATTCGAGCTGGCGCGAGTTCGTGACGGGGCTCAAGAATCGCGGGCTCGCCGGCGTCGAGTTCGTCGTCTCCGACGACCATCCGGGGCTCAGGGCGGCAATCCGCGAAGTGCTGCCCGAGGCGGTCTGGCAGCGCTGCTACGTGCACTTCCTCAGAAACGCGCTCGACTACGTGCCGCGCAAGGTCGACGACGATTGCCTGATGGAGCTCAGATGGTTCTACGACCGGCGCGACCTTGCCGAGGTCAAACGCGACCTGGCGCAGTGGATCGCCAAATGGCAGGCCAAATACCCGAAGCTGGTCAACTGGGTGGAAGATAACATCGAGGAGACGCTGAGCTTCTATCGGCTGCCGCTTGCCCACCACAAGCACATGAAGTCGACGAACATGCTGGAGCGGCTGAACCAGGAGATCAAGCGGCGCACCCTGGTCGTTCGCATCTTCCCCAACCCGCGGAGCTGTCTGCGGCTGGTTCGGGCATTGGCGGTGGAGATCCACGAGAACTGGCTCGAGGCGACCCGCTACCTCAACATGGATCATCTGCGCGAGCACAAGAAGGAGAGCCTGAGGGCCTTGGCCGCCTGAGCACCGTCATGTGTCCGCCGCTCCGCTAAACACGGGAGCTGCGCGGCGGACACGCCGACGTCACCGCAATGCCACGCCATTTTGCAGAACTTGACGCACACAACTCCGAAGTGGCGGAGAGGGAGACCTTCGCTGGCAATAGGATGCTAATGATTTCAATGACTTAGCTGTTTAATAAGAGCTAAAACCAGAGCTAAAACCAGAGCTAAAACCAGAGCAAGGGTTGGCTCACAACCTCGCGCTTTGCTTGGTGTGACGCCGGTTCCTGTACGTTTGGTGCTAACAGCCGTGTAGTCAACTGTCCCGCAGCGACTTGCCCCGGAATGCCAAGCTCTTGCGCGGTTGGCCGCTTTTTTTGTTCGCTGGTGCCGCAGTTTGGTTAATGGGGGGCTTCGTGGTTTAGATCGATGCCGCCCGTTCCCCCAAAACGGTTGTCTCATGCGGGGGCCGGGTGCGTGCAAGTCTGTAGCAAAATTTCGGAGCAAGCCGGATTTCGCTGAGCCGGCGCCACAAGCGCTCGCGATGGGCGATCAGCACTCATGCGGCTCAGGCAGACATTTCGCCGTCATCCTCATCCTTGTCGGCGTGATCTTTTCTGTTTCCTCACGAAAATGTCGTGGCATAACCAGTGCGGAGAAGCTTCCTCCTAATCGACAGGCGGGGCGGTGCCGAAGCTTCGAATAGGCTCCACCACCCCACCGTCGTCTTCAGACTGTTCCGCCAGAGACTTCGCTGCCACGAGGACATTCATCGGCAACATAGTGCGACGGACTAGCCGGCTAAGATCAAGCGCACCGCCTGTTCGCGTGCTCTGTTTAACTGCCTCACGCATGTAACTCACCACCCAGTCAGGAATGCTGAGAATTGTGTTGGCCTGACTGGCGGCATCGAAATTTCGGGGACGGTGACCTTCCGGGCGTATTGCCCGAAGCTTGCGCAAGCTGCCAGCCTGCGTCGATTCCACTACAAAGCCATCTCTGCGCCACAGTTTCTCGATCGCTTTCAGCCTGCCAATCGATTCGCTTTCCAAATGGAACGTAGTGTGTGGTGTCGGATAGAGGCTCCAACTCGCGGACACGCTGCTGGTCCTTGCAGGCCGCCACAACGTCCATGGCGAATTCCCGTCGAGGCCAAGCGCGACGTCGTCGAGCCTGCTGTCCATCGCTGCGTCAGACGATGCCGTCGCCTCTATGAAAGCTTGGAAACCGACATTGAACAGCGGCAAGTGCCCAGCTAAAGGTTCCCTCGGCCACTCTTTGGAGATCAGTTGCCTCCAAAGGCGCAGAGCAACGACGTCGGGCGCATCCGCACCAAGCAGCTCACCCAAATTTTCGACCACGATCGCGAGACGTTGGAGATCGTTGGGATCCGGTTTGGGATCGCGTCGAAGCTTGCGAATCAAAAAGTGCGCGCCTAGCAAGCCGAACAGTGGGTTTCGATATTTGCCCCAGAGCAAATAGTCGAGAGTTTCAGGGTCAGGTCCAGGGCCGCCGGTCACAAGGTCTGCAATGCCCCGTTCGTAGGCATCAATCAACGCATCGGACGGATCGAAGCCGACCCCAGAAGGCCGCATAGATATAGAAGCGGTCGGAAGCTGGGGGCGACCCTCATAAGTCAGAATAAATACGTGTGTGTCCCACCCTTTCGCGATGGGGATCGGCAGGATTGAAATGTCTCCTTCAGAGCCAAAGTAAAGCAGGTCAGAGGTCCCCGGCTCCACGAGATGCAGTGAGTTTCCCTCGTAGATGGCGATATTCTTGCCTCGGTTGTTTAGCGACAGCGATAGCGATCTTGCCATCGGCGTCGCATCGCCCGGCTGCCGCGAACGCACAGAAACGAAAATAGCCTGGCCGCCCTGCGAAGCATCCCATTTGCTTGCATCGACTACCGGATCGGTCAGCCACTCGTGCTTGTCTATTGTGCTGGATAGCAGAGTCGCAGAAGCGCGTCGGGGAAGGTCGAACTGCTGCTCAACCGGTTGATCGCCCACATCAATGTCGTAAGTGATAGATGCCTCCGCATGATCAATGCGGACCTGATAATGTCCCGGAATAAGCTGCTTGCTGACAGAACCAACGCCGCGAGCGATAAGAAAATCGTCGCGAATTATGCTAATGTCGCCGGGCCGGGGTGTGGGCGCGTCCTGCTCAGTGTTGCTGCCGGTCAGGCTGCTCTTCACCGAGATTGAAACCTGCGTGCCGACTCCTTTCCCGCCGTCAGCATATTTCTCCAGCAGTGGTTTGCGATCTGGAGGACCAAGATAAATCTTTGTGTCTGCGGGGACTGCTCGAACTGTCTGCTCTTTGGGTCTTGCAAGATCCGGGACTATGATCCTCAGTCGGTCGAGGAGGTCGCTAAGTTCGATCGTCCCCTGTTTGAGCACTGTCAGCAGACCGGCGGTAAAGTAACCCCGAATCTCCTCATTGACCTCTCCTTCAAATGTGGGCTCGTACTGATCGCTCCCAAAGAGAATCGCGGAATAGCGGTGTCTTGCGTCCGGGTCCCCGCACTCCAACTCGCTTTGCTGCCCCAGCGGAACCACGGCTCGAACGCGGCAGCAGTCGAGAAAAAAGACGCTTTCTGAAAATTTCAAACAGCCAATCGAGGCCTTTATGTAGCTTTCCAAATGAAGAGCAGCGCCAGCATCGAGTGGTGACCAGTTCGCGAGACAGAGCGACTGTTGCTGCCACGAACCGGCACGGCTATGGCCGTGCCCAGTGAAATAAAAATAAAAGCGCCGCCGCAACTTTCCCTCGGACTGATTACGGATCGCGCGAAAGGCATCGTCGATCATCCATTGCCGCGGGCCTAGTGGCTCAACAGTCGAAACGACGAGCTTTGCATTCTCCGGCGCGAGGCCGCCGCCGTCCTTATGAATTAGCCAATCGCGAAAATCAGTCGCGTCCTTGACCGAACCCTTGAGCGATTTCGCGCCCTTGTTCCACTCCGGATAATCGTTGACGCCAATAACCAAGGCATAGTCGTCCGGTGCGTGGGTCATGGTGTTGCTCCCACTATGAAGCGGAGGCTAGCAAGGGTAGCCGGATCGTCGTCGAAACTGCCGTGGTGAAGGGAATTCGTTTGGAGGCCCTGCGCGGTACGGGCGGGGCTTGGAGAATAAGCAAGCCGGTTACCCTCCTGCAACCAAAGGCGCACATCGTCATAGTCACGTCCGGCTGAGGTCGCCGCGCGTCGAAGGTAACGATCCATGCCGACAATGGCCGCATCGGGGCGATCCTCGAAGCAACCAGAGACCATGTAGAGGAGCGATCGAGGATAGATCGGGCCGGCGATACGATCCTGCTTTTCCGCGGCATCGGTCATCGTGAACATTCGGAAGCGTTTGAAAATCTGCGGCCCGCGAGGAATCCAACGGGCGAAAAGGTCCAGACGGACGGCGGGCGCCAGGAAAAGGATATTGCGCAACCGGATTGTGCGCCGGTCAGCTTCAATCGCTGCCAGCATCTCACAGATAGCGATCGATCCAGCGCTGTGGCCCACGACATCGATGATCATTTCCGGCCGGGCCGCCTGCAGCGCTTCGAGCCGCCGCAGCATATATCCCCCACCGTGGCCGTTCACGCCGGGCGTTGCCCCATCGTCGGTCCACATCCGCTGCGCTTTTGCCTTCATTGCGTCCCAGGCGAACTTTCCAACGTCGCCAAGATAGGCAGCGCGCAGCAACTCCTCCACTGCGGTTGGAAGAACATCATGCGCCGTCTCGCTGCGGTAGCGGCGGATCACGGCAACGACGACCTTACCGATGAACAAAGCAACGCCAGTAATAGTCGCGCCTCTCGCACCGTCCTCGAGGTCCAGTTTGCGGCGAATCGGATCAGACCCAAGCACTGCCAAATCGATCAGATCAGGTAACGAAGGGTCGGCCGCAAAATCATATTCAAGGTCGCTAGCGATCGCCTCCGCGTCGAGGTCATCAAGTCCGCTGCTTTTTGCACTCGCGGCCAATTGGGCGGCATCGGCCTGGGCTGCAAGTGCGCCATCAAGCGCCCTTGCACCCTCCGGTGTCTCAAGCATGGCTTCGATTTCTGCGGCAGCGAGTGGGCCACCACCTATGCCCTTGGCTCCGCCGTCATCGCCGACACCTGCCTTGGCTAGCACCCAAGAAAGCGCCTTCTTGAAGACCTTGGTTTCCGTGATTGACAGAAGGTTATCGCGGAACGTTTCGGCAAGACCCGTCTCCCAAATAATCCCTACCGAGGCTGCCGTCGATCCGTAATTACCCGACATCCGTTCCGCGCTTATGAGCCCGGACGCCTCGTTTACCAGCCCCCCATGAAAGTAGAGTACGAGCTGTGAGGCGTCGCCCAACGCATCGCCTAGCAGGTGATCGACATCGGCGGGCGTGCTCGATAATTTTCCGCTCGCCGCGAACCTGCCATCGGCGCCAAGATTGATCCAACATTGCGATGCCATGACTGCCCTCCCAATCCACGCTGAGGATTTGGCGTAGTTCCGAACCGCGCGGGCTCGATGGAACATTAAGTGACCGTATCGACAAACGCAGTATGAAGTGGACCTTCCATCGCGTCGACGCGGCCAGGCTGGATGCGGCGCCCGTGTTGCTCTCGCGCGGCATTTCACTGAAATCAGTCGCGGCGGAGGTCGGACTCTACTCGCCCAGGCGGCTTCCGAAGCACTCGAACGGCGCTTCGGCATCCGAGACCGCGGCCCGGATTTCGGATGAAGATCACACGCTGCAGCGGATTGCGGCGGAACTGACAGACACCAACAAAATGTCGTTCGTGGCAGAACGGCCAGACGGCTCGATTGCCGGCTACGCGATGGCTAAGATGAATGAAGCCGGCGACGTCATGGTTGACCGGCTCCACATCGATCAAAGCGAGTACGGCACCGGGCTAGCCGCTAATATATTGCACGCTGTCTTTGCCGCCCATTCCGGCATCCCGAGCATCGCACTCGAAGTGCTCGAGGGAAACGACCGGGCAATGGCCTTTTACCGCAAACATGGTTCGAAGTGGTCGATCGCAGGGCCGCGTCGCACGGTGCAGAAGGCCATGCATCGTTGATTATGCGCAAACTGCTATCTCGCGCCTAGTCGGAACTCGCGCATCGAACAGTACATCACGTCTTCCGTCCCCAGCGCACCGGCGGCCTCCCCGCTCGCAATCCAAATAGACGTCTTTCAGCTGTTTGATTGGCATGTCAGCGTGAGCGAACGCGAGGTCCTGAGAAGGCTCGATCGCGCGCTCGCGGACCAGCCAAAGGGGATCTCGGCCGAGGCGTAGCCACTGCCGGCGGCCAACCGTCTCGGGATCGAGGCCCAAGCGATCCTGGTGCGCTCGATCGTCGTGCCGGCCGCGCCTGCCTCCGCATGACGGATGGCGCGGCTTCGCAAAGCGCACATGATTTCGTCACGTAAGATGCCGATGTCGCCAAGAACGTCATCGGGTAAACGGCTCAACTGGTCCGTTGCCGACAAGAGAGCTTTTCGCTCGGCGCGGAGGCGTAAACACCTGCGAAATGGACCAATGGCGGCAGCATGAATTATGACCATGATCAGATCGTCCCTTCATTGATCTGAATTGACCGGTACGGAACGGCGCGAATGGCACTCCGGGCGAGAGCGTCAGCCGTCCGCGAGGCAAGTTAGGCGTAGTGGTCGATGGATTGGTTTTGCCGCGGCGTGCCCATACGGCGGGCGGTGGCTGGCCCCGGGCCACGCATGTAATAAAGCTCCGGGCGGTAGCGCGGCGCGACGAATTTGCGAAACCCCGCAGCAAGTTTTGTGACGGGAGCCAAGAATTTCATGACTGTTCCCTTTCCCTTCGCCGGCTTGCACACGAGCCGGCGGGCCTGACGTTGCAACAAGGATATGACAGTCGAACCAGGCTCGGCTGTGGGAATTCCCACACCGGGGAAAACATTGGCGAAATCCGCTCCCAGTTTGCATCCCGGAAAGCGGGGCCTGCGGCCATCAAATTTCCTTGGATAGGGAGTAAGGTGAAGTACACTTGATTGAACAAGAGACCGTTGTGACAGGCTCTCTGGCCTTCATCTCAAGACTTTGCGATGCCGACCTCGCCGCGCTGACCAAACGGTGGCACGAGCGCAGCTATCGACACAACGAGCTAATCATTTCCCACGGCGACACTGGTCGCGATGTCTTCTTCCTGCTGGAAGGACGGGCTCGCGTGACACTGGTTTCAGCGGACGGCAGGGAGATAGCGTATCGCGATGTCGAACCGGGTGACATTTTCGGGGAGCTCGGAGGCATTGACGGGATTGCACGCTCTGCCAGCGTAGTCGCGCTGGAGGCAACCCGCGCTGCACGGCTGTCCGGCACAGCATTCCGGGATATCGTGATGACCCACCCGACTTTTGCCTGGATGCTGCTTGAGCATCTGTCTGCCCAGCTCCGGCGCATGACCGAGCGGGTATTCGAATACAGCACTCTGGTCGTGCGAAAACGGCTGATCGTCGAGCTCCTGCATCGGGCGGAGAAAGCCGCACTCGCGGACGGCGAGGTGTCCATAAGCCCGGCACCGACGCATTCCGAGCTGGCGGCAACGATGAGCACGCACAGGGAAGCGGTCTCGCGCGAAATGAGCGACCTCGCCAAGAGAGGCCTGATCGAAAAGCGCGGCAGCAGGTTATTGCTGCATGACGTCTCGGCACTACGGGCGCTGGTCGACAAGAAGGAATAGCGAAGGCTGTCGCTGCGGCGGGGGGCACCGCACGTTTCATACTCCTCGCCGCAAGTGATTATTCCTTCCGGCAAACCGGGCAACCTAGCGTGCCAGCGCGCGGGTCGGGCTTTGATCGCTTCACCCCTTGCAAGAATCATGACTCGGCTTCTTGATGCGGGCACGGAACGTTATCCCCAGCCTGCTTGCAGACTTACAAGGGCGGATCGAAGGGTGAAGCCGCATGGACGTTAAATACCAAATCTTCGTCAGCTCGACCTATGCCGATTTGGTGGACGAAAGACGGTCGGTCATCGAGGCCGTTCTTAACCCTCGGGCATATTCCTGTGGGGATGGAGGCATTCCAAGCCAGCGACGACACTCAATGGGATTACATTAAGCGGCGCATCGATGACAGCGACTACTACGTACTCATCGTAGCGGAGCGGTACGGCTCAGAGTTGAAGGGTAAGAGCTACACCCAGATGGAGTACGAGTACACCGTCGCCCAAGGCGTGCCTACCGTGGCGTTTTTGCTCGAAGGCGGTGCTCGCAAGACGTGGGCCGCGGAAAAGGTCGAGTTCGAGAAAAAGGCCAAACTCGAGAGATTCCGAAAGCTGTATGAAAAGAAGCTCGTTAAATATTGGCGCAACAAGGACGATTTGGCGGGTAAGGTTGCGATGGCTATTAGACGTTATGACCGTGGTCTGAGCGGCGGCCCGCCCTTCTAGCTTGGCCGACCGATCCACCGCACGATTTCATAGGCAGGCATCGGGCGGCGAAAACCCTTCAGCGTCAGTTCGCCAACAAGAACGGATTCGACCAGCGACTCGACAGCGCCGAGGACCCGTTGGCTAACAAGAATCTGGCGCGATTTGGCCTCCTCGCACAATCGGGCGGCATGGTTCGACACAGTGCCGATGACGGCATAGTCCGAGCGCTGATCAAAACCGATGCGCCCGATGGTTGCGTGGCCCCTGGCAATGCCGATCCCAAAGCCAAGCAAATAGTCGCGCTTGCGCCATCGCTCTGAATGCTCGTCAATCGCGTCGCGCATTGCAGCAGCCATTGAGACAGCTCTCTCGCTGTGGTCGGCGCATGCCAGTGGATCGTTGAAAACCACGACGATACCGTCGCCCACGAACCGCTCGAGAGTCCCCTCGTGGCGGACAATTTGTTCACCAAGACAGGAATGATACTCGGCAAGAACGGTCATGACTTCTTCGGGTTCGGCGGTCTCTGCGAAGGCAGTAAAGCCGCGCAAATCGCAAAAGACAACGGTCACCTCGCGACGGTGGCTCTGCAAGAGCGCATCTCCATTGCCCGCCGCAACGATGAGGTCGGCGACCTGTTCGGGCAGGAACCGCCTAAGCCGCGCCATTCGCTCGAGCTCCGTCACCTGGTCGGCCACGGTTTGCTCGAGCGAGCGGTTCCAGTCGGAAAGTTGCGCGGCTTGGTCCTCAAGGCGTTTGGCTTGGCTCGCGACAGTGTCGTGAAGCGCCTTCTGACGCAGCATCGAGCGCACCCGCGCTAACAGCGCCCTGTGCTCGAAGGGCTTTGTCAGATAGTCGTCGCCACCGGCGTCCAGCCCATCGACCACGTCGCGCGTGTCGGCTTTCGCGGTGACCAGAATAACGGGGATCGACCGCAGCGATTGATCGTGCTTGAGCATGCGTACCACACTGATGCCGTCGAGCTTCGGCATCATGATGTCGAGCAGGATCAGATCCGGCGTGAGTTCGCGGGCTTTCGCAAGCCCCTCTTCCCCATCGGCGGCGGTTGCAACTTCGTAGCCATTCGCCTCGAGGCGCATGCGCAGGATCTCGAGGTTTTCCGGAGTATCGTCGACCGCGAGAATGCGAGGCGGATCGTGCAAAGCGCTGCCTCCCTCAAGAAAGGAACCCGCGAATCTCGGAAAGCAGCTGGCGCGGACTGAAGGGCTTGGCAATGTAACCATCGCACCCAGCAGCAAGGGCTTTCGCCTCGTCGCCCGACAACGCGTAGGAGGTGACGGCGATAATCGGAATGTGCCGGAGCGCCGGGTCGGCCTTGATGCGGCGGGCCGCTTCATACCCGTCGATCACCGGGAGCTGAATGTCCATAAGGATCAGGTCTGGCCTGTGCGCTCCTGCTGCAGCGATGCCGGCGGCGCCGTCCGCCGCCTCGATCAGTTCGTATTCGGTGGTAGCAATGAGATCGCGGATGATCTGGCGGTTGTCCTCGGTGTCTTCCACCATCAGGATTCGTTTGCTCATGCGGCCCTCACGTCCTCATTCACCCGGATTGGTACCTTGAGACGGAATGTCGACCCTGACCCGATCACGGACTCGACGTCTATGGTTCCGCCATGCATTTCGACGATGCGCTTCGAGATCGCCAGGCCAAGACCCGTACCGCCCTTCTGCCTGGTACTGCTGTTGTCGACCTGCTGGAATTCTTCGAAGATGAGAGCCTGGTCCTTGGACGCGATGCCGGGACCGGTGTCTCGGACGGTCATCTCGAAGTGCCCGTCGACCGCATCGGCAAGAATGTCGACCGCACCCGTTTCGGTGAACTTGACGGCGTTGCCTGCAAGATTGAGCAGGACCTGCGTCAAACGGCGTTCGTCCCCGCGGCCGATTGGAAGGTTCTCGGCAACAGTCGTTGAAAGCTCAAGACCCTTCGCTCGTGCCAGCGGCTCTACAGCCGTAACTGTCGATCGAACAATCTGCGCGACGGAGTAGTCCTCGATCGCCAGTGTGAGCTGGCCGGCTTCGATCTTGGAAAGGTCGAGTACGTCGTTGATGAGCCCGAGGAGGTGACGACCGTTTGCCTGCACGCGCGCGACGGTCGTCTTTGCCTTGTCCGGGAGTTCGCCGTAGATGCCGTCGACCAGCAGCTCTGTGAAACCCAAGACCGAATTGAGCGGTGTCCTGAGTTCGTGGCTCATATTCGCGAGGAACTGGGACTTGTGGCGGCTAGCTGCCTCCAGCTCCCGGCTTTTCTCCTCGATCTCACGGAACAGCTTGGCATTCTGGATCGCGAGCACCGATTGGGCTGCGAAGGTCTCCAGCAGGTGGACAACTTGCTCATGGAAGGCACCTGGCTTGTAGCGCCTGACGACCAGTGCACCGACGATCTTGTTGGGCCTCAGCAGCGGAACGATCAGGATACCGCGATATCCGGCTTCGACGATCGTCTTTCTTACAAGGAAGGATGAGGCCTCCTCGCTGAGGTCGGGAAACTGCACCGGCATGCAGCGCTCGGGTGCGTCGCCGATCCCCATGTCGGCCAGCCCGATCGTCTGGTGTGAGACTGCGGCTATAAGCTCATCGCTCATACCGAAATTTGCGCGCGGACGGAATTGCTGCCGCGTGCTGCTGAACACGTAGATGGTGCCAGCATCCGTCTCCGACAACTGGACCGCTTTGGCGACGATCGTTTTCAGCACCGTGTCGAGATCCAGCGTCGAATTGACCGCCTTGCTCACTTCACCAAGCGCCTCGAGCTCACCAACAGACGCGGCAAGCTCGCGCGTCCGTGACTGCACCGCCTCGAAGAGCCGCGCATTCTCGATGGCGATCACCGCCTGGTCGGCAAATGTCTCGACGAGCGCGATCTCCTTGAGATTGAAAGGTTGCGGCTCAACCCTCGTCATGACGAATACGCCAACGAGATCACCTTCCCGCGACAGCGGGGCAGCGAGGACGGTGCGGAATCCGCCTGCCTCAGCGATCAAGGCAACGCGGTAGTCCGGATCAGCGGTCACGTCTTCGATTTGCACGATCCGCCGTTCTTCGATTACGCGCCCTACGGCGGAGCCTCGGCCTGCGGCGAGCGCGGGAAGTGGATTGGCGTCGACATAAGCACGGAAACTGGGCGGGTAGCCATGCGTCGACACATAGCGGAATACGCCATCCAGCAACTGCACGATACCACCCTTGTCGGCACGGCAGAGCCTGACAGCCGATTCCACCAACGTATCGAGCACGACCTGCAGATCGAAGGTAGAGCGGCTGATGACCTTCAGAACGTCTGCAGTGGCTGTCTGCTGCTGAAGGGCTTCGTCGAGCTGCTGGGTGCGTGTCTCAATCTCCTGATACAGGCGCCCCAGCTGGTCGGAGGTCTGGTTGACGTTAGCGGCGAGCACTCCAAGTTCGTCGCGATTGGCGACGGCAACCTGTTGGGCGAAGTCGCCGGCCGCTATCTGGCTGAGGCGCGTCTCGATCTTCTTGACCGGTTCGATCAACGACCAGGAGATGATGTAGCCGAGCCCCAACGCCAGCAGGATACTGCCCACAGCAAACGAGACCACGATCAGTCTGGACGTGCCGTACGCACCCTCGGTCGTTTCGATGGCCACTACCATGTCGGCCTCGGCCATGTTGACCAGCTGGTTTGTCAGCCGCTCGAGGCTATCAGCCGACGGTATGATTTCATCAAGCTGAACCTTGCGCGCCTCCTCAGTGCGGCCGGCGCGGACGAGCTCTGCCACGTGCGTCACCCCGGCCGTCAGCCGTTCGTACTCTTGCCTGACCTGGCCAAGCACTTCCACCTCGGCTTTGGCGACGAACTCCATGCGGTCGAGGTCGTAGCCGAACTGGTTGAGCTGGCGCAGCGCCGCATCCAGCATCCGGTCGTCCTGAAGCAAAAGGGCGGTGGAGATGCCGTAGAGCTGGGTGGTCGTATCGTGCTGGACCTGGCGATAGGCTGCTATCCGGCGCTGCAACTTGATCAGCTCGTTTGTTTGATCATTGACCCCACTCAGCACCTGCAACCCGACGGCCCCGAGCACGATCAGCAGGCCGACAATCGACAGGAACGCGATCAAGAGCTTGGTCTGGACGCGCGCCGGCAGCCGGGCAACCCAGCCAACGAGCCGGTTCGTTATGCTATTTGGATTCGTCCAAGAGGCTGAGAAGGTCATCCCGGAACTCCTCCAGGTCGAACCGGACACCAAGATACTGTACTCGCAAGATGCCACCGGGGTCCACGAGCGACGTCAACAAGTTATGGTCGACATCTCCGTTCGCCGCCTTCTTCGCGATGACCCCGTATTTCCGTCCAACCTCATGGACAATCGCCGGATCACCGGTAAGAAACGACCAGCCCTTCAGATCGGCGCCAAAATTCTGCGCATATTCCTTCAAAACATCGGGCGTGTCGCGCTCCGGGTCGACGGTGATCGAAACGAAGGCGATTTTCGGTCCGAATGCACTACCCAACTTTTCCTGCACGCTGGCCATATGGGCGGTCAGCATGGGGCAGACGTCGGTACAGTACGTATAGATGAATGAAACGGCGACCACCTTGCCGCGAAAGTCGTGCAGCGACACACGCACACCGTCCTGCGATACCAAGGTAAAGTCCGGCGCCTGTCCGATCGTCGGCAGGCGCTCGTCGTGCGGCGCGTCGTGCGCGTGTGCCGGCCCGGCCATCAGCGCCAGCAGCAAGATGCGCGCCGCCCACTCGCTCACGTTTTCATCTCGCGCTTGACCTCGTTGAAAAAGCGCCAATCCGTGCCGTTCGCGATGATCTCGTTTGGGTTCGACTTGACAATCCCGGCTTCATGCAGCCGCAGCGAGAAGAACCTCATCGTGTCCTCGGGATCGAAGTCGCGCCAATCAGAGTATGGGAGCTCGCGGAGCGACTGCACGGCGTAGTCGTATTGTTCGGTGTGTCCGCCATCCACCAGGAGGCGTGCCACCCGTTCCGGTTCGGCCGCGCAGATGTCGGCCGATTTGATGATGGCCCGGATGACGCGCTTGGTGGCAGCTGGATTTTTCTCGGCATACGCAGCGTTGACCGCCAGCATGCAGCAGTAATATTGCGACCACGGCCGGTCCTTGGAACTGTCGAGGATGACGTGGCCGACTTTGCGGGCGCGGAGGTCTTGAGCCTCAGGCGGAAAAGCCAGGAAGGCGTCGACCTTGCCCTCGGCGAAGAGCTCCGCCGGCTTTGCCTCGCCGACGATCCATTCGATGTCGCGTTGCGGATCGAGGCCGACATAGGTCGCCATGGCACTGACGAAGATATGCGGATCCGACGATAGATTGCCGCCGACGCCGACTTTGCGGCCCTTGAGATCCGCGATGCTCTTGATGTCCTCGCGTCCGAACAACTCGTAGCAGCCGACATGCACTCCGGAGATCACCTTGATCGGGGCGCCAGTGTCGACTGGAATGATTAGGGCCGTGGCAAAGTCAATGCCGAAGTCGATGTCGCCGCGCGCCAGCATCTCGGTCTGGGCGATACCAGCTTCGGCGGCCACGAAGCCGAAATCTGAGAACCCCTCTGCGCGGATCAGATCCTCGGCGACGTACTGCGGAGCAATGCAGATACCGGGCGCCGCCGCAAAGCGGGCGATTGTGGTTTCAGGTGCCGCTTCGGCGGCGGCCGCGTTGCGGCCCTTTGCAAGACCCACACCTGCGAGCGCGGACAGGCCTGTGAGGAAACGGCGGCGGTTCTGGATGATCTGCATAAGCCTTTCCTTCCCTGATGGGACACGACGTTCGGCGATTGCCTACGTCTTCAACTCCTGCTTTAGTTGATAGAGAAAGCGCCAATCCGTTCCGGTGGCGATTATCTCTTGCGGGCTCGACTTGATCATGCCCGTTTCGTACATGCGCAGCGCGTAGAAGCGCATCGAGGCTTCGGCATCGAAATCCCGCCATCTGTCGTACCGGAGGTCGCCAAGCGTTTGCAGCGCGAGTTCGTAGCTGGGGACGAAACCTCGATCGACCAGCTGCCCTGCAGTCCATGACGGATCTGAGACACAGAGGTCGGCGCCCTTGAGGATGGACCGCAGGACGCGCTTTGTCGCCGCCGGGTATCTGTCTACATAATCCGCAGTCGCGGAAATCATGCAGCAGAAGTGCTGCGACCACGGCGGGTCGGTGGTCGAGTTGAGGATTGTGTGGCCTACTTTCCTGGAGCGAAGTTCCTGCGTGCGGGGCGGTTGGCCGAGCACTGCATCGTACTTTCCTTCGACGAAGCCTTCCGCAAAATTGTGCTCTTCGATGACCCATTCGATGTCGTTGACGGGATCGAGCCCAACATAGGCGGCCATCAGAGAAACCAACACGTGTTGCGGCGAATCAAGCGTAAAGACCCCAACCCGCTTTCCACGCAGGTCCGAGACGCCTTTGACGCTGTCGTTGGCGATCAGTTCGAGGCACCCGGAGTGCAGTCCGCTTAGTACCCTGATCGGCACTCCTGCATCGATCGACGCCAGATGAATCGGCACATAGTTCACACTGAAATCCGTCTCGCCGTTTGCGATCCACGCGGAATGATCAACCTTCTTGTCACCTTGCACATAGCGGACATCGGTGAATCCCTCGGCGCGCAGCATCTCTCCGGCGAGGTACAGGCCCGCCCAGCAATAGGCGCCGCCGATGTACCGCGGCAGGCGGACCGAGGTGGTCTCCGGCAGCGGCTCAGCCCAGGCTTGCGTAGAGGTGCCGATAAGGCCCGCGGCGCCGGCTGACGCAGCGCCGGCTAGGAAACGGCGGCGGTTCTGGATGATCTGCATAAGCCACTCCTTCCCTCGATAGGGCGCACGGCATGATGGCGATTGCCTACGTCTTCAACTCCTCCTTCAGTTCGCTGAAGAAGCGCCAGTCGGTGCCTTGGGCCAAGAGCTTCTGGGGGGTGCTCTTGAGCATCCCGACCTCGTGGAGGCGCAAGGCGTAGAAGCGCAGGGTGTCCTCAGCGCTATACCCACGCCAACCGTAGGGGAGCCCCTTTATGACCTGGAGGGCATGGTCATAGCGCCTAGTATAGCCCTGCTCCACCAAGTACTGCGCGGACTGCTCCGGCTCGCTGGCGCAGAAATCCGCCGCTTTCAAGATGGCGCGGAGGGCGCGTTTGGTGGCCACCGGATACGTGCGGACGAACTCCCGGTTCCCAGCCAGCATGCAGCAGAAGTATTGCGACCAGGGCCGGTCCACGGTGCTGCTAATCACCACATGGCCGATCTGCCGCTCCCGCATCTCCTGCGGTTCGGGGGGAAAGCCTAGGTAGGCATCGATCTTCCCCTCACTTAGGAGCCGGATGGACTCGGGTCCCGGATGCGTGACGAAGTGTATGTCCTTATGGAGGTCCAGGCCTACATAAGCCGTCATAGCGGCGAGAAAGACGTATCGGCTGGAATCTAGCGCTGGCACGGCCACGGTCTTCCCCTTGAGGTCGCGGATCGACTGGATGCGATCGGTGCCGAACAGCTCAAAGCAGCCGACGTGGAGTCCTGCCAGGATGACGATGGGATCCCCCGCTTCCAGGCTGAGAAGGAGCGGGGCGGCGAAATGCGCACTGAGGTCGGCTTCACCAGAGGCGAGGGCCGGCGCGATGTCTGCGGTCCCCTCTTTTTGGAGGTAGTGCACCTCAGTGAACCCTTCGCTGCGCAGCAGTTCTTCGGCTACATACTGGGGGGCCTGACAGATGCTGGGAATCCGGACGAGCCGGATCCGCGTCGTCTCAGGCGGTGGCTCCGCAGCGGCTCGCCTGCGGACGCTAGTCGTTTCCGGCGGTGGCTCTGAGGGGAGCGATTGCTGGACCCCGACTAGGCTCGCGGCGCCGGCTGCCGAAAGGCCGGCCAGGAAGCGCCGGCGGCTCTGGATGATTTCCATGTCCACGTCTCCCCTTGAGACAAATGGGATCAGGTTTTCAGCTCACGCTTCAACTCGTCGAGGAAGCGCCAGTCCGTTCCGTCGGCGATGATCTGTTGCGGGCTCGATTTGATCATGCCCGTCTCCTGCATGCGGAGTGTGTAGAACCGCAGGGAGTCTTCAGGATCGAATTCCCGCCACCGGTCGTACCGGATATCCTTCAGCGTTTGGAGCGCGTAGTCATACGATGGGACGAAATCGCGATCGACCATCTGCCGAGCCACCCGCTGCGGATTCGACACGCAGAGGTCAGCCGCCTTGAGGATGGATCGCAAGACCCGCTTGGTCGCCACCGGGTACCTATTCACGTAGTCCGACGTCGCGGAGATCATGCAGCAGAAATACTGTGACCATGGGCGGTCGACGGCATTGTTGAGGATGGTGTGGCCGATCTTCTTGGCGCGCAGCTCCTGCGGCTGGGGCGGCGTGCCGAGGAATGCGTCGATCTTCCCTTGGACGAAGAGTTCCGTGGGCTTGACGCCCTCAGTCAAGACCCACTGGATATCGTTGACGGGATCGAGCCCGACATAGCCGGACATGAGGGACAGCCACACGTGTCGCGAGTTGTTGAAACCATCAACGCCCACCCTCTTGCCCCGCAGATCCGTGACGCTGCGGATGCTCTCCTTGGCGATCAGTTCGAGGCATCCCGAGTGCAACCCGGTTAGCACCTTGATCGGCACGCCGGCATCGATCGACGCGATTTGGTTCGGCGGAAAGTTGACCGAGAAATCCGTCTCACCGCGTGCGATCCACTCCGATTGGTCGACGCTTCTGTCGGCTTCTACGTAGCGAACGTCGGTGAAGCCATCTGCGCGCATCAGTTCTCCGGCGATGTACGCGCCGGCCCAGCAGTAGGAACCACCAACCCACCGCGGCAGCCGAACCGTGGTCGTTTCCAGCGGCGGTTCCGCGTGAAGCGACTCCGGAAGACCGACAATACCGGCAGCGCTTACCGCTGCAGCGCCGGCCAGGAATCGGCGGCGGGTTTGCATGATCTGCATCCGAACGCTCCTCTTCCGAATCGCAAATGGCAATTCTGGCCGGAACCGAGCAAAAGAGGTTCCGGCAGTGACAGACAGTCTTGTGAGCGCGCCGAACACAGCGAATTACGAGCGCGCCCAGAGTCTTGATGCGGGAGTCTTGCGCTCTCAGTCGCCGGCCCAGTATTAGCAACCGACGATATGCCACGGTACGCCCAATTTGCGTTGGTTGCGAGCGCAAAACTTACTCCGCCAAACGTCCCGCCAGCACCTCGCTGTCAGGGAGACTGTTTGCGCGGTTCAGAATGGCCACTTCGAGTTTACTGCGGCCGGGCCGAGTCATCGACGCAAAGGTCTGCACAGGGTCATCAGTACTGGTTGCGCTTAACGTCTGGTTCCGGGAAGGAAAATCGGCCTCGGAAGGTCCCGAAAGGGTCAGGAATGCTGGTCGCGGTGAATGTCAGCTATCGGGCAGCGAAATGGGCTCATGAAGGGCGGCTTTGGGTCAGGTCACGACGATGCCCACACCAACCTGAATGTCCGCTGTTGAATATCGCGGCGAAGCTGCCGGTCTGCTCTCGGCCCATTTCGACCAGAACGCGACCTTAGAGTATCTGCTCGGCAATGACCGCTCCTGGCGGATTTTGTTGAAAAAGTCTGGTGCTCCGGAGGGCATACCTCTGAAGTAGAAAGGCATTTCTCGCTGGGCGTACTGCTGGAATCAAGATTCACAGGCAATTCATTTGCGGAACGAAATTCTATCCGCGCAGCCCTACGGCCTCGGTGGCGGACTTTTCAACACTATCGGCGCAATTGAGCCGTCCGCCAACAAAGTCTGTGTAGGGGTGAAATCTTCGAGGCCTGAGCTAACCGCTAAACCTGCCTTTGCGTCGAGAACAGGACGCTTGACTGAAGGGAAAGCCGCTGGCCGGCAAAGCTGATTGTTAAGTCCCGCACGGTAGAAGAGTCGCCGTGAGACAGTCAGTTGAAACATTTCGAACGTCTAACGGGCTTTCGCCGAAGGGTTGCACATCATAGTGTGCGCGAATGAACGAGGGGGCATTTCATCCGGAAGACAGGGCGCGATCCCAGATTGATCGGCGTCTGTTGTTGTGCGGGTGGGTGGTGCAGACCCGCGCCGAGATGAACCTGGGAGCGGGCCTTGGCGTCGCCGTCCGGGAATTCCAGACCGCTAGCGGTCCCGTCGATTATGCCCTGTTCGTAGCACGAATCCTGTGCGGCGTCGTGGAAGCCAAGCCTGACGGATCAACGCTTTCAGGTTTCGCCGAGCAGGCGGCGCGTTACATGGCGGGCGCGCCAAGCCATCTGGTGCGGTCGGATGGACAGGTACGTTTCGAGTATGTTGCCTCATCCTCGGAAACGATCTTCAGGGACCACGCCGATCCGGATTCCACATCACGCATCGTGTTCTCGTTCCACCGTCCGGAGACACTTGAACGCTGGATCAAGGATACCACGACACTTCGTGCCCGGCTGCAGTCAATGCCACCGGTCGATCCAACTGGGTTGCGTGCCTGCCAAGTAGACGCTGTAGCTGCTCTTGAGCAGTCGCTGGCGGTGAACAAGCCGCGGGCGCTCGTCCAGATGGCCACGGGCGCCGGGAAGACATTCACTGCCTGCACGTTGAGCTATAGGCTGCTGGCGCATTCCGGCTTCCGGCGCATCCTGTTCCTGGCGGACCGAGCGAACCTTGTCCGCCAGACTCGTGACGAGTTTCTCGCTTACCGCCCGCC
Source organism: Mesorhizobium sp. M0408 (assembly GCF_040321495.1). Lineage (NCBI taxonomy): Bacteria > Pseudomonadati > Pseudomonadota > Alphaproteobacteria > Hyphomicrobiales > Phyllobacteriaceae > Mesorhizobium > Mesorhizobium sp. M0408. The sequence continues at coordinate 213,710 of NZ_JAMYRO010000003.1, read as the reverse complement.
GGGAACAGGCAGATCCTTCTCAGAGATCTACAACGTCCAGAAACTCGGCGCGGCGGGGCTGGACAAGGATTCACAAGTGGTGGTCGCGACTATTCAGCGCGTCTACTCAGTGCTGACCGGCACGGAGCTTGCCGAAGAGGACGAGGAGATTTCGTCATTCGAGCAGTCCGGCCCGTCGACTGAACGGCTGATCAGTTACAATCCCTCGATCCCGATCGAGAGCTTCGACCTGGTCATCACCGACGAATGCCACCGGTCGATCTATGGCACGTGGCGGCAAGTGCTCGAATACTTCGATGCCTTCACGGTCGGCCTCACCGCGACCCCCTCCCTTCACACGCTCGGCTTCTTCAACAAGAACCTCGTGGCTCAGTATCCCTATGAGCGGTCGGTGGTCGACGGCGTCAATGTCGGCTTCGAAATCTTCCGCATCCGGACGGAAATCGGTGAACGCGGGTCGACCGTGAAGGCAGGCTACGCGATAAGCGAACGCGAGCCGAACGCTACGAGACCCTGTCGGAAGATTTCGCATACACGCCGGACCAGATCGACCGGACTGTCCTGGTCCCGAACCAGATCCGCACGGTTCTCGAATCCTTTCGTGACACACTCTTCACCGAACTATTCCCCGGCCGTCACGAGGTTCCGAAAACTCTGATATTTGCCAAGGACGACCACCACGCCGAGGAGATTGTTGGGCTGGTCCGGGAGGTGTTCGGCAAGGGAAACGACTTCGCGAGGAAGATCACCTACAAGACTGACGGCGCCGATCCCGAACAGCTGATCCGCGCCTTCCGCAACGACTACAACCCGCGCATCGCCGTCACCGTCGACATGATCGCGACAGGAACGGACGTCAAGCCGATCGAGGCGCTGATCTTCCTTCGAGATGTCCGTTCGGAGCTTTATTTCGAGCAGATGAAAGGACGTGGCGCCCGCACGATATCGCCGGAGAAACTGCGCGAGGTCACTCCGGACGCCGAAGCAAAGACGCGTTTCGTACTGGTCGACGCGGTTGGCGTTTCCGAAAGCCTCAAGACGGTATCGCAACCTCTCGATCGTGACCGGGTCATAGGATTCGATCGGCTGATCGACGAGATCGCCGCCGGACGGCGGGACGATGACGCCTTCGCAACCCTTGCGGCCCGTCTGGCCGCTCTTGACCAAAGGATCAGCGACAAGGATCGCGCGGCAATCACAAAAGTGACGGGCGGCGTCGATCTCGCGGGTTTGGCAGGGCGCCTACTCGATGCCGTCGACCCGGATGCGCTTGCAGCCCGCGTGGGCCAGGACGCGCCGGAGCTGGAGCAGCGCAAGGCGCGAGAGGCGGCCAAGGATAAGGCAGTGGAAATCTTTGACGACCCGGCTCTGCGCAAGCTGCTGAAGGACGTGAAGGCGGCAGCAGATAACATCGCCTACGACAACGGAGCCCTCCAGTATGGATGTCTCAAGATCGATGACGTGTTCGGAGACGTGAGACGAGAGGGCCGTTGCTCGCTACATTGGCAATTCTCGACACCTACACCCTCACGAAATCGGGAACGGATGAAACGATTTGGGTCGAACTTGTGAAGGGTAAACGGCAGAAGGACGGTGCCCGGTGGTGCTTCTACGAGGTGCCCATCGAGGCTGGTGAGTGAGGTCGGTGAGGTCTGCTTCTGTCGGGCATAGTCACCCAAAAAAATCATCATGTGTTGGGTAGCTGGTTCTCACCGTCTCTCCGGACAACGAGTTTTTTTCGCGTCACTTGCGTAAGGGAACCAGACCTCACCGACCTCACCTTCGGGCTGAGAAATTGTCCCGAAATCTGCACTTAACCTTGAAACGCTGCTGGCTGGAGCCTCCGGCGTCCGCGAATGCCTATCGCCCCGGTAATCGACCGCGCCCGCTACCGCCCGCCCTTCAATGGCGCATGCGGCGAACAATCGTTACGACCACAACTGCAAAAATCAGAGCCAGCACAAACCACGGTGCAATATCGAATAAAATTCGAAGGCCACCCCACATCTGTGCTCGATCCTTTGGTTATGCCGGAAGCTAGTGAATTGGTCGTCAACTTTCCACCTCAGCAGGCATCAACTCAACCTGATATCGACCGACCACAAGGGCATGCCGTCTGCCTCACGCCAGCACATGAAGCCGGTGGCTTTGCACCCAACCTGCGCGCCGTGACATCGCGGACGACATAGAGCGTGCCGCCCCTACCGCGCCGCCTGAGTTTGATTTGTTTGCCCATACTCCTACAAGAGCCACCGGCGGACCTTTCTCCGCCAGAAACCAGAGCAGATTCTAGAGCTAAAACCAGAGCTAAAAGTGCAAATAGTCGCCCGGTGGCGCAAACCAAAACGGCGAATTAGCGAGTAAATTCAATCAGTTAGGTGAAGATTTGAGAGGTGAAATGTGGCGGAGAGGGAGGGATTCGAACCCCCGATGGGCTTGCACCCATGCCGCATTTCGAGTGCGGTGCATTCGACCACTCTGCCACCTCTCCGCGGTCATGGTCCGCCGTTGCCGGCGCGGCGCACTAGATAACGGCTGGACAGGCAGGTTACAAGGGCCAATCTGCCCCGGCGCCGCAGCTTCTGTCCGTGCTTCCTTCGAGCCTCCGGCAGCCGCTGCTCGATATTTGCTAGGACTGGGCTCAACCCATTCGCAGCTTGCCCGCGGCGCTTGCCTTGACTCAAGCCGAACCTTCGGTTAGGGACAGCGCGCAATCGGCGTGGAGGGATCTTCCGCGCCGCTTGTTTTTTGAACCCGCAGACTGACAAAAAGACGGCCGAACCGCCTGAAGCGGTTCATCAAGGCCGACCGAACAGCGAAAGGCAAAAAATGTTCGCAGTCATCAAAACGGGCGGCAAGCAGTATCGCGTTGCCGCCAACGATCTCCTGAAGATCGAAAAACTCGAAGCCAATGTCGGCGACATCGTCGAGATCGGTAATGTGCTCGCGCATGGCGAAGGCGAAAACGTCACGTTCGGCGCGCCGTTCGTGGATGGTGCGATGGTCACCGCCGAAGTCGTCGAGCAAGGCAAGAACCGCACGGTCATCGCCTTCAAGAAGCGCCGCCGGCAGAATTCGCGCCGCAAGATCGGCCATCGCCAGCTTTTGACCACCGTCAGGATTGCCGAAATCCTGCTGGGTGGCGCCAAGCCGGCGAAGAAGGCCGCCGCCAAGACCGAAGCGAAGGCCGAAGTTGCAGCCAAGACCGAGGCGAAGGCTGAAGCCGCGCCGAAGGCAGCAGCGAAGGCAGAGGCTGCGCCGAAGAAGGAAGCCAAGGCCGAGACGACCGTGGACAAGGCTGCCGAAGCCGCCGCGCCGTTGTTCAAGGCGCCGAAGGGCGAGCCGGACGACCTGACCGTGATCAAGGGCATCGGCCCGGTCGCCGCCGGCCAGCTCAACGAACAGGGCATCACCACCTTTGCCCAGATCGCCAAGCTGTCCGACAAGGACGTCGCCAAGATCGACGAGCACATGCCGTTCAGCGCCGACCAGATCAAGGACTGGCGCGAGCAGGCCAAGGAATTGGCGAAGAAGTAGAACGAACCGGCGCAATCGTCGCCGGATCGGACTTGAAACGGAACGCGAACGCGTTCATAAGATCGTTTAGGCGCCTCGCGGCGCATCGGAGTAGTTAGATGGCACACAAGAAAGCTGGCGGATCGTCGCGCAATGGTCGCGACTCCCATTCCAAGCGGCTCGGCGTGAAGAAGTTCGGCGGCGAAGCCGTGATTCCGGGCAACATCATCATTCGTCAGCGTGGCACGACGTGGCATCCCGGCACCAATGTCGGCATTGGCACGGACCACACGCTGTTTGCGCTCGAAGCTGGCGCAGTCACCTTCAACAAAAAAGCCAATGGCCGAACCTACGTATCGGTGAACCCGATGACGAAGGCAGCGGAGTAGCCGGTTCCGCACGAGAACACCGGCACCCATCTCGGGAACCGGTGTCTGGCCAAGCCAGGAAATGGATCAGGGGAGATGGGTTTCCATCTCCCCTTTTTCTTGTGCCTGGAGGACTTTGATATGGTTGCCGAAGCGGAAGCGACAGACGACGAAAGTTACACGATAGATTGCCCGGTCCTGGTCACCGAGCGGCTGGTTATGCGTGCCCCGCGTGAGAGCGACATCGAGCAATTGGTGGCGCTCGCCGACAACCGCCATGTCGCGGAAATGCTGGCCCGCATGCCGCATCCCTATGGCGAGGCGGAGGCACGCGCTTTCCTGGCCATGACGGCATCGCGCCGGGCCGGAATCGCCTATGCGCTGACGCTGGCCGGCACCGAGACCTTCGTCGGCTGTGCCGGGCTCAACACCACGGATCGTGGGCTGGAGCTCGGCTACTGGATCGGCGAGCCGTACTGGAAACGCGGCTACGCGACGGAGGCAGCGCACGCACTGGTCGACCTTGCCTTCCAGAGAACCACGATCCAGGTGCTGCACGCCTCGACGCGGGTTATCAATCCGGCCTCGCGCCGGGTCATCCACAAATGCGGCTTCCAGTATGCCGGCCAGGGCATGCTGAATTCGATCGTTGCCGGTCAGGTGCCGGTCGAGCGCTACCGCCTCGATCGCAAGACCTGGACCAGCCTGCGGAACTGGGTGCATTTTTGATGGATGCGGCTCACGTCATCTCGAGCCAGATCGGCAAGTGATCCGAACCGGCCGCTTGCCGGTCGACCCACAGGCGCCTCAGCGATTTGGCAAGCGAGGCGCTGGTGAAGATGTAGTCGATGCGCTTGTAGCGGCTGGTATCGCCCGGCCGCTTGGGGTCGACCCAGGTGACGAGATCGGCGCCGGCAGCGCCGAGGCGGGTGGCAGCATCGATGGCGAGGTCGGCGGTCACCGGCATGCCGAATTCATGGTCAGGCTGGCCGGCGAGTTCGACATGTTCCGGCGATCCGGCCAGCATGTTGAAGTCGCCCATGACGACGAAGGCTTCGGGACAAGGCAGGTCCGGCAAGCCGATCTCGGCGACGCCGGAGAGCCCGCCGCCCTCGAGCGGGTATTTCAACAGACGCTGGCGCAGAAAGCGGATCTGGCTCAGCCGTTCAACCGGGCTACGGTGGTCGAGATGGGTGGAATAGAAGCGGATCGGACCAAGCGGCGTTTCGATCAGCGCCTCCAGCGCGCCGCGCTGGAAGTTCATCGCCTCGACACTGCGGCTGCGCGGCAAAAGGAGATTGCGCGACAGATGGATCGGCGTCCTCGACAGCACCATGTTGCCGAGCTGGAAGGTGGTCGTGATGGCGCGGCCGTTCTCCAGGCGCGAGCCGGCGTCGGCTTCGAAATTGCTGCCGTAGACGGCAAAATAGTCGGGCAGCGCCTCGCCGAGGTCGGCCACCATGTCGCGGCCGCCATTCTTCGGGTTGGCGCGGGTGACCTCCTGCAGCGCGATCACGTCGGCGCCGCGCACGGCATCGGCGATACGGCCGACATCATAGCGGGCGTCGAGGCCGACGCCGTAGTGGATATTGTAAGTAACCAGCTTCATTCCGACATCTCGCGCTTGGAAAGCCGAGGATCGATTTTCGGCAAGGGTCAACCAAATGCTACGCGTCCAGAGCTACGCGCGACGGTACAGTAGCAAAAACGGCCCTCGCCCTTCGACCCGCCTTGGTTTAGAGCAATCCCGCAAAGCCAATAGCAGAAACCATACAATCCGATGAAATTTCTCGATCAAGCCAAGGTCTACATCCGCTCCGGCGACGGCGGCGCCGGTTCGGTGTCGTTCCGGCGCGAAAAGTTCATCGAGTTCGGCGGCCCGGACGGCGGCGACGGCGGTCGCGGCGGCGATGTCTGGGTCGAGGCGGTCGATGGGCTGAACACGCTGATCGACTATCGCTACCAGCAGCATTTCAAGGCCAAGACCGGGACGCACGGCATGGGCCGCAACATGACCGGCGCCAAGGGTGCCGACGTAACGCTGAAAGTGCCGGCCGGAACACAGGTCTTTGCCGAGGACAATGAGGCGCTGATCTGCGATCTGACGGTCGTCGGCCAGCGCTTTCTGTTGGCCAAGGGCGGCAATGGCGGTTTCGGCAACCAGCACTTCAAGACCTCGACCAACCAGGCGCCGCGCCGCGCCAATCCCGGACTGCCGGGCGAAGAGCTCAACATCTGGCTCAGGCTGAAGCTGATCGCCGATGCCGGCCTTGTCGGGCTGCCCAACGCCGGCAAGTCGACCTTCCTGGCGGCGGTCACCGCGGCCAAGCCGAAGATCGCCGACTATCCCTTCACCACGCTGCATCCGGGCCTTGGCGTGGCCCGCATCGACGGTCGCGAATTCGTCATTGCCGATATTCCGGGCCTGATCGAAGGCGCGCATGAAGGTGTCGGCATCGGCGACCGCTTCCTTGGCCATGTCGAGCGCACGCGTGTCCTTCTGCATCTTGTCTCGGCGCAGGAAGAAAATCCGGCCAATGCCTACAAGACCGTGCGTGCCGAACTCGAAGCCTACGGCAACGGCCTGACCGACAAGGTCGAGATCGTCGCGCTTTCCCAGGTCGACATACTCGATGCCGACGCACGCAAGAAAAAGACCGCCTCGCTGAAACGTGCCGCCGGCCGCGCGCCGATGCTGCTTTCGGCAGTCACCGGCGAAGGCGTCGAGGCGGTGCTGCGCGCGCTGATCGCTGTGGTGGCCGATGCACGCGAGGCTGTCGCTGCGCCGGTCGAGACGCGCTGGAACACATAGCCATGGCCGCGCAATCGCTGAAAAATTATCGGCGCATTGCCGTCAAGATCGGCTCGGCGCTGCTTGTCGACCGCACGACGGGCCTGAAGCGCGACTGGCTGGCCTCGCTTGCGGACGACATCGCCGTGCTGGCCAATGGCGGCGCCGAAATTCTCGTCGTGTCTTCGGGCGCGATTGCACTTGGCCGCACCATTCTCGGCCTCGGCAAGCGGGCGCTGAAGCTCGAGGAGAGTCAGGCGGCGGCCGCCGTCGGGCAAATCGCGCTGGCCGGCGCCTGGTCGGATGCGCTCGGCAAGAATGGCTTGAAATCGGGCCAGATCCTGCTGACGCTCGGCGACACCGAAGAGCGCCGCCGCTATCTCAACGCGCGGGCGACGATCTCGACACTGCTCAAGATGAAGGCGGTGCCGGTCATCAACGAGAACGATACGGTGGCCACCTCCGAAATCCGCTATGGCGACAACGACCGGCTGGCGGCGCGCGTCGCCACTATGATGGGCGCCGACCTTTTGGTGCTGCTCTCCGACGTTGACGGGCTCTACACGGCACCGCCGGCGCGTGACCCGCAAGCTCGATTCATTCAGGTCGTCGACCGCATCACCCCCGACATCGAAGCGATGGCGGGTGCCGCTGCTTCGGAATTGTCGCGCGGCGGCATGCGCACCAAGCTCGACGCCGGCAAGATCGCGACCGCCGCTGGCACCGCCATGATCATCACATCGGGCACGCGGCTGTCGCCGCTGCTGGCAATCGAGCGCGGCGAGCGTGCCACCTTCTTCCGGCCGAGCGCCAATCCGGTCAAGGGCTACAAGACCTGGATCGCCGGGCAGCTCGAACCGGCCGGCCGGCTGACCGTCGATGCCGGCGCCATCGGCGCGCTGCTCTCCGGCAAGTCGCTGCTGCCGGCCGGGGTCAAACTGGTCAGCGGCAATTTTGCGCGTGGCGACACGGTGGCGATCCTGTCGCCCGAGGGCCGCGAGATCGCGCGCGGGCTGGTTGCCTATGATGCCGCCGATGCCGTAAGGATCGCTGGGCTGAGGACGACAGAGATCGAAACCGTGCTCGGCTACGAGGCGCGTTCGGCGATGATCCACCGCGACGATCTTGTGGTGAGCCATGCCGGTGGCGAGCAAGTAGTCGGTGACCAGGTTACATAGCGGAGGATGAGCCATGCTGACGCTGCATGAAAAATCCCGGGATGATACCGTGGCGCTGATGGCCGATATCGGCCGCCGCGCGCGTGCCGCGGCCCGCCCGCTGGCCATCGCTGCGGCCGAGCGCAAGCACGCGGCGCTGTTCGGCATGGCTCAGGCGATCCTTCGGCATGAGCAGGACATCCTCGACGCCAATGCCATCGACATCAGAAATGGCAGGGAGGCTGGCCTATCGGCAGCGTCGATGGATCGGCTGAAGCTCGATCCCGCCCGCATCCGCGCCATGGCAGACGGTATCAGCGAGATCGCCGGGTTACGCGATCCGGTCGGCGATGTCATTGCCGCATGGGACCGGCCGAACGGGTTGCATATCGAACGGGTGCGCACGCCGCTCGGTGTCGTCGGCGTCATCTATGAGAGCCGGCCTAACGTGACCGCCGATGCCGGCGCGCTCTGCCTCAAGGCGGGCAATCCGGTGATCCTGCGCGGCGGCTCGGATTCGGCGAATTCTTCCGCCGCTATCCATGCCTGCCTGGTCGAGGGGCTGAAGGCAGCCGGGCTGCCGGAGGATGCCATACAATCGGTGCCGACTACCGATCGCGCCGCCGTCGGCGAAATGCTGAAAGGACTTTCCGGCAATCTCGAGGTCATCATTCCGCGCGGCGGCCGCAGCCTGGTCGAGCGTGTGCAGAACGAGGCGCGGGTGCCGGTCTTCGCGCATCTCGAGGGCATCTGCCATCTCTATATCGACCGATCGGCTGATCTCGACATGGCGGTCAAGATCGCGGTCAATGCCAAGATGCGGCGCACCGGGGTGTGCGGTGCTGCCGAGACGCTGCTGGTCGACCGTGCCGCCGCCGGCACGCACCTGGTGCCGATCCTCGAGGCCTTGCGGGCGGCAGGCTGCGAGATCCATGCCGATGCCGAGGCGCTGAGGCTTTATGCCGATGCCCAGCCCGCGACCGATGCAGACTGGGTGACCGAGTATCTCGATGCCATCATTGCGGTGAAGCTGGTTGACGGCATTGGCGGCGCCATCGAGCATATCGAGACGTTTTCCTCGCATCACACCGAGGCGATCATCGCCGAGGACGCCACAGCGGTCGACCGGTTCTTCAACGAGGTCGATTCGGCGATTCTTCTGCACAACGCCTCGACCCAGTTTGCCGATGGCGGCGAGTTCGGCATGGGCGCCGAGATCGGCATCGCCACCGGCAAGATGCATGCACGCGGGCCGGTCGGCGTCGAGCAACTGACCTCGTTCAAATATCGCGTGCGCGGGTCGGGACAGGTGAGGCCTTGAATCCGTCCACAGTCCGAGCCTGAGAGGCGTGCGCCCAGCCACCCCCCTCTGTCCTGCCGGACATCTCCCCCTCAAGGGGGGAGATTGGCTGTCATTTCTGATTTCGCCAATCGGCGGCGTTGCAAGATTTGCGCCTGCGATGAAGCTGACAATCTCCCCCCTTGAGGGGGAGATGCCCGGCGCGGCAGAGGGGGGTGCCTGACGCATGCTTGCCTTGTCCGAACATGCCATATCCTCCCGCTATCTCAAGATGCCGCATGCCGGGAAAGGCGTGGCGGTCGGGCTGTTCGGCGGTTCGTTCAACCCGCCGCATGCCGGCCATGCGCTGGTCGCCGAGATCGCACTCAGACGCCTTGCGCTCGATCAGCTGTGGTGGATGGTGACGCCCGGCAATCCGCTCAAGAATGCCGGAGACCTGGCGCCGCTGGCCGAGCGGCTGCAGCTATCCGAAAAGATCGCGAAGAACCCGAAGATCAAGGTCACCGCATTCGAGGCGGCCCACCGCGTCCGCTTCACCGCCGACACGCTGGCGCTGGTCAAGGCGCGTAACCCGGGCGTCGATTTTGTCTGGATCATGGGCGCCGACTCGCTTCGCGACTTCCACCGCTGGCAGCGCTGGCGCCGCATCGTCATGCCGTTCCCGATCGGGGGGGTCGACCGGCCAGGCGCGACGCGGTCGTTCCTGTCGGCGGTGGGCGCCAAGACCTTCGACTATGCCCGCGTCGACGAGGGCGACGCACCGCGGCTCGCCCGCATGACGGCGCCGGCCTGGACCTTCATCCACGGCCCGCGTTCGTCGCTGTCGTCGAGCGCGATCCGCAAGGTGGCAAAGGGCTGAACCGGCGCGGAAGGCAAGTCCGGTGATGTCGCTTTTGCCGCTGCCTTGACCTGCTTGATGGGCGATCCTCGGTCATGACGATTCTCGAGCGCGACCAGGACAAGAACGGTCTAGGGCAGCCGGCGCCGTCGATCGCCATTGCCAGCATCCTTTTGTCGATGGCGCTGATCGCCGTCGGCAATGGGCTGATGTTCGCCTATATCCCAGTCCGGCTCGGCGCCGAGGGCTTCGATCCGACATGGGCGGGGCTGATCGTCACCGGCCTTTCGGCTGGCGGCCTCGCCGGCTGCATCCTGACCGGGCCGCTGGTGCGGCGTGTCGGCCATGCCCGCGTGTTCATGGTGCTGTCGGCGCTGATCGTGCTGTCCAACGCCGCGGTCGGCGCGGGGCCGCACCCATTGCCATGGATCGCTGCACGGGCACTCTACGGCTTTGCCATATGCGGCCTGTTCATTGTCGCGCAGAGCTGGCTGAACGATGTCGTCGCCAACGCCATCCGCGGCCGGGTCATGGCTATCTTCTACGTTGCCTACGTCGCCGGGCTCGGCGTCGGCTACTCGACGCTGGCGTTGATCGATATCCGCGCGGCCGACGCGCCGCTGATCGGCATTGCCTTCACCGCGCTGTCGATCCTTCCCGTCGGGCTGACGCGGCTTGCGCAGCCGCCGGCGCCGCAAGCGGCGTCCGTGGCGCTCGGCCGCGCCTGGCGGATCTCCCCGGTCGGCGTTGCCGGTATGCTTGCCGTCGGCGGCCTGTCGATGACGATCTCGGGTTTTGCGCCGATCCATGCCACGGCCAAGGGCTACAGCCAGGCCGACGTCGCCTTGCTGCTTTCGGCAATGCCGGTCGGCACGCTGATCCTGCAGATTCCGCTCGGCTGGATTTCCGACCGCACCGACCGGCGCTTTGTGCTGATCGCGGCGTCGGCGCTTGCCGCCGCGGCGGGCCTGTTTGCCCTCGGTTTCGACGGCGGCGCGCTGGCGGTGCTGCTCGTCATCTATGTGGTCTGGGACGGCGCCTCGGAATCGATCTATTCGCTTGCCAGCGCCCATGCCGGCGACCGCGCCGGCAAGGACGACATGGTGGCGTTGTCGAGCTCGCTTTTGTTTGCCTGGTCGCTGTCCGGCTTCGTCGTACCCGGCATTGTGACCGGACTTTCCGCCGTCTACGGCACGCAGGCCTTCATCTATGTGGCAATCGTCATTGCCACAGCCTACTGCCTGTTCGTTCTCTGGCGCGTCGTCATGGTTCGGCCGGTGCCCGCCACCGAGACCGGCAGTTTCGCGCCAATGACGGCGCAGGCGCCGTTGCCTGTCGATCTCGCCTTCGCGCCCGAAGATCAGCGCGGGCGCGGAGAGCTTTGAGGGCCATCTGCCGGCCGGGTTCAAATGCTCTATTGCTGCGTGGCTGAGGCCTCCGGCTGCGGCACTTGCGGCGCCGGCGCCGGGATTGAAAGGCCTTCGGCATCGAACGCCTGCTTGACGCTCTTGGTGAGGTCGATCTGGGCGGCGAAGAAATCGGCAGCCGCCGTCCAGTAGCGCAAGGTGATGGCGACGGTGCTGTCGCCGACAGTCGCGACAAAGGCGATCGGCGCCGGCTGCCGCCTGACGCGTCGGTCGGCGGCGGCGACACCGAGCATGGTCTTCTGCGCAAAATCGATGTCGTTCCAGGAGCCGATGCTGAGCGTGATGTCGCCGCGGCGCACACCGTTGCGGGTGAAATTGCGGACCGGCTGGTTCCACAGGGTCGAGTTGGGTGCAAGCACGTAGACGCCTTCGACCGTCCTCAGCGTTGTGGCAAACAGCCCGATCTCCTCGACGGTGCCGGATATCGCGCCGACTTCGACATATTCGCCGATGCGGAACGGCCGCAGCGCCAGGAGCATGATGCCGGCGGCAATGTTCTGCAGCGTGCCTTGCAGCGCCAGGCCGATGGCCAGGCCGGCGGCACCGATAGCGGCAATGATCGAAGCCGTCTGCACGCCGAACTGGCCGAGAACCATGATTACGACCAGTCCCAGGATGGCGTAGCGGACGACCTGCGAGAAGAAATGGCGGAGCGTTTCGTCGAAGCCGCTGATATGGCCGAGGCCGGCATAGATCGAACGCTCGGCGAGGCCGGCGACGATGTAGCCGATGACCAGCAGGATGACGGCGCCGACCGCCGAAAGCGAGTAGGAGACGATCAGCGTGCTGAGTTGCGCCAGGCCGGATTGCACGGTGAGGAGAGCGTTCTGGGGATCGATCGGCATGTCGGGATTCCGGTTCGTGGATGAGCCGATAACCGCTGCGGGGCGAGGCGGTTCCGATTTTCTGGCCCGAAAAGCCGGATATTCGGCCGCTGCCGGGTGCCTGCTTGCGAGCGGTGTCTTGAAACTGCAACCTAACTCTGCCTATCTAAGCAGTGTCACCTGATTTCAGAGGTGATTTGGTTGTTCTTGCTGCGAAAGGAAATACACTGAGAACAGCACTGCGGAAGAAGGCCGACATCGTGCCTTCGCCGGCCGGGATCAGCGTAAACGACGCCGTGTCCCGCGCCATCAAGACAGTCCTTGCCAGTCTGGAAGACTCCAAGGCCGAAAACATCGTCTCAATCGACATTCAGGGGAAATCGAGCCTCGGCGACTACATGGTCGTCGCGTCGGGCCGATCGCACCGTCATGTCTCGGCTGTTGCCGATCATCTCCTCAAGGCGCTGAAGGATGCCGGGCTCGGCACTGCACGCGTCGAGGGGCTGGCTGGCGCCGACTGGGTCCTGATCGATTCGGGCGACATCATCGTCCATGTCTTCCGTCCCGAGGTCCGCGACTTCTACAATCTCGAAAAGATGTGGCAGGCGCCCGATCTCGAGGAGGAGACCCTCCACTGAGCCGTATTCGTCTTGATGCATGTCGTCGTCCGACATGCATCAGCGGCTCTTCGAGGCAGGGATGAAGATTACGGTTCATGCCGTGGGCCGAATGAAAGCCGGCCCCGAGAAGCAGTTGGCCGACCGCTATTTCGAGCGTTTTGCCAGGAGCGGTCCTGCCGTGGGCCTCGAATTCGCCGGGATCGTCGAGATTGCCGAAGGTCGCGCGCAGACGGCCAATGAGCGCCGGCGCGAGGAAGGCCAGAAACTGCAGACGCACTTGCAACCGGGCACGGCGCTGATGCTGCTGGATGAGCGCGGCAAGAACCTTTCCTCCGAGGATTTCGCCGGTCGCATAGGTTCGCTGCGCGATGGCGGGCGCAAGGCGCTGGTGATCGCCATTGGCGGCGCCGACGGCCATGACCAGTCACTGCGCGACCTGGCTGATCTGACGGTGTCGCTCGGCGCGCTGACCTGGCCGCATCAGCTGGTCCGCGTGATGCTGGGCGAGCAGCTTTACCGGGCGGCCACGATCCTTTCCGGTCACCCCTACCATCGTTCATGAAGTCGGCTCCGTCGGCGAATTGATGCCAGCCGCCCGGATTTTTGCCCCAATGCTCATCGACAGTTTGGGCTCATGGGGTTTGTCGATGACGGCCGGGGCTCGAACATGGTTGATGGTTCGTTAACGAAGCCGCGCATAGAGTTGGGCTTCAATGTCTGAAGACTGGAAATCACGAACGGGCTCCTGGCGCGTGCGCTACGGCATCGCCGTGGCGACGATCGCGCTTTCGCTCGGCGTCGCGCGGGCCGAGAACACGCTCGACCTGGCGCCCGACCCGGACCAGAGCCGCGCCGAATACGAAAAAGTATCGAAAGAGATCACGCAGTCGTCCGAGCGGCTGGCCAAGCTCGCCGCTGACATAGCGGCTGTCAAGAAGGACCACGCCTCGATCACCGCGGCGCTGATCCAGTCGGCGATGACCGAGCAGAAGCTCGGCCAGGACATCGAGGACATTGGCGGCAAGCTGGAAGGGCTGAAGGCGCAGGGGCAGAAGATCCGCGCCTCACTGGCCGCCAGACGCGACGTTCTGGCCGAAGTGCTCGGCGCGCTGCAGCGCATGGGGCTCAATCCGCCGCCGGCGATCCTGGTCAAGCCGGAGGACGCATTGTCGTCGGTGCGCAGCGCCATCCTGCTCGGTGCCGTGGTGCCGGAACTGCGCCACCAGACCGACATGTTGCTGGCCGACCTCAAGGAGCAGTCGCGGGTGACGGCCTCGATCGAGGCCGAGCGGGCGCGGCTGACGGCAGCTGTCGGCGAGCAGGCGGCGGAAAAAAAGCGGCTCGGCATGCTGCTCGAAGCCAAGCAGAAGCTCGCCGCCGATACGCAAACCGCGCTGGCCGCCGAAAAGCAGCGGTCCGCGACGCTGGCGGCCAAGGCCGGCAGCCTGAAAGAACTGATCGCCTCGCTCGAGGCCGACAGAGCCCGCAAGGCGGCGGATGCGGCCAAGGCAGCCGAGCAAAAGACGGCCGACGCCGACAAGGGCCCGGCATCGGCTGCGGCGCCGACGGAATTGGCCTCGCTGCCGGTGCCGGAGAGCAACAGGCTCACCGCTGCCGCGCCGTTTTCCGCGCTTCAAGGGCAGATCGCGCTGCCGGTCACCGGCAGGATCAAGCGGCGCTTCGGGGCCGACGACGGTAACGGCGCGGTGATGCTCGGTGACATGGTTGCGACACAATCGGGAGCCATCGTCACGGCGCCGGCGGATGGAAATGTGCTTTATGCGGGGCCTTTCCGCTCTTACGGTCAACTCTTGATCCTGAATGCGGGTGACGGCTATCATGTCGTCCTGGCGGGGATGAGCAGAATCAGCGTCGCGTCTGGCCAGTCGGTGCTCGCAGGTGAGCCGGTCGGCGCGATGGGAGAGGCCCGGGTGGCGAGCACCTCGGCATCGAAGAATGGAAATGCCACACCGGAGCTCTATGTCGAGTTCCGCAAGGATGGAAAACCCGTCGATCCGGCCCCATGGTGGGCGGACCGTTTTTCTGGAAGGACGTGAATGATGCGGAAACTGTCGCTTCTGTTTGCCGGTGCGCTGATGGGTGCATCGGCGATGAGCCTGGTCTATGGCGCGCCCGGCTCGACAGCGAAGGCTGCGGGCTCCGAGACCTATAAGCAACTGGCGATCTTCGGCGATATCTTCGAACGGGTAAGGGCGAATTATGTGACGCCGCCCGACGACAAGTCGCTGGTTGAAAATGCCATCAACGGCATGCTGTCGTCGCTCGACCCACACTCCTCCTACATGAATGCCGAAGAAGCGCAGGACATGCGCGTGCAGACCAAGGGCGAATTCGGCGGCCTCGGCATCGAGGTCACCATGGAGAACGACCTGGTCAAGGTGATCACGCCGATCGACGATACGCCGGCCGCCAAGGCAGGCGTGCTCGCCGGCGACTATATCGCCAAGATCGACGGCGAGGAGGTCCGCGGCCTGACCCTCAACGACGCCGTCGAGAAGATGCGCGGGCTGGTCAATACGCCGATCAAGCTCACCATCCTGCGCCAGGGCGCCGACAAGCCGATCGAACTGACCGTCGTGCGCGATATCATCAAGGTCAAGGCGGTCAAGTTCCGGGTCGAAAACGACATCGGCTACATGAAGATCACCTCCTTTACCGAAAAGACCTATGACGACCTCGAGAATGCCATCGACACCATCAAGAAGCAGGTGCCGAACGACAAGCTCAAGGGCTACGTGCTCGACCTGCGCCTCAATCCGGGCGGTTTGCTCGACCAGGCGGTGAGCGTGTCGGATGCCTTCCTCGACCGTGGCGAGATCGTCTCGACGCGCGGCCGCGATCCGAAGGACGTCACCCGCTTCGACGCG
The DNA here is from genome assembly GCF_040321495.1 of Mesorhizobium sp. M0408. NCBI lineage: Bacteria > Pseudomonadati > Pseudomonadota > Alphaproteobacteria > Hyphomicrobiales > Phyllobacteriaceae > Mesorhizobium > Mesorhizobium sp. M0408. The sequence goes on along the minus strand of NZ_JAMYRO010000003.1, from coordinate 197,981 downwards.
CGGGCCGGCGACGACATCGGCGGCAAGCCGCTGATCGTGCTCGTCAATGGCGGCTCGGCCAGCGCATCGGAAATCGTTGCCGGCGCGCTGCAGGATCTGCGCCGCGCCACCGTGGTCGGCACGCAGTCCTTCGGCAAGGGTTCGGTGCAGACCATCATTCCGCTCGGCGAGAACGGGGCACTGCGGTTGACGACGGCGCTCTATTACACGCCGTCCGGCAAGTCGATCCAGGGCAAGGGCATCACGCCCGACATCAAGGTCGACCAGCCGCTGCCGGCGGAACTGCAGGGCAGGGACCTGACGCGCGGCGAATCGGACCTCAAGGGCCATATCAAGGGCGCCGACGAAAGCACGACCGGTTCGGGCTCGGCCGCCTATGTGCCGCCGGAACCCAAGGACGATTTGCAGCTCATCTATGCCGAGCAACTGCTGCGCGGCCAGAAGACCGATCCGGCGTTCCCGCCGAATCCGCAAAAGGCCGTGTTGAACCAGTAAGGGCGGGCAAGCCGGGCCAAACAGGTCTGGCTGCCTGAGCGAAGCGATGCGATGCTGCCGGGGCCGCGAGGCTCCGGCAGTTTGATTCGGGGCTGCGGCCGGCATGCTGCGCGTCCAGTGGAGCAAGGGGACGCGCCGACATTTTGGATTTTGCGCCTCCGGAGAAGGTTTACTTCGGGGATGCACGCCGGGGGGTGCGGGCTTGGCTGATATCGGCAAGGACATAGAACGACCTCTCGGACAGGCGATCCGGCTGCCGCGCTCAGGCAGCGGGATCAGCGCCGGTGCGGTCGCGGCCGCGCTTGTCGTGCTGTCCGTGGTCGGCGTCTCCAGCGCGATCGCCTTGCGAGACAAGCCGTTCCGGAAGCTGCAAGAAGTAGCCGTTTCGACGCCGAAGACGCCGGCGGCGGATACCGTCGCCGCGCCCGCCAAGGCGACGCCCGAAATGGCTGCGCCAAGCAACGCAAGGGGGGCCAACATAAGCGGGCCGAAGACGGGCGGTCCGCAGATCATCCATGTCCAGACCGAAGAGGGCGACGGTCCACCCAATGCGGCCATCGTCATCCGCGACCCTTCGACGATCGGCCAGAACCTCAGGATCGCGCACATTCCCGACAAGGCGCTGGTCGAGGCCAGCGAAACCGGTCCGTTGCCGATCCGCGCCGCCGACGGCAGGCGCCCGTTCGATGTCTATGCGCGGCCGTGGTCCGGGGCTCGCGGTGCACGCGTCGCGCTCGTCATCGGCGGGCTTGCCGTGTCGCAGACCGGCACGCAGGCAGCCATCGCCAAGCTGCCGGCGGAAGTGACGCTGGCCTTCGCGCCGCAAGGCAACAGCATCGGCCGCTGGATGCAGGTGGCGCGGCAGAGCGGCCATGAGGTCATCATGCAGGTACCGCTTGAGCCGTTCGACTATCCGAACGTCAATCCCGGCCGTAACACGCTGACCGTGGCTGCAACGCCGGACGAGAATTTGAAGAATTTACGCTGGGCGCTGTCGCGAACGACCAACTACACCGGCGTCATGAACTATATGGGCGCCCGCTTTTCGGCCGACGCGACGGCGATGGGGCCGTTGATGGCCGAGCTTGGCAAGCGTGGTCTGGCCTATGTCGACGACGGTTCGTCGGCGCGCAACCTGGCACCCGAACTGGCGCTGAAGGACGGCGTGCCGTTCGTCGGCGGCGATACGGCGATCGATGCGGTGCAGGACCGCGGCGCCATATTGAAGAAACTGGATGGGCTGGAAGCGACGGCACGGGCGAAAGGGTTTGCCGTCGGCATCGGCTCGGCTTTCGACCTGACGGTGGATACCGTGTCTTCCTGGGTGACCGAGGCCAAGAAGCGTGGCATCGAGATCGTGCCGGTTTCGGCGGTGGCCATAGATCCGGAAAAAGGCTGAGATGGCAAAGAACAAGCTCGTTGACCCCGAGACGCTGCCCTACCGGCCCTGCGTAGGGGTGATGGTCCTCAATGAGGCCGGCCTGGTCTGGGTCGGCCGTCGCATTGCCGAGCCGGACAGCGAATTCGCTGGAACGACGCAGCTCTGGCAGATGCCGCAGGGCGGCATCGATGATGGCGAGGAGCCGCTGCCCGCGGCGGCGCGTGAACTTTACGAAGAGACCGGCATGCGCTCGGTGTCGCTGCTGGCCGAGGCGCCGCACTGGATCAAATACGACCTGCCGGCGCATCTGGTCGGCGTCGCCTTCAAGGGACGATATCGCGGCCAGACGCAGAAATGGTTTGCCTTCCGTTTCCACGGCGACGAAACCGAGATCGCGATCAATCCGCCGCCGGGTGGCCACAAGGCCGAGTTCGACCGGTGGGCGTGGCGGCCGATGCTGGAATTGCCGGGCCTAATCGTGCCGTTCAAGCGCAAGGTCTACGAAGACGTGGTGGCGGCGTTCCGGCACCTGGTGGCGTAGCCGCCGGCCTTCCGTTAAAACAGGTCGGCATGAACGACATCTCCAGCAAATCTCTTCCGCCGACCGTCACCCTGGGCGAACCGATCAGCGAAGCCGCGGCAGGGGCGATCCTGACCATCGATCTCGGCGCCGTCCGTGAGAACTACCGGCGGCTGAAGGCGCGGCTGGGCGGCGTCGGCTGTGCTGGAGTGGTCAAGGCCGACGGCTATGGGATTGGCGCGGCGCCGGTGGCGGCGGCGCTGATGGGTGAGGGCTGTAATACTTTCTTTGTTGCGCATTTGGCCGGCGGCATCTTGCTGCGCAAGGCGCTCGGCTCAGACCCGGCCATTTATGTGCTGAACGGCATTCCGCCGGGTGCGGAAAGGGAAGCGGTTGCGGCAGGGCTTTGCACCGTACTCAACAGCGCCAGCCAGCTCTCGGCATGGCGTGAAGCGGCGGGGCGGGTGGGCCGCAAATTGCCAGCCGCCGTCCAGGTCGACAGCGGCATGTCGCGGCTCGGCATGACGCCATCCGAGGTGAAGGCAGTCGCGCAGGATCCGCAGGCTTTCGACGGTGTCGAACTGACGTTCGTGATGAGCCATCTCGCCTGCGCCGATGAACCCGAGCAGCCGGCCAACGAGCGGCAGCGGCTGGAATTCGAACGGCTGCGCCGGATGCTGCCGGAAGCGCCGGCTTCCTTTGCCAATTCATCAGGCATTTTTCTCGGGCAGCGCTATCACTACGACCTCGTTCGTCCGGGTGCCGCTCTCTATGGCGTCAATCCGACGCCGGCGAAGGACAATCCGATGCTGCCGGTGGTGCGATTGCAAGCCAAGGTCATCCAGACGCGGATATTGGAGGCCGGCGCCGGTGTCGGCTACGGTCACACTTTCCACACCAAGGCTCCGCTTGCCGCGGCTACGATTTCGCTCGGCTATGGCGATGGCTGGCATCGACGCGCCGCTTCCTCCGCCTGGCTCGAAAATGTGCGGCTGCCCTTCGTCGGCCGGGTTTCGATGGATTCGATCATCCTCGACATTTCCGCATTGCCGCCCGGCAGGCTGAAGGCCGGCGACCTCGTCGAACTCATTGGACCGTCGTCGCAGACGGTGGACCAGGTAGCCGGCCAAGCCGGCACCATCGGCTATGAGGTCTTGACCAGCCTCGGCCACCGTTTCCACCGGCGCTATGTGAATGGCTAGGACGCAAGGTTGTTGTCCTCACGCATGTCTTTTCCCTAAGCATCGGCACTTGGCTGACGCCACAGAATCCGGCAGACATGAGGCGGCGATGATCCCGGTCTCGAATCCCGACGAGATGCCGCCGCGGAGAACCAAACGATGAAGATCTTCGTGCTGGGCGGCGGCGTGATCGGGGTCACCACCGCCTATTTTCTTGCCGAGGCCGGTCATCAGGTGACGGTGATCGATCGCCAGAAAGGCCCGGCGCTGGAAACCAGCTTTGCCAATGCCGGCGAGATCTCGCCCGGCTATGCCTCGCCCTGGGCCGGGCCCGGCGTTCCGCTGAAGGCCATCAAATGGCTTTTGATGAAGCACGGTCCACTGGTGGTGCGACCGGCCCTCGATCCGCATATGTGGATGTGGCTGGTCAAGATGCTGCGCAATTGCACGGCTGAACGCTACGCGCTGAACAAGGCGCGCATGGTGCCGCTGGCCGAGTACAGCCGCGACACGCTGAAGGCGCTGCGCGAGGCGACCGGCATCGCCTATGACGAGCGCGCCAAGGGCACGCTGCAGCTCTTCCGAACGCAAAAGCAGATCGACGGCGTCGGCGGCGATGTCGAGGTGCTGAAGGCCTATGGCGTCCCCTACGAGGTCCTCGACCCCGACGGCTGCATTGCGGCCGAGCCTGGGCTGGCCGGCGTGCGCGAAAAATTCGTCGGTGGCCTGCGGTTGCCCGGCGACGAAACCGGCGACTGCAAGATGTTCACCGACAGGCTTGCCAAGCTTTGCGCGGTACGCGGCGTCACCTTCGAATACGACACGGAGATACGGCGCGTCGTCAAGAAGCGCGATCGCATCACCAACGTCAGCACCAGCAAGGGCTGGATGGTCGCTGATGCCTATGTGATGGCGATGGGCAGCTATTCGGCACGGTTCATGCGCATGCTGAAGCGGCCCATCCCGGTCTACCCGGTCAAGGGCTATTCGATCACCCTGCCGATCAAGGACGCCGCCGCCGCACCGGTCTCGACCGTGATGGACGAGAGCTACAAAGTAGCGATCACCCGGCTCGGCGACCGTATCCGGGTCGGCGGCACGGCGGAGATTTCCGGCTTCGACCTGCGGCTGCACGAATCGCGGCGGCGCACGCTCGAACATTCGGTCGGCGACCTGTTTCCGGGCAGCGGCGACATGCGATCGGCGACCTTCTGGTGCGGGCTGCGGCCGATGACACCCGACGGGCCGCCGCTGATCGGCCGCACCGATTTCTCCAATCTCTATCTCAACACCGGCCATGGCACACTCGGCTGGACCATGGCCTGCGGCTCGGCCAAAGTTCTGGCCGACATCATCTCCAGCCGGGTGCCGGACATCGACGTCGGCGATCTCGGGCCCGGACGATACGCCAAGTAAGACGCCCACCAGCTAAGACAGCCAGCGGCCGGCAGGCTCACGCAAACAAACCCCTGTCCCGTTCGACGGCCTTGGTAATGAAGCTCGCGACGACCTGGACGCGGCGCAGCGGCCTGACCGATTCATGATAGACCAGCCAGTAGGCGCGGCGTATGGGTGCGACGATATCGAGAGGCACCAGCTCCGGCATCGAGCGGGCAACGAAGGTGTGCAGGATGCCGATGCCGGCGCCGGAACGCACTGCTTCGGCCTGGCCGAGCGCGGAGGAAATAGCGAAGCTGGTGCGCCAGTCGGGGCTGAATTCGGCCGCGTAGTCGAGCGAGCGACTGACGATCAGGTCCGGCACGTAGCCGATCAGCGTATGCTGGCCTAGCTCGGCGGCGGTTCCGGGCAGGCCATGGGTGTCGGCGTAGGCCCGCGACGCGAACAGGCCGAGCGTGTAGTCGACCAGCTTTCCCGCCACCAGGCGGCCTTCCGTCGGCCGTTCGACGGTGATGGCAATGTCGGCCTCGCGCCGGGACAAAGAGAAGGAGCGTGGCACCGGCACCAGCTGGATGGTGAGCTCACGGTGCAGAGCGGTCAGCGCGCCGAGGCGCCTGGCCAGGAAGGCGACGCCAAAGCCATCCGGCGCGCCGATGCGCACGGTGCCCGAGACGTCGTCGCCTTCGCCTGAAACGGTCGAGCGCGCGGCGATCATGTCGCCCTCCATGCGTTCGGCAATCTCGAGGAAACGCTCGCCCGCCGGCGTCAGCTCGCTGCCGGTGGTAAGCCGGCGAAACAGTTTTGTCCTGAGCGCATCCTCGAGGGCGGCAATGCGGCGCGAGACGGTCGCGTGATTAAGCTCCAGCCGCCTGGCGGCGCCGAGGATCTGGCCGGCCCGCGCTACGGCAAGGAAGATACGGGCATCATCCCAGTTCATGAGGGTGGTCCTGGCGATAACGATCAAAACCGCGTTCCTTCGCGCCCCCCTCTGTCCTGCCGGACATCTCCCCCTCAAGGGGGGAGATTGGCAGTTTCGCCGCAGGCGTCTTTCTTGCCGCGGTGAAGATTTCCGAAGGCGGGCGTGACAGCCAATCTCCCCCCGTGAGGGGGAGATGTCCGGCAGGACAGAGGGGGGCGGTGAAGGAACTCAATCTCAATCCTTGCTGCTGGGGACCTGCATTCTTCCTATTTGCGAGAATTGATGCTCTGCCGTCAACCGCTATCTATTCTCCGCACAACGGTTGCGTTTTCGCTCGCGTTGCCATCGCTCCCGCAAAGGCGGACAATGCCTCATCACGAACCAGGGAGAGAGACCATGATCGAATACGGTCATTTCATCGGCGGCAAGCGCGTCGCCGGAACCAGCGGCCGCAAGCAGGACGTCATGCAGCCGATGGACGGCACGGTGCGCGGCACGGTGGCGCTGGCTTCGCAGGCGGAATTGCGCGCGGCGGTCGAAAACGCCAAGGCCGCACAGCCCGGCTGGGCGGCGACCAATCCGCAGCGACGCGTACGCGTCCTGATGCGGTTCCTCGAGCTGGTCGCCAAGGAGTATGACGCGCTGGCCGAGATATTGGCGCGCGAACACGGCAAGACCATCGCCGACGCCAAGGGCGACATCCAGCGCGGCCTCGAAGTGGTCGAGGTCTGCATCGGTGCGCCGCATATGATGAAGGGCGAGTTCACCGATGGCGCCGGCCCCGGCATCGACGTCTATTCGATGCGCCAGCCGCTCGGCGTGGTCGCCGGCATCACGCCGTTCAATTTTCCGGCGATGATCCCGTTGTGGAAGATCGCGCCGGCCATCGCCTGCGGCAATGCCTACATCCTCAAGCCGTCGGAGCGCGATCCGGGCGTGCCGATGCGGATTGCCGAACTGTTCATCGAGGCCGGTCTGCCGGCGGGCATCCTCAATGTCGTCAACGGCGACAAGGAAGTGGTCGACGCCATCCTCGACGATCCCGACATCAAGGCCATCGGTTTCGTAGGCTCGACACCGATCGCCCAGTACATCTATTCGCGCGGCTGCGCGGCCGGCAAGCGCGTGCAGTGCTTCGGCGGCGCCAAGAATCACATGATCATCATGCCGGATGCCGACATGGACCAGACCGTCGACGCGCTGATCGGCGCCGGCTACGGCTCGGCCGGCGAGCGCTGCATGGCGATCTCGGTGGCCGTCCCGGTCGGCAACGACACCGCCAACCGGCTGATGGAAAGACTGGTGCCGCGCGTCGAGAGCCTGAAGGTCGGTCCGTCGACGGATTCTTCCGCCGATTTCGGCCCGCTGGTCACGGCGCAGGCGCTGGAGCGGGTCAAGTCCTATGTCGACACCGGCGTCAAGGAAGGCGCCAAGCTGGTCGTCGACGGCCGCGGCTTTTCCATGCAGGGCTACGAGAACGGCTACTATATGGGCGGCTGCCTGTTCGACAATGTGACCGCCGACATGCGCATCTACAAGGAAGAGATCTTCGGGCCGGTGCTCTCGGTCGTTCGCGCACCGACCTACGAGAACGCCATCAAGCTCGCCAACGAGCACGAGATGGGCAATGGCGTCGCCATCTTCACCCGCGACGGCGACGCGGCGCGCGACTTCGCCTCGCGGGTTCAGGTCGGCATGGTCGGCATCAACGTGCCGATCCCGGTGCCGATCGCCTACTACACCTTCGGCGGCTGGAAGGCGTCCTCCTTCGGCGACCTCAACCAGCACGGGCCGGACGCGTTCCGCTTCTACACCAAGACCAAGACGGTGACGTCGCGCTGGCCGTCCGGTGTGAAGGACGGTGCCGAGTTCGTCATCCCGACGATGAACTGATCCAGATCGCAAACACTGAACGAGGCCTGGGCTCGGACCCGGGCCTTTTCGTTTGAACGTTAATGTGATGGAACCAAGAAGGCAGCAATCTTCTTAGGTTGCAGTCCTGCCGCGAAGGAGACGCTGGCAGATCAACCAACGGCGCTGGTGACGGCTCCGGGGGAAATGTCCGGCGCAAAGGAGGTGTCAGATGACACGTCTCATGGCGACTATAGCTTGCGCTGCGATGGCCCTTTCCGCCGTCCCGGCAATGGCTGCCGAGCAATGCGCGGCTCGCGCCGATATGGTCAAGGCGCTCGGCGAGAAGTTTCATGAAAACCCGAGCGCGGTCGGCGTCGTCAATCCGAATGTGGTGCTTGAAGTCTTCGTTTCCGACAAGGGCACCTGGACCATCCTCGCCAGCGACACAAAAGGTCAAAGCTGCGTGATTTCAGTCGGCGAAGGCTGGGAAAGCGCGATGACGACAGCGGCGCTGCCAGGCATCTGAACGATTTATCACGGGTCTGCGCGCCTCGGCATGGCCGCGCGGCCTGTGGCCCATTCTTTCGGCGACAACCGTAAAACGGATCTGCAGGCGCCCGCTTGGGCGCCTGCTTGCGCTTTTCCATTGCCGATACCATATATCGAGAACATAATGGGAACATCTGGAATCGTTCCCACCAATGGCAGACCGGAACACAGAAAGGAACGACGCGATGATGATGACGTCGGAACCGGCCTGGATCGCTCCGGCAAAATGAGGCAATCAAACCCCTCCTTTGCCGGAACGTGATGGCAAAGGAGGTGCCCTATGGCACGCAAATCGCTGTTGAGATGGGTGAAAACCCTGGTTTTTGCTGGCGCATTGGCGGTGGGTACGAACACCGCAGGCGCGCAATATCAATACTGCGTTGAACATGGCGAGATCGTCGCCCATTTGAGCGAGAAGTTCCAGGAAAGGCAGTTTGCTTTGGGGCTGATCGGTCATGAGGCGGTCATGGAAGTCTTTGTCGCCGAGACCGGAACCTGGACCATCGTCGTCACCGATATCGCTGGCAGAAGCTGCATCGTCGCGGCCGGCGACAATTGGGAAAACGTGATGGCCCTGCCCGGCCAGGGCGCATGACGAAATGGCAGGCTCAGCGCGTAGCAGCCGCCTCGGCATGGCCGCGCAAAAGCGCCATCAGCCGCTTGGCGTCCTTGGCCGCGGCCTCTTCGTCGCCGGCGAGGATCGAACGGATCAGCGCGACATGATGCTCGGCCGATTCGGCCAATCCGGTATCGGCCTTGTAGCGGAACCAGAAGCGACGGCTGTGGGTTTGCAAGGGTGCCGCCAGGCGCGCGGCGAACGGGTTGTCGGCAGCCAGCGCCAGCGCCTCGTCGAGCGCCTTGTCGGCCTGGATGAAGTAGAACACATTTTCCGAAATCACTGCCTTTTGCATGGCAAGGGCAGCGTCATGGAACAGGTCGGCGGCCTCGCGGGTAACGAAGCGGGCGGCCGAGCGGGCAAGCACCACCTCGACGCCACGGCGGGCGTCGAGGACACGCAGCCAGTCGCCGGGGTGGAGCGGCGCGATGGCGATGCCGGCGCGCGGCCGGACCTCGAGCAGCCCCTCCCAGGCCAGCCGCTGGATTGCTTCGCGAACCGGGGTGCGGCCGAGGCCGAGCCTGTCGATCAGCGCCCCCTCGGTGATGAAGCTCGCCGGCGCCAGTTCGAGAGTTACGATCATGTGCTCGAGCCTGCGGTAGGCCTTCGCGGTCGCCGGCTCGGAGCCCGGTCTGTCATATACCAATGCGACTTCTCCTGATATATTGTTGATATATCATATCAGATTCAATGTTGACAGCCGGCTTCTTAAGAAATATACGACTGATATATCAGATGGAGCGATCGACATGTGGGCCGGAGTCTTCCCCGCCGTTACGACCAAATTCACCGAGGACGACGGCCTCGACCATGCCGAGATGGAGCGCTGCTTTGCGCTGCAGATGGAGGCCGGCTGTGACGGCATCATCGTCTGCGGGTCGCTCGGCGAAGGCCCGATGCTGTCGCACGACGAGAAGATCGCGGTGCTGAAGAACGCGCAGAAGATCGCCGGCAAGAAACCGGTGCTGTTGACGGTCAACGAGGCCGGTACACGCGAGGCGGCGGCGATCGCGCGCCGCGCCGCCAAGGCGGGCGCCAACGGTTTGATGGTGGTGCCGAGTCCGATCTACCATACCAATGCCGAAGAGACGGTCGCGGCACTCAGCGCCGTCGCCGCGGCCGGCGACCTGCCGGTGATGATCTACTCCAACCGGCTTGCCTACCGCGTCGACGTCACCGTCGACCAGATGGAGGAGTTGGCGAAGGACCAACGCTTCGTCGCCATAAAAGAGTCCTCCGACGACATCCGCCGCTCGACCGAGATCATCAACCGCCTCGGCGACCGCTACGACCTGTTCACCGGCGTAGACAATCTCGCCTTCGAGGCGCTGTCGGTCGGCGCCATCGGCTGGGTGGCGGGCCTGGTCACCGCGTTCCCGCGCGAGACGGTCGCCATCTACCAGCTGATGAGACAGGGCCGTCGCGAGGAGGCGCTGAAGATCTACCGCTGGTTCCGGCCGCTGCTCGACCTCGACGTCTCGACCTATCTGGTGCAGAACATCAAGCTCGCCGAAGTGTTGGCGATCAACACCAACGACCGCGTGCGCATGCCGCGCCAGCCATTGTCGGGCGAGCGGCGCAAGGCAGTCGAAAAGATCGTCAGGGATGCGCTGGCGGTGCGGCCAGAGCTGCCGACATTCTGATCCAGTCGCTTTGAAGGCATTTGCAGATGTGCAGCGCGGCGCATGGCAATGAATGATAATGCTACGCTCGATGTCGCCATCATTGGTGGCGGCATCATCGGCATCTGCGCCGCCGCCTTTCTGGCAGAGGCGGGCCAAAATGTCACGATCTTCGATCGGACGGGGATCTGTGAGGAAACCAGCTCCGGCAATGCCGCTGCCTTTGCCTTCTCCGATGTGCTGCCACTCGCCCACAAGGGCATGATCAAGCAGTTGCCGAAATGGCTCGCCGACCCGCTCGGCCCGCTCAGCATCCCACCCGCGTATCTGCCGAAGCTGCTGCCCTGGCTGGTCCGCTTCTGGCGCGCCGGCCGAAGCGACCGCTATGAAGCCGGCCTTGCCGCGCAGGCCGGGATGATGAAGCTCGCCGAGGCGGAATGGATGGGCTTGCTCGACCGTTCCGGCACACGGCCGATGCTGCATGAGGACGGCTCGCTCGAACTCTACGACAGCGAGGCCGAGTTCAAGGCCTCGCTGACCGGCTGGGCGGCAAGGCAGCGCTTCGGCATCGGCTTCAGCCATGTCGAGGGGAGCGCTCTCACAGCCCTGCAGCCCGGTCTGTCGCCGCGCTTCGTCAAGGGAACGTTCGTGCCGGGGTGGAAAACCGTTGCCGATCCCAAGCTGCTTGGAAAGGCCTTGTGGGCCTATGCCGAGAGGTTGGGCGCCGGGTTCGAAAGGGCCCGGATCGAGCGTGTCAAGGCGGGACAGGACGGCGCGATCTTGACCACGGCCGACGGCACGCGGCGACGGGCGAAGCACGTCGTCATCGCTGCCGGGGCCTGGTCGCATCTGCTGGCGAGACATCTCGGCGACGGAATCCCGCTGGAGACCGAGCGTGGCTACAACACGACGTTGCCGAAGACTGCCTTCGATGTAAGGCGGCAATTGATCTTCTCCGGGCATGGCTTCGTCATCACGCCGCTCGAGACGGGCCTGCGCGTCGGCGGCGCGGTCGAACTCGGCGGCCTTGAGCGGCCGCCCAATTATGCGCGCTCGAAAGCGCTGCTCGAAAAGGCGCAGAAATTCCTGCCGGGACTGGATCCGGCCAATGGACGCGAATGGATGGGGTTCCGGCCGTCGCTGCCGGATTCGCTGCCGGTGATCGGGCGGTCGCAACAAACGCCGTCGGTGGTGTATGGTTTCGGCCACGGTCACCTCGGCCTGACCCAGGCTGCGGCGACCGGGCGCTTGATCCGCGAGCTCGTTCTCGGGCAGAATCCATCGCTCGATCTCGGCCCGTTCAGCCCGCAACGGTTTTGAGTTCGAAGACATTCAGTTGGGAGCCGGCATGGCCAAGAATTCCTTCTTCTGCATAGACGGCCACACCTGCGGCAATCCGGTGCGGCTGGTCGCCGGCGGTGGGCCTTTGCTCAAGGGCTCAACGATGATGGAGCGGCGAGCGCATTTCCTGGCCGAATATGACTGGATCCGCACCGGGCTGATGTTCGAGCCGCGCGGCCATGACGTGATGTCCGGCTCGATCCTCTATCCGCCGACGCGTGAAGATTGCGACATCGCCATCCTGTTCATCGAAACCTCGGGCTGCTTGCCGATGTGCGGCCACGGCACCATCGGCACGGTAACTTTTGCCGTCGAGCATGGGCTGATCAAGCCGAAGACACCGGGCGTGCTCAGGCTGGATACGCCGGCGGGCGTGGTCGTAGCGGAGTACAGCCAAGTCGGCGACTATGTCGAGGAGGTGCGCATCACCAATGTGCCTTCCTTCCTCTATGCCGAGGCACTGACGGTCGAATGCCCCGGGCTCGGCGAGATCAGCGTCGATGTCGCCTATGGCGGCAATTTCTACGCCATCGTCGAACCGCAAAAGACCTATCGCGACATGGCCGACCATTCGGCCGGCGAACTGATCGCCTGGAGCCCGGTGGTGCGGCAGCGGCTCAACGAAAAATATACCTTCGTGCATCCGGAGAATCCCGGCATCAATACGCTGTCGCACATATTGTGGACCGGCGCGCCGACCAACCCGCAAGCCGATGCCCGCAACGCCGTCTTCTACGGCGACAAGGCAATCGACCGGTCGCCCTGCGGCACCGGCACCTCGGCGCGTATGGCGCAGCTTCACGCCAAGGGCAAGCTTGGGGTCGGCGACGACTTCGTCCACGAATCGATCATTGGTTCGCTGTTCAAGGGCAGGGTCGAGGAAGAGGTCACCGTCGCCGGCAAGCCGGCAATCATTCCGTCGATCGGCGGCTGGGCACGAATGACCGGATTGAACACGATCTTCATCTACGACCGCGACCCGTTCGCGCACGGCTTCGTCGTCAAATAGAAAAAACACTGACGCAAGGGAAAGAGAGAGCGCAAGCGGATTGACGTCAACGGCGCAACGATCCCGCTCATCAACTTATTTTGACGGCGATTTCTTCGAAATGGAGCGCATGCTGCGATTGAATCGTCAAAGACATTGCGTTAGGCCAATGGTAGGGTCCGCGATGGTCCAGGGGGCGGACGGGAACAAAACGGGCAATCGAACGGCGTGCGGCGAAAACACGCATAATGATCGAAAAATCACGTTGCAATCCGGGCTCGAAACTTTACGACTAGGGGAAATACGAAAAGGAATGCGTCTGCATGGGCGACATTCCAGGGGAGCCACGACAGCATGCAGTATTTTGTCCAGCAGCTTATCAATGGGCTGACGCTGGGATCGATCTATGGGCTGATCGCGATCGGCTATACGATGGTCTACGGCATCATCGGCATGATCAATTTCGCCCATGGCGACATTTTCATGATCGGCGCTTTCACCGCGCTCATCGTTTTCCTTATCCTCGGTGCGTTGTTCTATTCGCTGCCGATCGTCGTTGCGCTGCTGATCATGATGATCGTCGCAATGCTGCTGACCAGCCTGTATAATTGGACGATCGAGAAGGTGGCCTACCGGCCTTTGCGCGGTTCATTCCGGCTGGCGCCGCTGATCACCGCGATTGGCATGTCGATTGCGCTGTCCAATTTCGTCCAGGTGACCCAAGGGCCGCGCAACAAGCCGGTCCCGCCAATGGTGTCCAAGGTCTACAACATCGAAGGCATCAGCGTCTCGCTGAAGCAGATCATCATCGTCCTGGTCACCATAGTCCTGCTGGCGCTGTTCTGGTACCTGGTCAACAAGACCTCGCTCGGCCGGGCGCAGCGCGCCTGCGAGCAGGACCGCAAGATGGCCGCACTGCTTGGCATCGACGTCGACCGCACCATCTCGATCACCTTCATCATGGGCGCCGCCCTTGCCGCCGTCGCCGGCACGTTGTTCCTGATGTACTACGGTGTGGTGGTGTTTTCCGACGGCTTTACGCCCGGTGTGAAGGCATTTACTGCCGCGGTGCTCGGCGGCATCGGCTCACTGCCCGGCGCCGTGCTCGGCGGGCTGATGATCGGCTTCATCGAGAGCATGTGGTCGGCTTATTTCTCGATCGACTACAAGGATGTCGCGGCGTTCTCGATCCTGGCGATCGTACTGATCTTCCTGCCTTCCGGCATTCTCGGCCGGCCAGAAGTCGAAAAGGTCTGAGATCATGGCGGTTACCGTGTCTCCGGAAAGCACCGTCGTCGCCACCCCGGTCCAGCGCGCCTTTCGCGAAGCGCTCTATGCCGGCGCCATTTCGCTTGGCCTGTTCGTGCTGTTCATCGGCCTGAAGACCGACCAGAACATCTCCAACGAACTGATCCTGGTGCAGCGCTGGGGCTTGCTCGCCGGCGTCGTGATCGCCACCATGGCCGGACGCTTCCTTTACGTCGCCTATGGCCAACCCTTCCTGGCGAACCAGAAGATCGTCGACGTCGCCACCGGCCTGCTGCCGGTCAGCCTGGCTTCGCGATTCTTCCGCTTTCCCGCGTTCATCGTGGCGCTCGCCGTCGCCGTTATTCTGCTCGCACTCAGCGGCTTTCTGACCGAGGCCTTAGGGCCGGAACTTTCCGATTTCGTGCGGTTCGTGCGGGCGCTTGCAATCATCTATGCGCTGGCCTGGCTGATTTATCATTTCCGGGCCTTCATTCATGCTCATTTCTCGGCATTGGGCATAACTGCACTGGCGCTCTACCCGATCGTGGTGGTGTTGGTGCTAGCGCTATATGCCGGGTCGATGGCCGCCGGTTTCCAGGGCTCGCTGAAATATGTCGACAATTACGGCATCCAGATCCTGATCTACGTGATGCTGGCCTGGGGGCTGAATATCGTTATCGGCTTGGCCGGCCTGCTCGATCTCGGCTATGTCGCCTTCTACGCCGTCGGTGCCTACGCCTATGCGCTGCTCGGCACGCATTTTGGCCTCTCCTTCTGGATCCTGCTGCCCGCCGCCGGCCTAATGGCTGCGTTTTGGGGGGTGATGCTAGGCTTCCCGGTGCTGCGCTTGCGCGGTGACTATCTGGCGATCGTGACGCTCGCCTTCGGCGAAATCATAAGGCTGGTGATCATCAACTGGCGCGAGGTGACCAACGGCTCGGCCGGGATTTCCGGCATCCCGAAGGTCTCTTTCTTCGGCCTGATGTCGTTCAACGTCTCCGATCCGAACTACATCTCGAAGGTGCTCGGCATCGCCCAATCGGGTGCCTACTACAAGATATTCCTCTACTATTTGATCCTCGGGCTCTGCCTGCTGACGGCCTTCGTCACCGTGAGGCTCAGGCGGATGCCGGTCGGCCGTGCCTGGGAAGCGCTGCGCGAGGACGAGATCGCCTGCCGTTCGCTCGGCATCAACACCACCACCACCAAGCTCACCGCCTTTGCCACGGGCGCGATGTTCGGCGGCTTCGCCGGCTCGTTCTTTGCCGCGCGGCAAGGCTTCGTCAGCCCGGAATCCTTCGTCTTCCTGGAATCGGCGATCATCCTCGCCATCGTCGTGCTTGGCGGCATGGGCTCGCTGGTCGGCATTGCCGTCGCCGCCATGGTGATGATCGGCGGCACCGAAGTCCTGCGCGAACTGGATTTCCTCAAGACCGGCCTCAGGTGGGGCAACACTACGGTCATACCCGGTTTCGGGTCCGGCTTCACGCCGGAACTGTATCGCATGCTGCTGTTCGGCATGGCGATGGTCATCGTCATGCTGTGGAAGCCGCGCGGCTTCGTCGGCAGCCGCGAGCCGACAGCTTTCCTCAAGGTGCGCAGGGCGGTGTCCGGGTCCTTCACCAAGGAGGGACACGGCTGATGAACGCGAGCCCCTCCATGAACAATGCCATCCTGCAGGTCGAGCATCTGTCGATGAAGTTCGGCGGTCTCGTCGCCATCGGCGACCTTTCCTTCCAGGCCAAGCGCGGCGAGATCACCGCGCTGATCGGTCCGAACGGCGCCGGCAAGACCACCGTGTTCAATTGCATCACCGGTTTCTACAAACCGTCGGAAGGCATGATCACGCTCAACCGGCGCGACGGCTCGACGTTCCTGCTCGAACGCTTGCCCAACCATGAGATCCCGGCGCGCGCCAAGGTGGCGCGCACCTTTCAGAACATCCGCCTGTTCTCGGGCATGACGCTGCTGGAGAACCTTCTCGTCGCCCAGCACAACAAGCTGATGAAGGCCTCCGGTTACACCATTCTCGGCCTGTTCGGCTTTAGCGGCTACAGACAGGCCTCGGCGGAATCGGTTGAACTGGCCGAGCACTGGCTGGAGAAGGCCGATCTTGTCGACCGCGCCGACGATCCGGCCGGCGATCTGCCCTATGGCGCGCAGCGGCGGCTCGAAATCGCTCGCGCCATGTGCACCGGGCCTGAGCTTCTGTGCCTCGACGAGCCGGCCGCTGGTCTCAATCCGAAAGAATCGGCGGGGCTCAATGCGCTGCTGATGGACATCAAGGACAACACCGGCACGTCGATCCTTTTGATCGAGCACGACATGGCGGTGGTGATGCAGATTTCCGATCACGTCGTGGTGCTCGAATACGGGCGCAAAATCTCGGACGGCAACCCGCAATCGGTGCGAACCGACCCGCGCGTCATCGCCGCCTATCTTGGCGTCGACGACGAGGAGGTCGAGACGGTGCTCACCGAAGTCGGCGACGAAGATGTCATCGAGCAATTGGATACGGGCCCGGATGCCGCCCACGGCCCAGGCACATCGTCTTCCTATCTCGCCGGACCGGTTGCCGACACGGTCGGCCACAGCGAGGGCGAGCGCGTCACCGTGTCGAAAGGTGCCTCGAAAGCCGGGCAGTTCGATGCGAGGTCGAGTGCCGCAGCAAGCAAGGCGGCAGCGCAGGCCAAAGCCAAACCGACGGCGAAATCTTCTGCCGCGAAATCCTCTGCAGCAAAGCCGGCCACCAAGGCTCCGGTGAAGCCGAAGACGCCGCGCGTCTCCAATCGGCGCGGAGGGCGCAAGTGATGGCCGGCACAACGCTGCTCGATATCAAGGGCGTTCAGACCTACTACGGCAACATCAGGGCGCTGAACGGTGTCGACGTCACCGTCAGGCAAGGTGAGATCGTAGCGCTGATCGGTGCCAACGGCGCCGGCAAGTCGACGCTGATGATGACCATCTTCGGTGCTCCCCGCGCCCGCGCGGGTACCATCACATTCGCCGGTACCGACATCACCCAACTGCCGACCCACGAGATCGCGCGCATGCGCATCGCCCAGTCGCCGGAAGGGCGCCGCATTTTCCCGCGCATGACGGTGATGGAAAACCTGCAAATGGGCGCCAGCCTCGACAACCTTGAGCATTATGACGAGGACGTCGAGAAGGTGTTCACGCTGTTTCCACGCCTGAAGGAACGCATTGCCCAGCGTGGCGGCACGCTGTCCGGCGGCGAGCAGCAGATGCTGTCGATCGGGCGCGCGCTGATGGCACGGCCGAAGCTGCTTTTGCTCGACGAGCCGTCGCTCGGCCTGGCGCCGCTGATCGTCAAGCAGATATTCGACGCAATCCGCGAGCTGAACCGGACTCAAGGCCTGACCGTGTTCCTGGTCGAGCAGAACGCCTTCGGCGCGCTGAAACTCGCCACGCGCGGCTATGTCATGGTCAACGGCAATGTGACGATGAGCGGCACCGGCAAGGAGTTGCTCGCCAATCCGGAAGTGCGCGCCGCCTATCTCGAAGGCGGCCATCACTGAGTTTCAGGAGGCATCAATCATGCAGGGCATTCTCTATGAGGAACCCTCGATCTGGCAGTTCTTCTTCGTCACCTGCCTGCTCGGCGGCTGGGCGGCGTGGATGACGGGCAAGGCGTGTGCGCAGACGTGGCGCAGCTTCGCCCAGTTGTTCGCCTTCATGCTGGGGCTCGGCATCGGCATAAGGTTCATTCATCACGCGCTGTTCGGCGGAACGATGTTCTCGCTGCATTACTACATCGTCGATACCATTGTGCTGATGATCTTGGGCTTCATCGGCTACCAATACACGCGCACCAACCAGATGGTAACGCAGTATAATTGGCTTTACGAAAGAGCCTCTCTTTTGAGCTGGAAACCAAAAGGTTGACATTTATCATTAACGGCGTTTCAGGGATGAATCGGCGTGACAAGTGCCTGAAAATCGGCAAAGTACTCTTTCTGCGAGCAAGAGTGGGCATCGCATGAAAGCAACATCCACGCCCACTCGGTAAATGGGAGCGTTTCAATGAAAAAGTCACTTTTGTCCGCCGTCGCCCTGACCGCGCTTGTCGCGTTCAGCGGCAACGCGTGGGCTGACATCCTGATCGGCGTTGCCGGTCCGATCACCGGTCCGAACGCAGCGTTCGGCGCCCAGCTTCAGAAGGGTGCCGAACAGGCAGTCGCCGATATCAATGCGGCCGGCGGCGTTCTTGGCCAGCAGCTCAAGCTTGAAGTCGGCGACGACGTCTCCGATCCCAAGCAAGGCATCTCGGTCGCCAACAAGTTCGTCGCCGACGGCGTCAAGTATGTCGATGGCCACTTCAACTCCGGCGTCTCGATCCCGGCGTCGGAAGTCTACGCCGAGAACGGCATCCTTGAGATCACGCCGGCCGCGACCAATCCGAAGTTGACGGAACGTGGCATGTGGAACACCTTCCGCACCTGCGGACGCGACGATCAGCAGGGCAAGGTCGCTGGCGACTATCTCGCCGCGAACTTCAAGGATGCCAAGATCGCTGTCATCCATGACAAGACGCCTTATGGCCAGGGCCTCGCCGACGAAACCAAGAAGGCGCTCGCAGCCAACGGCGTGACTGAGGCCATGTATGAAGGCATCAATGTCGGCGACAAGGATTTCTCGGCCCTCATCGCCAAGATGAAGGACGCGGGCGTCTCGGTCGTATACTATGGCGGCCTGCACACCGAAGCCGGCCTGATCATACGCCAGCTCGCTGACCAGGGCCTCAAGGCAACCTTCATGTCCGGCGACGGCATCGTGTCGAACGAATTGGCCTCCATCGCCGGCGACGCCGTCGAGGGCACGCTGATGACGTTCGCTCCGGATCCGCGCAAGAATCCGAACGCCAAGGAACTCGTCGAGAAGTTCCGTGCGGCCGGCTTCGAGCCCGAGGCCTATACCCTCTATTCCTACGCAGCGATGGAAATCATCGCGGCCGCCATCACCAAGACCGGTTCAGCCGATGACGCTCAGAAGGTAGCCGAGACCATCAAGTCGGCCGGCCCCTGGAAGACCGCGATCGGCGAGATCGGCTACGACGCGAAGGGCGATATCACCCGTCCTGACTACGTCATGTACACCTGGAAGAAGGGTGACGACGGCAAGTACACCTATGTCGAGAACGCACCCGGCAAATAACCGGACGTTGCTACATGAGAATGCCCGGCGCCTCGCGCCGGGCATTTTTTATGAGAGTTCCCGAAAGCCTGGATCGGAACTGCCCAGGCGTTCTTCGGATCGACACGCAATGTGTCAGCGCGATAGATCAAATTAAATCGGTTTAATCCTCTTTTCGATTTTGTTTGCACTGCAGCATTTTCGCGCTAATCATATCCGGCAGTTCCCTTCCCCGCGTCCGGAGCCCTGTCCTTGGCAATCTCGAAGATCCTTGTCGCCAACCGCTCCGAAATAGCCATCCGCGTCTTCCGCGCGGCAAACGAGCTCGGCCTCAAAACCGTGGCGATCTGGGCAGAGGAGGACAAATACTCCCTGCATCGCTTCAAGGCCGACGAAAGCTACCAGGTCGGGCGCGGGCCGCATTTGGCCAGGGATATGGGGCCGATCGAAAGCTATCTGTCGATCGAGGAGGTTATCCGCGTCGCCAGGCTATCGGGCGCCGATGCCATACATCCAGGGTACGGTCTGCTGTCGGAAAGCCCGGAATTCGCCGAAGCCTGCGCCAAGGCCGGCATCATCTTCATCGGGCCAAAGCCGGATACGATGCGCAGGCTGGGCAACAAGGTCGCCGCCCGCAATCTCGCAATCGAAGTCGGTGTGCCGGTAATTCCCGCTACCGATCCCTTGCCGGACGACATGGCGGCGGTAAAGGAACTCGCCAAGACGATCGGCTACCCGGTGATGCTCAAGGCGTCCTGGGGCGGCGGCGGCCGGGGCATGCGCGCCATCCGCTCCGAGGCCGATCTCGCCCGCGAGGTGATGGAAGGCAAGCGTGAGGCGAAGGCCGCTTTCGGCAAGGACGAGGTCTATCTCGAAAAGCTGATCGAGCGCGCGCGCCATGTCGAGGTGCAGGTGCTGGGCGACACACATGGCAACGCCGTGCACCTGTTCGAGCGCGATTGTTCGATCCAGCGTCGCAACCAGAAAGTGGTCGAGCGGGCGCCGGCGCCCTACCTCGAAATGTCACAGCGCGAGGAGCTTTGCGGCTACGCGCTGAGGATCGCGCGCGAAACCAGCTATATCGGCGCCGGCACGGTCGAGTTCCTGCAGGATGCCGATACCGGAAAATTCTATTTCATCGAGGTCAATCCGCGTATCCAGGTCGAGCACACCGTCACCGAACAGGTGACCGGCATCGACATCGTCAAGGCGCAGATCCACATCCTCGACGGCTTTGCCATCGGCACAGCGGAATCGGGCGTGCCGGCGCAGAAGGACATCAGGCTCAACGGCCACGCGCTGCAGTGCCGCATCACCACCGAAGACCCCGAGCATAATTTCATCCCCGATTATGGCCGCATCACCGCCTATCGCGGCGCCACCGGCTTCGGTATCCGCCTTGATGGCGGCACCGCCTATTCGGGCGCGGTCATCACCCGCTTCTACGATCCGCTGCTGGAAAAGGTAACGGCGTGGGCGCCGACGCCGGCCGAGACCATCGCCCGCATGAACCGGGCGCTGCGCGAATTCCGCATCCGCGGCGTGGCGACCAACCTCACGTTCCTCGAGGCGATCATCAATCACCCGAGCTTCGCCGACAATTCCTACACCACCAAGTTCATCGACACGACGCCGGAACTGTTCGCCAGTGTGAAGCGGCAGGACCGCGCGACCAAGCTGCTCAACTACCTTGCCGACGTTTCGGTCAATGGTCATCCCGAGACGCGCGGCCGGCCGCAGCCAAAGGCCGATGCGGCGCCACCGGTGGTGCCATATCTCAACGGCAATGTGCCTCAAGGCAGCAAGCAGAAGCTCGACGTGCTCGGGCCGGAGAAATTCGCCGCCTGGATGCGCGAGCAAAGAGAGGTGCTGGTCACCGACACGACAATGCGCGACGGGCATCAGTCGCTGCTCGCCACAAGGGTACGCACCTATGACATCGCCGGCATTGCCGGCACTTATGCGCGCGCGCTGCCACAGCTTTTGTCGCTCGAATGCTGGGGCGGCGCCACATTCGACGTCGCCATGCGCTTTCTCACCGAAGACCCATGGGAGCGGCTGTCGCTGGTGCGCGAGGCAGCACCCAACCTTGTGCTGCAGATGCTCCTGCGCGGTGCCAACGGCGTTGGCTATACCAACTATCCCGACAATGTCGTCCAGCATTTCGTCCGCCAGGCCGCTGCCGGCGGCATCGACCTGTTCCGGGTCTTCGACTGCCTGAACTGGGTCGAGAACATGCGCGTGGCCATGGATGCGGTCGGCGCCGAGGGCAGACTGATCGAAGCGGCGATCTGTTATACCGGCGACATACTCGATCCGGCGCGGGCCAAATACGATCTGAAATACTATGTCGGCCTGGCCAGGGAATTGCAGGCGGCAGGCGCCCATATCATCGCTGTCAAGGACATGGCTGGGCTTCTAAAGCCGAGCGCTGCCCGCGTGCTGTTCAAGGCACTGCGCGAGGCGACGGACCTGCCGATCCACTTCCACACCCACGACACATCCGGCCTGTCGGCGGCAACCGTGCTGGCGGCGGTGGAGAGCGGCGTCGACGCCATCGACGCGGCGATGGATTCGCTGTCCGGCAACACCTCGCAGCCGTGCCTCGGTTCGATCGTGGAGGCGCTGAAGGGCACCGAGCGCGATCCAGGCCTCGACCCGCAGTGGATCAGGAACATCTCGTTCTACTGGGAGGCGGTGCGCAACCAGTATTCAGCCTTCGAAAGCGACCTGAAGGGGCCGGCATCGGAGGTCTATTTGCACGAAATGCCGGGCGGTCAGTTCACCAACCTCAAGGAACAGGCGCGCTCGCTCGGGCTGGAGACACGCTGGCACGAAGTGGCGCAGACCTATCACGACGTCAATCTGATGTTCGGCGACATCGTCAAGGTGACGCCGTCGTCCAAGGTCGTCGGCGACATGGCGCTGATGATGGTGAGCCAGGACCTGACCGTCGCCGACGTCGAGAATCCGGCGAGGGACATCGCCTTCCCGGATTCGGTGGTGTCGATGTTGCGCGGCGATCTCGGCCAGTCGCCGGGCGGCTGGCCAAAGCCATTGCAGAAGAAGGTGCTGAAGGGCGAAAAGCCGATCACGGTGCGGCCGGGTTCGCTGCTCAAACCGGCGGACCTCAAGGCCAGTCGCACGGAGGTCGAGGAAAAGCTCGAGCGCAAGCTCAGTGAGTTCGAGTTCGCGTCGTGGCTGATGTATCCGAAGGTGTTTTCCGATTTTGCCGCCGCGCAGGAGACCTACGGGCCGGTCAGCGTGCTGCCGACGCCGACCTATTTCTACGGCATGAAGCCGGAAGACGAGATTTTCGTCGACATCGAAAAAGGCAAGACGCTGGTGGTGCGCTGCCTTGCCATGGGCGATGTCGACGAAAAGGGCATGGTCACCGTGTTCTTCGAGCTCAACGGGCAGCCGCGCCGGGTGAAGGTGCCGGACCGGGCGCATGGCGCCTCCGCCGCCAAGGCACGGCGCAAGGCGGAGCCGGGCAATGAGGCGCATGTCGGCGCGCCGATGCCTGGCGTCGTCTCGGCGCTTTCGGTGGCTGCCGGCCAGCCGGTGAAGGCGGGTGACGTGCTGCTGTCGATCGAAGCGATGAAGATGGAAACGGCGCTGCATGCCGAACGCGACGGCACCATAGCCGAGGTGCTGGTCAAGGCCGGCGACCAGATCGATGCCAAGGATCTGCTGATCGCGTTCGGGTGAAATAGGCCGGCATCAGACAGCCTTGTCGGCGCCTGGCAGCAACCCTTCATGCCGCATCGATAGCACCTTGACCCGCCGCGCCCGGTCGGGCATCGAACCGCTGCAATTCGCCGCTCGGGTCACCCCGAGTCGCGGTGAGAAAACGACGCGGAGAGAAGACTATGGCCGACGACATCATCGAGACCAGCCAGACTGTTGCCGCCGGCCAGCTGCGCGCCTTCATCGAACGCATCGAGCGGCTCGAGGAAGAGAAAAAGACGATTGCCGACGACATCAAGGAAGTGTTCGCAGAGGCCAAGGGCACCGGCTTCGACACCAAGGCGATGCGGTCGATTATCCGGCTGCGCAAGAAGGACCAGGCCGAGCGGCAGGAAGAGGAATCCATCCTCGATCTGTACAAGGCTGCGCTCGGCATGGTGTAAAGGCCGGCCTCGGCGCCGGAGACGATCGCGGGAGAAGCGGTTCTGACCATGGATTCCAGCCATGAGCGAATTCGATTTTGGCGCCCGCCGCGCCTCTGAATTCCGCCAACGCAGCTTCTGGACGCTGTTCGCGGAACGGCATCCGGATGAAAGGGCTCTGCTGGCGAGGCGCGGACCGTGGTTCTGGCAGCGTGGGCTGCCCGATTTCGCATTGGTCCTTTCCATGTACGTCGCGCCTGCGCAGAATCATGTCGGCGTCTTCTTCGGCCGCAACGAGAAGTTCGGTGCCACGCAAGCCTGGTCGCGGTTGAAGCCGTTCCAGCCGGCCATCGAAGACAGGCTGAAGCTCAGGCCAGAACAAAGTTGCGACGGCCTCGGCATCAATTCGATGTGGCGGGTGAATTGTCTTGCCGAAGACAATTGGCCGGCGATGACCGACTGGCTGGTGACGGAAGCCTCGCGTTTCGAGCGCGCGATTGCCGAAGTTCTGGGTCGGGAATAAAGCAGGGTTTCCAGACGCAATCCTTAGAATCGCTCTGGTGAGCAGAGCGAGGGAGCCGGTCGATCGATGACGATCATGTCGCGCGTTGCCGCCTTCTTCCGCTCACGCTGGTTCGGCGGCGTGCCGCTCGATCGGCTGTTCTGGCGCGACCTGGTCGTTGTCGGCACAGCGATCAACGTCGCGTCGTCGGTGGCGGCACTCATTCTGCTCGGGCTGAAGCTGCCGCTTGCGCTAGTCCTGGCGGTGCATTTCGCGCCGGTGCCCTACAATATCTTCCTGACCTTTGCCGTTTGGCGAACTGCCGGAAAATCGAGTGGCGTCATGGCCTCGCTGATGACGCTTGGCGCCACGTTGTGGCTGATCCTGGTGGTTGTGGCCTGACGATCAGGCGGCCGGATCGAATTTGAGCGCCACGCCGTTGATGCAATAGCGCAGACCGGTCGGCGGCGGGCCGTCGTCGAAGACATGGCCGAGATGGCTGCCGCAGCGGGCGCAATGGCACTCGGTGCGGACCATGCCATAGCTGCGGTCGACGGTGGTCTCGAGCGAACCCGGCACTGGGTCGTTGAAGCTCGGCCAACCGGTGCCGCTCTCGAATTTCAGCTTGGATTCAAACAAGGGCTGGTCGCAGCCGACGCAGGAGAAGGTGCCGGCGCGCTTCTCGTGCAGCAGGGCGCAGCTTCCCGGCCGCTCGGTGCCGTGGTTGCGCATCACCGCATATTGCTCGGGCGTCAGCCGGGCGCGCCATTCGGCATCGGTGCGGGTAACGGGGTAGGTGTGGCTGTCCATTTTTTCCTCTTAGCTTATCTCGCTATTTGGGTTGCCTTCCCAACTTCGCCTGAAATAGGCATTTGTTACGGCGTTTGCCCGTATTTCCTATCCCGTTGCAAAGAATTCCTCAGGCGATGGCCGCGAGATAGCGCGCAACCGATGCTGAAAATGCCGCCTTTGCATCTCCGATGACGTTCTGGTTCCACCATGCGCCGTAGATATGGTCGAACGCGAAAGGCTCCAGCGCGGCCTTGATGCCGTGCACCTTCGTCGCGTTGAGCGGGATATAGTTCGGATAGCTGTACATGAAGCTGACATGACGGCGGGTCGGCGTCACCTGCAGGATGTCGCCGGCCAGGATGGCATTGCCGGCATCGCGCTTCCAGTGCAGCACCTGGCCACCGGCAAAGTGGCCGCCGCAGCGGATGAGCGTCAGCGACGGGTTTATGGCGCGCATCTCGCCCTCCCAACTGATGATTGCCGGATGCGGCCGCATGATCCACTGACGATCATCGGCGTGCAGATAAATCGGCACGCCGCCAAACGCCGCGCTCCATTCGACCATTGCCGAATAATAATGGCAGTGCGAAATGGCGATGGCGGCCAGGCCGCCCCGGCGGTTGATCTCCGCCACCGCCTCGTCGCTTACCATTGAGATGCAGTCCCACAGCACATTGCCGTGCGGCGTTTGCGCCAGCAATGCGCGCTGGCCGATGGCGAAGCGCGGCTCGATGCCGAAGGCGAGCACGCCGGCATCATCCTTGATCACGAGCCGATGCCCGGCGGCGAGCTCTTCCGGCGTGGTCCAGGCCTGGCCCTCCCAGCGCACATATTGCCGCTCGTCCTCGCAGATCGGGCAATGTCGCGGCGGCGTCGCTGTCGCCGCGAACTGGACACCGCATTGCAGGCAAAGGAAACAGGTCGACCGTCCTGTTTTGCGTGGATCCATTCAGTGCTTCCTTGAAAGTTGCTTCGTCGCGGCTTCGAGGCCGGCGAGCGTCAGCGGAAACATGCGGCCGCCAAAGATATCGCGGATCATGGCAATCGAATGGGTATAGCCCCAGTTCTTCGCGCCTTCCGGATTGAGCCAAATGGCGTTCGGCCATTGCTGCAGCAGCCGGCCGAGCCAGACGGCACCGGCCTCCTTGTTCCAGTGCTCGACCGAGCCGCCGGGATGGGCGATCTCATAGGGGCTCATCGAGGCGTCGCCGACGACGATCACCTTGTAGTCGGGGCCATATTTATGCAGGAGATCGAAGGTCGGAATCACCTCGGCATGGCGGCGGCGATTGTCCTTCCACACGCCTTCGTAGAGGCAGTTGTGGAAGTAGAAATATTCGAGCTGGCGGAATTCGGCGCGGGCAGCCGAAAACAGCTCCTCGACGCTCCTGATGTGGTCATCCATCGAGCCGCCAACATCGAAGAACATCAGAAGCTTGACCGCATTGCGACGTTCGGGTTGTGTCTTAACGTCAAGATAACCGTGTTCGGCGGTGGCGTGGATGGTGCCGGACAGGTCGAATTCCTCTTCGGCGCCTTCGCGCACCCAGCGGCGCAAGCGCTTCAGCGCGACCTTGATGTTGCGGGTGCCGAGTTCGACGGCATCGTCGAAATTCCTGAACTCGCGCCTGTCCCAGACTTTTACCGCGCGGCGGTTGCGGCTCTCGTGCTGGCCGATGCGCACGCCTTCGGGATTGTAGCCATAGGCGCCGAAGGGCGAGGTGCCGCCGGTGCCGATCCATTTCGAACCGCCCTGATGCCGGCCCTTTTGCTCCTCCAACCGCTTCTTCAGCGTCTCCATCAGCTTTCCGAAGCCGCCCAGCGCCTCGACAAGTTTTTTTTCCTCGTCGGAGAGGTGCTTTTCAGCGAGCCTCCGCAGCCATTCCTCCGGGATGTTTGCGACATCGACCGCGTTTTCGCCAGCCAGCGCCTCGACACCTTTGAAGATGTGCGAAAAGACCTGGTCGAAGCGGTCGATGTGGCGCTCGTCCTTCACCAGAGCGGCGCGGGCGAGATAGTAAAAGCCCTCGACATCATAGTCGACCAGCCCGGCCTCCAGCCCCTCCAGCAGCGACAGATATTCGCGGAGCGAGACCGGAACCCGCGCTGCCTTCAGTTCGAGGAAGAAGGGGATGAACATGAAAATGAATGTATTAGATTGAATGCTGGCTGTCATTTACGATAACCTCGAACGAGGCTATCCGGTTATAGGGCATTTTGTCGTGAATTCATGTCTTTGAGAAGAACCCTACTGAGCAAAGGCCTTTTCCCTGAAACCCTTCCGCCTTGCTTCGATAGTGCGGACTTAAATAGATCTCTAATTGGATTGGTGGGAGAGCTTAATACTAGAAAATTTTATAAAAAGCGGTCCACCGCCTATATTCGGTATGTCGGCACGAAACACGATGGAAATCGTCGGGCTTATGCGACGCCAAATCCTATAACGTACTTTAGTATTTGTGAGTTTGTCTCTGCAAACTGGAAAAAGTTTGAAAAACAATTCAACCTTTCTCCATATAGCCTGAGTAGCCCAAAGATTGGGGGCAAGGATGACGATCGATCCGTCATAGTAGCCTCTCTCAGCGAGTTATCAGACCAGACCGCTAAGCGAATTAGATACGCTCCATACATCCTTAAGACTGACATATCTCAGTATTTTTCCAGCATATACACGCACTCAATACCGTGGATCGCGCATGGGACAGAGGCGTCTAAGCTGGATAGGGACCCAAAATCAAAGAAAAATAGGTTCAATGCACTCGACTGGTTCGTGCAGCAATCTCAAAGGGAGCAGACGCGCGGTATTCTAATTGGCCCGGACGCATATCGTTTGATAGCCGAATTCATTGGATGTCAGATAGACAAAAGCCTTAACGAGCGAGCTCAGCATCTAATTGTCGGGGCCATTCGGCATGTCGATGATTTTTATATTGGAGTTAGAAGCGAGTCTGACGCCAGCGTTGTCTTATCTCATCTAAGAGAGGTATTGCTGGACTATGAATTGCAACTTAACGATCCAAAAACCGGAATTTTGAACGGCCTGTCTCCAATTGACGACCTGTGGGCACAAAGATTACGAGGGTTCGGTGTTGAAAAGTGGGGGGAGCTTGAATCGGATAAGGTAGCATACCTGCTCGACAGTTCCTATCAGATGTCAAAGGACATGGGCTCCGAAAGCCCCCTTAAAATCGCTTTACGAAAACTAGATAAAGCGAAAGTTTACAAGAAAGATACATGGAACATAATAGAGCCAAAGCTTCAAAGAATAGTTCAGCATTTCCCGCATTCAATAGATTATGCATTTTTACTTGTAGCAAAGCGTTATGCTATTGGTGAAGATTTAGATGTGGACGGCTGGTCAGAGGTCATATCGACGTTAATCGCAAAGCATTCGTCTTATAGCCATCATCATGAAATTGTTTGGTGCCTTTGGCTCCTTTTTACGTGCGGCCTTAAGCATAGCAAGGATCTTATAGAGAGAACCGGCAAGCTGGAAAATGCTCATATTAGAGCGATAATAATTGCCGCGTATGGCGACGGCAGATGCCTTTATGGTCCTGGAATCAATTTGGGCGCTCGATTGCCATCTGACGATCAAAATTGGCTATCTGCGATTGTTTCCCGGACTTCTGGTGTTTCTAAGGCGCCTTTTGGCGGATCATTGGCGCCAGAATTTGAGCATCTGTCGGATCGAAACCTCCGGTTAATCGATTTTGAGAAGCATATCGAGGCTGTCCGTGTAAACAAGGTGCGGGCGATTAGCCGCTCTCGCTACGGCTATGACGACGATGACGATGATGTTGATTTTGACATCGATGATCTAGAATTTTGACAGTATGCGCTCTCATCACAACAGATCGTATTCGATGAAGCCGGTCCTGCGCGCCACGTGGTCGTAGAGCTTGCGTGCGGTGGTGTTGGTCTCGTGGGTCATCCAGTAGACGTTCTTGACGCCGATCTTGCCGGCTTCCTGCTTGACCGCTTCGATCAGGGCGGCGCCGACGCCCTTGCCGCGCACATCGGGGTCGGCGAACAGGTCCTGCAGATAACAGTTGTTTATCTGCGACCAGCAGGAGCGATGGTAGAGATAGTGCGTCAGGCCGACGGCCTTGCCGTCGAGGGTGGCGATGAAACCCTTCGGCTCGAACTCGCCCGCCGTGAACAGCCGCTTCCAGGTGACGGCGTAAACCTCTTCCGGCAGCTTGGTTTCGTAAAAGGTGAGGTAGGCGGTCCACAGACGCCGCCAGTTGGTATGGTCGGATTGCGCCAATGGGCGGACGGTGATCTCGGTCATTTCGTTTCCCTCTGAACTCGGCAACCCGAAGCTGCCTCCGTGCCCGGCTAGAGGCAACGGTCCAGCACCGGGAAAGCGCTGTCCGGTGACTTCGTGGGCTTCCGGCCGACCGGCCCCTCACCCCTGCCGTCTCGCCATGAAAGCCAGGCGCTCGAACAGATGCACGTCCTGTTCGTTCTTCAGCAAGGCGCCGTGCAGTTTCGGCAGCGCGTTCTTCGGGTCGGCGCGCAGGTCTTCGGGCGCGATGTCGTCGGCGACCAGC
The DNA here is from genome assembly GCF_040321495.1 of Mesorhizobium sp. M0408. Lineage (NCBI taxonomy): Bacteria > Pseudomonadati > Pseudomonadota > Alphaproteobacteria > Hyphomicrobiales > Phyllobacteriaceae > Mesorhizobium > Mesorhizobium sp. M0408. The sequence goes on along the minus strand of NZ_JAMYRO010000003.1, from coordinate 168,753 downwards.
AGGCGGATCCAGTCGAGTGCCTCGGAGGTCGACGGCTTCTTCTTGAGGCCCGGCACGTCACGGATTTCATAGAATTGCGTGAGTGCGGCGCGCACCAGGTTCTGCTTGATGCCGGGATAGTGCACGTCGACGATTTTGTGCAGCGTCTCGACGTCGGGAAAGCGGATGTAGTGGAAGAAGCAGCGGCGCAGGAAGGCGTCCGGCAGCTCTTTTTCGTTGTTGGAGGTGATGATGACGATCGGCCGGACGGTGGCACGGATGGTCTCGCCGGTCTCGTAGACGAAGAACTCCATCCGATCCAGTTCCTGCAACAGATCGTTGGGGAACTCGATATCGGCCTTGTCGATCTCGTCGATCAGAAGCACGACTTTCTTGCCGGCAGCAAAGGCGTCCCACAGCTTGCCGCGCTTGATGTAATTGCGGATGTCGTTGAAGCGCTCGTCGCCGAGTTGGCTGTCGCGCAGCCGCGAGACGGCATCATATTCATAGAGGCCCTGCTGCGCCCGCGTGGTCGATTTGACGTGCCATTCGATCAGATCCAGGCCGAGCGCCGCCGCCACCTGGCGGGCAAGTTCGGTCTTGCCGGTACCGGGCTCGCCCTTGACCAGCAACGGCCGCTCCAGCGCGATCGCCGCGTTGACCGCCACCATCAGATCCTTGTCGGCAACATAGGCTGCCGTGCCTTCGAAACGCATTTTTGCTCCCGGGTTCATCGCGCGACCCTAAGGACGCGGCCTTCGCTGTGCAAGGCGCCGCTGGCAAAGCGGGGATCTTGCCGGCGCGACCTCGTCGAGCGGTTCTGCGTCGATTTAAGACTCGAAACATGTCGTCTCTCTGGCGCTTGGTCTGCCGTCTGCCTATATTGGCGGAGACGGTCTGCGCTTCCCGGCAGGAGAACATTTTCCCCGGGGCCTTAATGATCCCTAGGGAGCTGTCCCTGGGAAGACCCGTGGGTTTTCTCATACGGCGCCCACCTACTTTGTAGGTTCCCGGGATCGCTCTCTCCACCGGTTGTGTGGATCGTCACCTATCGAAAAGGCCATGTCTGGCGGATCTTGTCGTCGCGCCGCTTTGTGCGGTGCTCTCACGAACGAAAAGTTCGCCCCGCTCCTCCAAAACGTCGCTCGTAAAACTCCATTCAAATCTGACCTTTTCTAGCGTCGGCGCATGACATCCCCAAAAGACCTGAAAAAAAATCTCCGCAACCAAGCCCTCGGGCGCCGCGACGCGCTCGATCCTTTCTGGCGGGTGGAGGCAGCACTCGAAATGGCCGAGACGGCGCGCGACCGGATCACGGTCGAGCCGGGCCAGATCGTCTCAGGCTTCTGGCCGATGCGCTCGGAAGTCGACGTCCGGCCGCTGATGTTTGCCTTGCGCGAGAAGGGGGCAAGGCTCTGCCTGCCGGCCATTCTGGACAAGACCACCATCGTCTTTCGCGAGCTGGTGCGTGGCGCGCCGATGATCGACATGGGCTTCGGCACCGTCGGGCCGCATGAGGAAGCCGAGGTACTCGACCCCCAGGTCATGCTGGTGCCGCTCGCCGCCTTCGATGCGCGCGGCCACCGCATCGGTTACGGCGCCGGCTATTACGACCGGGCGATCGCGCGGCTGGCCGACAAGGGGCAGCAGCCGCGGCTGATCGGCATTGCCTTCGACTGCCAGGAGGTGGCCCTGGTGCCGGACGAGCCGCATGACGTGATCATTCCGGAAATACTCACCGAGAGCGGGTTGCGCCGGTTCGGTATCCCTTAAAATGTTCCGATCCGCTTAACGCGTTTCCAAGACATATCAGGATAGTGTTTCTGCAATACAATCCGGGTCGATGGCGCGATGGCTTTTGTCTTTATGCGATTCCTCTTGATGCCGTTCGCCCTGATCGCGGTAGCGCTGTTTGCGATGGGATTGCACGTCATCGGGACCACGCTGCATCACAAAGCCGCCTGGCATCAGACGGTCGCCACGGTGACGGATGTCGATCCCTACACCGAAACGCAGGAAAACGGCCTCACCACGGATGGCATCGATGTCGCCGTCACCTATGTGGTCAACGACGCGCCGATGACCTGGTCCGGAAAGGGAAAAATTATCGGTCTTTACAGTGCGTCCATGGGCGACAAGGTAGAATTGTACTACGACCCTGCCGATCCATCGAACCTCGATACCGCCGCAATGAAAGGCTGGCGTGGCGGGCTGTTGCTGCTTGTCGTCACCGGCGGTTTCATCGCCTTCTACGTCTGGTTCTTCTGGCTACGCGGACGGAATCCGCCGTCGCCTATGACGCCATCGCCCGTTCGCGCAGCGGGCGCGAGCGCAAAGCCGCAACGGCAGCGCGCCACTTTCGGCCGACATTAGAACCAATCGCGGGTACCGCTTGCCTAGCGTCCATGGCTCTGGATAGAAGTGCGCATGAGACTTCTCTTTCTCGGCGACATGGTCGGCAAGACAGGACGTACGGCGGTGTGGGAACAGCTGCCCGGCCTGATTTCGGATTTCAAGCTCGACTTCGTCATCGTCAATGGCGAGAACGCCGCCGGAGGCTTCGGCATCACCGAGGAAATTTTTCGTGAGACGATCTCGGCCGGCGCCGATGTCGTCACCACCGGCAACCACGTCTGGGACCAGCGCGATGCGCTGATTTTCGCGCCGCGCGAAGAGCGCTTCCTGCGTCCGTCCAATTTCCCCAAGGGTACGCCGGGGCGCGGCTCAGGCGTCTACATCGCCAGGAACGGCGCGCGCGTGCTGGTCGCCAACATCATGGGCCGGGTGTTCATGCATCCCGAGCTCGACGATCCGTTCCAGGCCGGCGAGCGCGAACTTGCCGCTTGTCCGCTTGGCGAGCAGGCCGATGCGATCGTCATCGATTTCCATGCCGAGGCGACCTCGGAAAAAATGTGCTTCGCTCATTTCGTCGACGGCCGTGCCAGCCTTGTTGTCGGCACCCATACGCATCAGCCGACCGGCGATCACCAGATCCTCAATGGCGGCACCGGTTATATTTCCGATGCCGGCATGTGCGGCGATTACGATTCCTCGCTCGGCATGGACAAGGAGGAGCCGCTCAACCGGTTCTTGTCCAAGGTGCCGAAAGGCCGCTTCGAGGCGTCGACCGGACCGGCGACATTGTGCGGCGTCGGCGTCGACATTTCCGACCGTAGCGGCCTGACCGAACGGATCGCGCCGTTTCGCCGCGGCCCGCGGCTGGAGGAAACGGCTCCATCCTTCTGGTCGTGACATTGATATAGACGCTTGCAATACCCAATTGCCGGCGAAACTGCTCTAGATCGTAGAGGGGACGACCTCCATGCAGCTAGTCGAATTCCTGGCGCCGCATCTCGCCTTTGTCTCCGACCCGACGGCATGGGTCGCGCTGCTGACGCTGATCGTGCTGGAAGTCGTGCTCGGCATCGACAATCTGATCTTCATCTCGATCCTGACCAACAAATTGCCGGTAGCGCAGCGGGCCCGCGCCCGGCGGCTCGGCATCTCGGCCGCGCTGGTGATGCGGCTGATCCTGCTGGCCACCATCTCGATCATCGTCCAACTGACGACGCCGATATTCACCGCCTTCGGCCACGGGTTTTCATGGCGCGACCTGATCCTGATCGCCGGCGGCCTGTTTCTCGTCTGGAAGGCGACCAAGGAGATCCACCACACGGTCGATCTCGATGATCACCAGGACACCATGATGGGCGAGACGCTGCAGCTTTCGCTGGCCGGCGCGATTTTCCAGATATTGCTGCTCGACCTCGTCTTCTCGATCGACTCGATCATCACCGCCGTCGGCATGACCGACGAAATCGCGATCATGTACATCGCGGTGATCGTGGCGGTGAGCGTGATGATGCTGGCGGCCGGGCCGCTGGCCGATTTCATCGCCAGGAACCCCAGCATCGTCATGCTGGCGCTCGGCTTCCTGCTGATGATCGGCATGACGCTGATCGCCGACGGCATGGGTTACCACGTGCCGAAAGGCTACATCTACGCCGCCATGGGTTTTTCGGCCTTGGTCGAAGGGCTCAACATGCTGGCTCGGCGGCGGAAGAAGGCAAAGGGCGGGGGCGGGCATTGACTTGACTCTTACAGAATTGTGCGTACAATTTTGTAAATAACGGTGCCGCCATATTGCGATTTGAATGGGATCCCGAGAAGGCCAAGCGCAACCGTGCCAAGCATGGTGTTGCGTTCGATCTCGCCGAAGATGTCTTCAAGGATCCGCTTCATCTGATTGTGCCTGACCGGTTTGAAGATGGCGAGCAAAGGTGGCATGCGATCGGGATGATCCAAGGGCTGGTGGTACTGCTCGTTGTTCACACTTATCCCGATCTCGAAGATGAGGAACGAATTCGGATTGTCGGTGCCCGGAAAGCAACGCCGCATGAAAGGAGGCGCTATGAGCAGGAAGGAACTTAGCCAAGATCAGCGCAACCAGCTCGCCAATTTGGCAGATTTGCCTGACAGCGAAATTGACACGTCCGACATTCCGGAAACTTCGGCCGAGAATTGGGTTCATGCTCGCCGAGGGCACCTCTACCGGCCACTAAAGCAGCCGGTGACCATTCGGCTTGACGCTGATGTGCTGTCCTGGTTCAAGGAGCATGTCGAAGGCGGTGGCTATCAAACGGAGATCAACCGCGTGCTCCGCCGTCATGTGCTAGAGCAGGAAAAGCGGCGTTCCTGAGCATTCGCGGTCTGTTGCCAGCCGATCTTGGCTCGCCGTTACTTAATTTGCTGGAACGTCCTTCGGGTGGCGGTCGCCGATCAGGCCGAGCATCACGCCTTGCTCCAGCCACGCCTTGGCGCCGGCGAGCACCAGCGCAAAACCGCCGGTCGAGCCGATCGCCTGCTTGACCTGCTCATCGGGGCTGCCGACAAAGCCGGAATTGCGGACCTCGACAAAGGTCGTGCCGCCCGGCATCTCGGCGAAAGTCCACACTACGGTGGTCGGCGGATCGCTCCATTGCATGACGATCTTCTTGTTATCGACGATCTCACTGACATTGACCGTCGTCGAGACGCCATACATGCGCCATTCCCAACTGATTTCCTTGCCGCTGTCCAACCTGTCGCTGCCATGGGTGAACCAGAATTTCGTCGTGATCGCCGGATCGACGAAGGCTTCGAATACGTCGGCGACCGGCCGCCTTATCAGCATGCCGGCTTCGGCGGTCGGTGTTTCACGGATTTTCATAGCGTCCTCCTTTCCACGGCGCCGCCCTGTTCACCAGGCATCGGGTTCGCGCACGAGGTGAATGATGTTGGCCGGATTGGTGATCCAGCCGCCGCGAAAGCCTTCACCCAGTGCCTCAATGGCATCGCAGCGCACGACGCCGGCCTTGGCGAGATGGTCCGCAGCGCCTGGAAAATCATCGGTGAACAGTTCCAGCCAGATCTCGGCCTGGCTAAGCGTCGGCGCTTCGTCGATCCACAGGCGATTGGGGCCGAGTTCGAAGCCGACGGCCGGCGGCTTGGCCGTGAATGGCTTCAGGCCGATGACGTCGCGATAGAAGGCGATCGTCGCCTGGTATTGATGCGGCGGGACTTTCATGGCGATGTTGATGCCGCCGGTGATCTTCGCGGTCATTCTTACTCCATTGCTCTCAGATGTTGTTCTCGTTAGCCGGCTCGCCCTTCATCTCGCTGCGGTAATAGCCGTCGCGCAGATTGATGCCGTATTCGACATAGGCCTTCATGCAGGCCAGCATCTGCGACCAGCCCTCGCAATTGAGGTAGGATTTCTTCAGGCCGACCGCGTTCTCGTGCCAGCCGGTTTCGGCGATGGTGACGAAGGTGCCGCCATCGTCGAGCGGCTCGAAATTCATCTCGATGCGGGTCTTGTAGGCTGGCTTGCCGTCGGCGTCGGTGGCATCCCAGCGCAGCACGATGCGGCTGTCCTTGGCCACCTCCTCTACCTCGACGGGAACCTTGCCCCACCAGATGACGGTGGCGCCCGCCACCAGCAGTGCGCTGGCGCCGCCGATCGTGGTGAAGTAGCCGCTGAGTTTCTTCGGATTGACGACCGCATCGAAGACTTCGGCGACGGGTTTGCCGATGCGGCCAGAAACCCTGAATCCAAGAGACATATCCACAGCTCCTTCCTTGAATGGCTCAAGGATATGTTATAGAAATATAACATGTCAAGCCAATCGCGAGACGACAATGTTTTCAAGGCGCTGGCGCATCCGCGCCGGCGTGCGTTGCTGGACCGGCTGAAGGATGCGCCGCAGACCACCGGCATGTTGTGCGATGCCTTCCCCGACATGGACCGCTGCACGGTCATGCTGCACCTGAAGGTGCTGGAGGAGGCCGACCTGGTCGTGGCGCGGCGCGAGGGGCGCGAACGCTGGAACCATCTCAACGCGCTGCCGATCAAGCACATCCACGACCGCTGGATCAGTCAATATGCCACGCACGCGATCAGCATCCTCGACCGGCTGAAATCCGATCTTAAGGGATGAAAGGTTTGCCGAAGCCTGCCGATTTTCGGATCTTGAAAGCCTTGCGTGCCGGCAGCAATGGCGCGGCTGGACGAATTGAGCCGATTTATCTATAAGCCGGCCATTCCGACAGCGAGCGCCGTCCGTCCGTCAGGGACGCAGCAGGACGTTCTGAAATTTTGAATTCGAGCATTTTTGCAAGATGCCGGGTGGTTCACCAGGCGGCAGATGCTCTAGCCGAGAAGACGACAGGGGTGCCATGGCTGGCCATTCACAGTTCAAGAACATCATGCACCGCAAGGGCCGCCAGGATGCGGTGCGGTCTAAAATGTTTTCCAAGCTGGCGCGCGAAATCACCGTCGCCGCCAAGAGCGGCACGCCCGATCCATCGATGAACCCGCGCCTGCGCCTTGCGGTGCAGAACGCCAAGGCGGTGTCGATGCCGAAGGACAATATCCAGCGCGCCATCAACAAGGCGTCGATGGGCGATGCCGAGACCTACGAAGCCGTGCGCTACGAGGGTTACGGGCCAGGCGGCGTCGCGCTGATCGTCGAGGCGCTAACCGATAACCGCAACCGCTCGGCGTCGAATGTGCGCGCCGCCTTCACCAAGGCCGGCGGGGCGATGGGCGAGACCGGCTCGGTATCGTTCATGTGGGACCGCGTCGGCGAGATCTACTATCCGGCATCGGCCGGCAGCGCCGAGAAGGTGATGGACGCGGCGATCGAGGCCGGCGCCGACGATGTCCAGTCGGACGAGGACGGCCACACGATCTATTGCGCCTTCGAGAATCTCGGCGAAGTGTCGAAGGCGCTGGAAGGCGCGCTCGGCGAGGCTGAATCGGTGAAGCCGATCTGGAAGCCGCAGACCAATATCGCGGTCGACGAGGAGCGGGCACAATCGCTGATGAAGCTGGTTGCGACGCTCGAGGACGACGACGACGTGCAGAGCGTCTACGCCAATTTCGAGGTCGACGAGGAGACCTTGGCGAAGCTCAGCGCGGCATGATCCAACAGGCGCTGCCCACAGTCCGCATCACCTATTGCACCCAGTGCCAGTGGCTGCTCAGGGCCGGCTGGATGGCGCAGGAGCTGCTGTCGACCTTCGGCACCGATCTGGGCGAAGTGACGCTGGTGCCCGGCACCGGCGGCATCTTCACCATTTCCTGCAATGACACGCTGGTCTGGGACCGCAAGCGTGACGGCGGTTTTCCCGACGCCGCAAAGCTCAAGCAACTGGTTCGCGACGTCATCGATCCGGATCGCGATCTCGGCCATGCCGACCGCAAGGGCGATAAGTCAAAAGACCCTGCCTGACGGCCTTTTAGGACTTCCGTCCTGCATTCACCGCCATGCGAAGATGAAGCAGCCCAGCGCCATGATGGCGGTGATAGTGCGGACGTGGTTCCACATCACCCAGTCCCTGAGATAGGTGGCCCACACGGCGGCGCCGTTGGCGCTTGCCGGATCGACGGCGGCCAGGGCGTTGTTGAGCGGCACGTTGAACATCATCGTCACGATCGGATTGCCGACGACATAGATCAGGGCGCCGGCGAGAAGCCAGAACGAACCCGGTTGGCTCCAGCCGATAAGAGCGCCGGCGGCGAGGACAAGACAGACCAGCCCGGTGCCGAAAAGTGCGGTCATGAATGTCGGCGTGATCACGGTGATGTTGATGGAATTCATGGCGGCGATGCCGCCTTCGGCAGGCAAGCGGGCGAGCGCCGGCATGATAAAGTTGGAGAAGGCGAAGAAAACGCCGCCGACAACGCCTGAGCCAATGGCAGCGACGAAAGCAAGGGTGGGAAGCAGTTTCATGATCATGTCAGTTGCTCCGGTTCGGGGTTCGACAGTTTGATTGGCGTGTCGTTTAAAAAATGTGAGCGATCCTCACATTTGCAAAACGTGATAAACCCTCGTATTTTGTCAGTCAAGCCATTTTTCTGGAGACAGTCATGGAAGGCACCGCTGCACCGGGTTCCCGCAACGAGCAGGCCGCATCGCCGCGCCGGGCGCCGAGCCAGCAGCGCAGCCGCGAGCGGGTCGAGCGCATGCTGGCCGCCGCCTCGGCGCTGATCGCCGAGCAAGGCAGCGACGCCATGCGCATGGGCGAGGTTGCGGAGAGGGCCGGCGTGTCGATCGGCTCGCTCTACCAGTTCTTCCCCGACAAGAGAGCGATCATCTGGGCACTGGCCGAACGTTATACCGCCGAAAGCCAGGCCTGCATTGCCGCGGCACTTGCCGACGTCAGTGACGCCGACGGCTTGCGCAAGGCGTTTTCGGAGTTGGTGGATATCTATTACCGGTTGTTCCTGGCGGAGCCGGTGATGCGCGACATCTGGTCGGGCACGCAGGCCGACAAGGCGTTGCGCGAACTCGAGCTTGCCGATAGCCGGGCCAACGCCGAATTCCTCACCACAGTGCTGAAGCGGCTGCGGCCGTCCGCCGATTCGGAAGCGCTGGAAACGACGTCATTTCTCATCTGGCAACTGGGCGAGGCCACCATGCGGCTGGCGATCTCGGTCGGGCGGCAAGAAGGCGACAGGCTGGTCGCAGCCTACAAGCGCATGGCCCTGCGCGAGTTGCTCGGCGAGTAGGGCCGTATTTTCGCAACAAAAAACCCGCCACGAAGGCGGGTTTCTCGATCTGCGAAACGCCAATGCGGCTTAGAGGCCGAAACCTTCGAAACGCTTCTTGAACTTCGACAGGCGGCCGCCGCGGTCGAGCAGGGTCTGCTGGCCGCCGGTCCAGGCCGGATGGGTGGTCGGGTCGATGTCGAGGTTCATCGTATCGCCTTCCTTGCCCCAGGTCGAACGGGTCATGTACTCGGTGCCGTCGGTCATGACGACCTTGATGGTGTGGTAGTCGGGATGGATATCGGTCTTCATGGGTCTGTTCCTGGCTTGCCGGGTGCTGCCGACGGGCTGAAGCCTGCGTCGATGCGCCCCTTTTTAAAACTCGAAGCCGCAGCTATTGAGGAGCCACGGCTTCTAAAACGGTCGGCGAGCCTATACATCAGCCGGAATTGAATCACAAGGCCGCGGCAAGCGCATATTGATGGCGCAAACCCCAAAGGGCCAAAGGAAACGGTCATGGCGAACATCAGCGGCGATGCAGACGAGCGCAGGCGCTCGCTGAGGCCGCTGCAGCGCCTGTTTCCCTACATCACCCATTACCGCAAAATGGTCATCGGCGCGATCGTCTCTCTGGCCGTCGCGGCGGCGACGACGCTGGCGCTGCCGCTGGCCGTGCGGCGGATGATCGACCACGGCTTTTCCGCCTCCGATTCCAGCTTCATTGCCGAATATTTCGCCATGCTGGTGGTGATGGCCGCCGTGCTGGCGGCGGCATCGGCCAGCCGCTACTATTTCGTCATCACGCTCGGCGAGCGCGTCGTTGCCGATATCCGCCGCGATGTCTTTGCCCACGTCACCACCCTGTCGCCCTCGTTCTTCGATACAGCCCAGTCGGGCGAGATCGTCTCGCGGCTCGCCGCCGACACGACACAGGTCAAATCGGCCGTCGGTGCCACCGCCTCGGTGGCTTTGCGCAACGTCATCCTCGGCCTTGGCGCCGTGGCGATGATGGTCTTCACCAGCCCAAAACTGTCCGGCCTGGTCATCGCGGCCATTCCGCTAATCGTGCTGCCGCTGGTCGCCTTCGGCCGCTCGGTGCGGCGCAAGTCACGGCTGGCGCAGGATACTCTGGCCAATGCCACCGCCTACGCCAGCGAGCAGATCGGCGCGGTGCGCACCCTGCAGGCCTTCACCAACGAGAAGCTTGTCACCGGGTATTTTTCATCCGCCGTGGAAGCAGCGTTCGAAGCGGCGCGGGCCTCGATCTTTGCCCGCTCGTTTCTCACCTTCTTCGCCATCTTCATGATCTTTTCCTCGGTCGTGGCGGTGCTATGGTTCGGTTCGCGCGACGTGCTCGACGGCACGCTGTCGCCAGGCACGCTTGGCCAATTCCTGCTCTATTCGGTGTTCGCCGCCGGCGCGCTCGGCGCCCTGTCGGAAGTCTGGGGCGAACTGTCCCAGGCAGCGGGCGCTGCCGAACGGCTGACCGAGATCCTGGCCGAGAAACCGGCGATCCAGGCGCCCGCCGATCCGAAGCCGCTGCCGGCAAAGGCGAGAGGCGCGATCAGTTTCGACGATGTCTCCTTCTCCTATCCGGCCCGGCCCGACCGCGCCGCCGTCCATGGCCTGAGCTTTCAGGTCAAACCCGGTGAGACGGTGGCGATCGTCGGGCCATCCGGCGCCGGCAAGAGCACGGTGTTTTCGCTGCTTCTACGCTTCTACGATCCGGAGGCCGGCAGGACCGTCATCGACGGGGTCGATCTGCGCGAGGCCGATCCGGCCGCGATCCGCGCGCGCATCGCCATCGTGCCGCAGGACGTCACCATCTTTGCCGCAAGCGCGCGCGACAATATCGGCTTTGGCCGGCCTGGCGCCAGCCAGGCCGAGATCGAGGCGGCGGCGAAGGACGCGCTTGCCGACGAGTTCATCCTGAAACTCGAAAAGGGCTATGACAGCCAGGTCGGCGAGCGCGGCGTGACGCTGTCGGGCGGCCAGCGCCAGCGCGTGGCGATCGCCCGCGCGATTCTGCGCGATGCGCCCATCCTGCTGCTCGACGAGGCGACCTCGGCGCTAGATGCCGAAAGCGAGACGCTGGTGCAGACGGCGCTGGACCGGCTGATGCAGGGCCGCACCACGATCGTCATCGCCCATCGGCTGGCAACCGTGCTGAAGGCCGATCGCATCCTGGTCATGGATGGCGGCCGCATCGTCGAGGAAGGCACGCATCAGAGCCTGGTCGCCAAGGGCGGCATCTATGCGCGGCTTGCCAAGCTGCAGTTCGACACCGGGGCGAATGCTTTCAGGGGCGCGGCCGAGTAGCATCGCTCCATCCCGATGAAATCGGGATGAGGCTCCATCTTCTTGTTTGACCATGATCTTTTCCGAAAACCGGCATCCACTTTTCGGGATCATGGTGCCCAGCGGCCGCCGAGTTTCTTCAGCTACCGAAAGCTCGGCGTTTGCCGCGTCGATAGGCTATGAACAGGGGAACGCCGACAAGCAACGACAACAAAAGCATGCTGGCGACGGTCTGTCGCTGCTCCTTTGCCGGATCGCTGAGCTGCACATCGGCAGGCGGCTCTTCATAGGTAAAATCGTACTGCCAGCGAACCTGGTCTGCGAGGTCATCGACGGTTTTCAGATAATCGGCAATCGCCTTGGCCGGTACTTCAGTCGCCAGCGTCTGAAAGTTCCATTCAACTTGAAATTCGGTGGGCGTGTTGGACCAGGATGCCTTGAGAGACAGATAGGGCGTCACGACGTTTTTCATCGACTCGCCGGAAAACCTCGCCTTGAGGTTGCGCACGGTCACCTTGTGGCGGCGGTAGAACTGGGGGCCGAGGGAGACGGGCCCGGTTCGGTCGACGATTGTCGGGGTTGGAAGAGAGTTGTTGCCGAGATCGGCCGCGCGGATCGGGAAATTCTTTGCCAGATCGTTGGCCGCCAGCGCCTCCGCCGGCAAGCGATAACTTTCCTTCACGCTCACTATGTTGCCGTCGCGGCGATCCACGATTTCCGGCTTGGCGATGGTTTGGATGCCCGGATATTGCTTGTTGTAGTATTTCAGGTAGGCGTCCGACACCTCGCTCAGCGACCTGCTGGCGAAATTGCCGCGCATCCAATCGGCATCGGCGTCCTCATATGTCGAGAAGACCGTCAGCACGAGGGGATCGCCCGGTTTCCGCGGAAAGTCGAATTCCTCGGCGATCTGGATCGATGGGCTGGTAAGCACAGGGCTCGGCATCTTCTCCAACCCGCCGGTGCTGGAAAGCGGCAGCGCGAAGCCGTAGTCGGGCTGTGCGAGATTGTGCGCCCTGCCGCCCTGAAGATAGTTCGTGGCGTCCAGCCAATATGTCTTTGCTCCGATCCTTGCCTTGACGATGGCATGGTCGAAATCGCGGAGCGCCGGCAGATGCTGGTCCAGGGCCCGTCCCTCGTCGAGATCGGCCAAGGCGACCTCGGCAGCAATGCCAAGCCGCACAAGCGACGAAACCAGCAGCAGGGCCTTGTCCTTGCAGTCACCAAACCCGCTCAGGATGACCGTCGCGGGATCACGCGGAACGTAGGAACCGGCACCCATCGACAGGCTTACATAGCGGATCTGGTCCTGCACCAACCGCATTGCCTCGACCATCCGGTCTTCGGGCACCGGATGCCGCAGAGCGATGTCGTCGAGCTTTGCGGCAAAAGCCGAGGGAAAAACGGTCGCTGGCTTGTAATAGGGCGCAACGGCATCGACCACACTTTGCCAATTCGCGGTAGACGCGACATCGATGGAGCCCCAGCCTGGATAGGTCACGGGCAGGTTGTCCTCGACATTGACCGGTTTCGGGTTTGGAATTTCCCATAGATAGGTGGTGTCCGGCCCAGTCGGGGAGATTGAAGGCTTGAGTCGGGTTCCCCTTGTCTTGATCTGGAGCGGCTGGCCCGAAGGCCAAATGATGCTTGTGTGGATAAGCGCTACCGGCTCTTCCCATTCGGTGGAGAAATTCTTGAAGAAAAGGTCCTTGCCGACCAGCGGTGTTACTTCGTAGGTCGACCCGTAATCGACGATGTCGCCGGCACGCACGTCATCGATGTTGACATGTGCTGTCAGCCAGCCGTCGAAGACGCCTTTCTCGGCGTCTCTTTCCCTGCGGAAGATGTCGAATTGGACGCCTTCCAGCCGGTCCAAAACGGCACCATCGCGGATGATGTGAAGATGGTTGAGCGTGACCTTGTGCCGGGACGGATCGAACTGCAGATCGATACTCGCGCCACGATCCAGGCCGGGACGGTCGACGATTTTATAGACGGTGCGCGAGTACTCGACATAGCCGCCGGCGCGATGCTTGATCTGGTCGTCCGAGAGCAGCCATGAAACGCCATTCTTGATTTGATCCGATCGGGTGGGATCGGCAGCCGGAATATCAAGCTGCTTTACCCAGCTTTCTGCCGGACCCTTGAGAACCATGTCGTCGGACATGGCCGGAGAACTCAGGCCGATCAATAAGATGAAAAATACCAAGCGGGGCCAGAAAGACTTCATCCTATGAAAACTGTAACAGACAGACATCTACGCTCGCCCAACTTGGAAGAACTCCTTTTTCAGAGGCTTTCCCACCAAAGTAAAGGCCAGTTTCGCGGATTTCTGCAGTCACCGCGGCAAGAACCTGGAATAGACGAAGCGGCTCAGTTCCCGTACCGCTTCTTCAGATGGTCAGTGAAATGTGCGGCATCGAGCTTTTCGCCGGTAGCGCGTTCGAGCAGTTCCGGTGTCGACCAGCGCGAGCCTTGCGACCAGATCCTTTTGCGGCGCCAGTCGTTGATCGCGGCGAAATCTCCCTTGGCGAGGTCTTCGTCGGCTGAAGGATGATCCCTGGTCAGCGCCGCCCATTGCTGCGCCGCCATCATGGCGCCGAGCGTGTAGGAGGGGAAATAGCCGAAGGCGGCACCCGGCCAGTGGACGTCCTGCATCGGACCGTCAGCCGGATTGTCTGATGTCGACAGGCCGAGATAATCGCGCATCTTGGCATCCCAGGCTTCGGGCAGGTCGGCTGCTTCCAGCCGTCCCGAGACAAGCTCCTGCTCCAGTTCGTAGCGCAGGATGACGTGCAGCGGATAGGTGACCTCGTCGGCATCGACGCGGATCAGGCCGCGCTCGACCCGGTGTACATGCGGCAGGATGTCGTCGATCGTCCAGCTCTCGCCGAGGTGTCTTTCGACCACCGGCAGCGCCCAGCGCCAGAATTCTGGATTGCGGCCGATCTGCTTTTCGACGAACAGGCTCTGGCTTTCATGCACCGCCATGCCGCGCGCTCTGCCCAGAGGCCAGTGCGCCCACGCCTTCGGCAGGTTCTGCTCGTACAGCGCATGGCCGGTCTCGTGCAGCACGCCCATCAGCGCCGACAGGAAATCCGAGGTCTTGTAGCGGGTGGTGATGCGCACGTCGCTCGGCACGCCGCCGCAGAAGGGATGGTGCGAAACCGACAGCGAGCCGTGGGTGAGGTCGAAGCCGACTGCCGCCATCATGGCGAGGCCGAGCTCGCGCTGCTTGTCCAAGGGGTAGGTGCCGGAAAGCGGCTTCAGCGGATGTTTCGCCAGCCGCTCTTCCTGCACGGCCAGTGCCTCCGGCACGAAGCCTTTCAGGAAGGTCTTCAACTCGGCAAACACAGGCGTGATGTCGGCGGTGCGATTGCCCGGATCATATTGCTCCATCAGCGCGTCGTAAGGCTCGAGCCCGAGCACCTCGGCGCGAAGGGCCGCCTCCTCGCGGACCAGCGCCACGACGCCTTCCAGCGCCGGCAGGAAGCCGGCCCAGTCGTTCTTGGCGCGCAGGTCGCGCCAGAGCTGCTCGGAGCGCATGCGCGCGGTCGTCTGGCGCTCGACGAACTCGACCGGCAGGCAGGTCAGGTTGGTGTATTGCCGGCGGAATTCCCTGACCGCGGCCTGCTGCTCTTCGTTGAGCGCCTCCTGTTCGGCCGCCGCGATCCAGTCGGCAATCTCCGGCGCAGTCGCCCGGGCATGGTGCATGCCGGCAAGCGCCGACATTGCCTCTGCGCGCTTCTCGCCGCCGCCGACCGCCATATGGGTCGCCTCGTCGGCGCCGAGGATAGCGAGGGCGTGTTCCAGCGCTTCGAGCTTGTGGCCGAGGTCGTCGAGTTTTTGAAAGGACATTGTGGGTTCCGCTGATTTGACGGCGGGAAAAGATACCAATGCAAAACTGTTGGCAACCCCCGAAGACCGTCCGCGACCGATGCATCGACTGCCGGCCGCAACGGCCGAAAAGCATCTTGTGGAAGCGGTGGCGTGCGTGATCAATGTCGTCCGGCGGCGGCAGACCGCGATGGGGGAGACGAAACGTGATCGCCAATGTGCTGGTCGGGCTGGTGGCCGTGATCCACCTCTGCATCGCCTATCTGGAGATGGTGCTGTGGGACACGCCGCGCGGCCACATGGTATTCAGGCTGACCCCGGAATTCGCCAGGGGCCTCGAAAGTGCTTGCTGCCAATCAGGGGCTTTACAACGGCTTTCTCGCAGCCGGCCTGATCTGGGGGCTTTACTTCGGCGAAGCCGGTTTCCAGTTCAAAGTCTTCTTCCTGCTCTGCGTCGCCATCGCCGGCCTTTACGGCGCAGCGACGGCGGGTCGTAAAATCCTGTTCATCGAGACAGTGCCGGCAGTGCAGGCGCTGATTGCACTGGCGTTGGGCTAGCGCATGATCCCTTAACCGAAAGCTGGAAAAGGATCATGCGCAAAATCCATTGCCACAGTGCCGGGCACTGCGGCCGATTTCAGCCGCCTGGATAAGTTGGGCCGTAGCCGTTGGGATAGTATCCGCCATCGGCGCCGTTGCCGATGAGGAAGGCACTGCCGGTGTCAGCGCGCAGCTTTTGGCTGACATCGTCGAGCTGCGCCATCAACTGCTGATATTGCGTGCTCGGCATCGTTCCACGGCGAGCGGCCCTCTGGGCGGCCCGATCGAGTTGAGCGACCTGCGTGCGCAAGTCACGTGCCTCGCCCGGCTCGAGCTTGTTCGCCCGGATGGCGCCCTGGATACCCGTCTCCACGCTCTGGATCTGATTGATCAAGGCCGTCGCACGCGGGCCGGCGTAAGCGCCAGCAAACGGAACGGCGAGGAGCAGTGTGGCGAGCGTAGCAGTCCTGAGATTCGTGGGAGCGAAGAAGCGCATGGTTGCGTCTCCTTTACTGGGGAAGGCGGTGGTTGGGAGGGTCCTGCCTTCCGGCCGCGGGCCGTCAGGTTCCGTCGCGTCGCGATGAGCGGTTCCACCGCCGGCGGTTCTCGGCCCATGACCAAGGCTAAAAGGCCATGGCGGCAAAGTGTAATTAAAAAAAGGTAATTTTTTTAGTTCTTGCCGCTGCCGCACCAGTGCCCTAAATGCCGCCGACTTGAGCCGGCTCGACCTGGCGCATGATACAAGCCAAAGGCTTGCAGATCACCGCTCGGTCAGCTTCAACTCGATGCGGCGGTTCTTGTTGCGCGCCTCTTCGGTATCGGCGGGGTCCAGCGGCTGGAATTCGCCGAAGCCGGCCGCGACCAGCCGGTTGGCCGGCACGCCGTTCTCGATCAGGAACTTGACTACCGATGTCGAGCGCGCCGTCGACAATTCCCAATTGTCGCGGTAGCGGCCGGTGCCGGAGAGCGGCTTGTTGTCGGTGTGGCCGTCGACGCGCAGCACCCAGTTGATCTCCGGCGGGATTTCCTTTTGCAATTCGATGATGGCATCGGCGAGCTTCTTCATCTCGACCTTGCCGGCATCGTTGATCACCTCGGAGCCGGTCGGGAAAAGCACTTCCGACTGGAAGACGAAGCGGTCGCCGACGATGCGGATGTTCTCGCGGTCGGCAAGAATTTCACGTAAGCGGCCGAAGAAATCGGAGCGGTAGCGGTTTAGCTCCTGCACGCGTTGCGCCAGTGCGACGTTGAGGCGGCGGCCGAGATCGGCGATCTTGGTGTTGGATTCGCGGTCGCGCGTTTCGGACACGTCGAGCGCTTGTTCGAGCGCTGCGATCTGCCTGCGCAGCGCCGAAATCTGCTGGTTGAGGATCTCGACCTGGCTCAGCGCCTGCTGGCTGATCTGGCGCTGGCTGTCGAGCTCGCCGGAAAGTGCCGTCGCGCGCTGGTTGGCGGCATCGCCGGCACCGGCGCCTTGCGCCAGCAATTGCTCGAGCCGGCTCTTTTCCGCCTCCGATGTAGACAGCGATGCCTGCAAATTGGCAAGGGTGTCCTCCTTGTCCTGCGTCGTCGAGCGCTCCAGCGCCAGAAGCTGGGTCAACTCGTTGATCTGCGAATTGAGGCGGTTGAGCACCGTGTCCTTGCCGGAGATCTCGCGGCCGAGCAGGAACTGCGCCAGCACGAAAACCGTGAGCAGGAACATGATCGCCAACAGCAGCGTCGACAGCGCATCGACGAAGCCCGGCCAGTAATCGATGCGGCGGTCGGAGCGCCGGCCTCGTGCCAACGCCACGTCAATGCACTCCAGGCTTCTTCAAGGCGTCGGCGATCTTCTCCAGGGTGTTGCGCATCGCCTTCTGCTCGTCGGACTGGGCCTCGACCCAGTCGCGCATGATCTGCTGCTCCGAGCGCATGTTCTTGACCAGGCCGGAAATGCCGTCGGCGAGATTGGCCATGGCGGTGGCGACGCGCGGATTGGAGCCGCCGCCATTCTCCTGCAGAGTGCGCAGCTTTTCCGACAACAGCCGGATTTCCTCGGAGGGTTCGGTCTTGGCCGCGTCGGCAACGACGATGTCGGAGGACAGGTCGGTGACCGAGGACAGCCAGTTTTCGAGTTCGGTATAGAAGCGCGTCTGGGCGCGGCCGGCCTGCAGGTCGAGGAAGCCGAGCACCAGCGAGCCGGAGAGGCCGAACAGCGAGGACGAGAAGGCGGTGCCCATGCCGGCCAACGGAGCGGAAAGCCCCTGCTTCAGGGATTCGAGCACGGCCGCGGCATCGCCGGTGCCGGGATCGAGCGACTCGATGGTTTCGCGGATCGAGCCGATCGTGTTGAGCAGGCCCCAGAAGGTGCCGAGCAGGCCGAGGAACACCAGCAGTCCGACAAGGTAGCGCGACGTGTCGCGGCTTTCGTCGAGCCGGGTGGCGATCGAATCCAGCATGGTGCGCATCGAACTGGTCGAGAAAGCAATCGTCGATGAGCGGCCGATCATCGCCTTCATCGGCGCCAGCAACACCGGTTCGGTGGTTTCGGAACCGGCGCGGAACGAGTTGACCCAGCGCACCTCGCGGAACAGCCGGCCGACCTGGACGAAGGCCAGCAGGATGCCGACCGCCAGCACACCGATGATCAGGCCGTTGAGGCCGGGATTGGTGACGAAGGCGGTCGAGATCTGGCGCGTCAGGATGGCGGCGATAAAGGCCACGATGAACAGAAAGATCACCATGGTCAGCAGAAACACCTGCGGGCTCGACAATTTGTGCGGATCGTAGATCAGAACGTCGGAGCGCCTGCCCATGCCGAAGGATCTGAGAAGAGTCATCCGTGCCCCGTTTCCGATGCCGTCGCCGCCGATCAATTTGTGTTTGCGACTCTAAACGGAATTGTGACGAAATTGAATGGCGCTTGGCAATATTGCCACTGTCCGCGACCGGAGGTCAAAGCCGGTTGATGACCAGGCAGTCGACCATGGCGGCCAGATGCAGGCCGGCGCCGGTGACGACAAAGCCATGCCACAGCGCATTGTGGAAGCGCAGGCCCTTCCAGGCGAAGAAGATCACGCCACAGGAGTAGACGATGCCGCCGGCAACGATGAGCGCGATCGATGTCGCCGGCAGCGTCCGCACGAGCGGCTCCACCAGAACGATACCGCTCCAGCCGATGGCTAGGTAGAAGACGATCGCCAGCCGGTCGAAACGGCCGGGAAGAAAGACCTTGATGGCGATGCCGACCGCCGCGGCGGTCCAGACCAGGACGATCATGGAAACGGCCAGCGGCGAGCCGCCGAGCTGGGCCAGGAAAGGCGTGTAGGTGGCAGCGATCAGCAGATAGATCGCGGCATGGTCGAAGCGCCGCAATATCCATTTTGCCGGCGACGACACCGGCCAGACATTGTAGGCCAGCGAAACCGACAGCACGGTGAGCAGCGAGACTACATAGAAGGCGGCGGCGACGTATTCGCCGGGGCCGGTTCGATAGGCGGCCAGTGCCAGCAGCGTCGAGCCGGCAGCGATCGCTAGCACGATGCCCACGGCGTGGACAATGCCGTCGGCGATGATCTCGGCGCGCGAGTAATGCCAGCGCCCCATAAAGGGAATGTCGAGCTGGGAGAGTTCGCTCTGGGGTTGGGGCCGGCTGTTCGTCATCGATGATCCTGCGCCACCTTATCTGGGCGGCCGCGGGACAGTATTTCAAGCTTTGGTTGCGGTTTTGCGACTGCGGCGGTTCAGCGCGGCGTGCCTCTATCAGCCGGCTGAGAGTGGCTTTTTGATAGTCTTCAACAGCGCGCGCTGGATGAGTTCGTTGCCGGCGACCAGTGAACCGGCGTTCAGCACATCCTGTCCCCCGGCGAAATCGGAGACGAAACCGCCCGCCTCGCGGATCAGCAAAATGCCGGCGGCGACATCCCAGGCCGACAGGCCGGTTTCCCAGAACCCGTCCATGCGGCCGGCGGCGACGTAGGCGAGATCGAGCGAGGCGGAGCCGAGACGGCGGACGCCAGAGACCTCGGCCATGACATTGCGCAACTCGATGAGGAAATTGCCGTGCTGGCCACGCCCGAGATGCGGCATGCCGCAGCCGATCACCGCATCGACCAGCTTGGTGCGGCCGGCGACGCGCAGCCGGCGGTCGTTCATGAAAGCGCCGCCGCCGCGCTCGGCGGTATAGAGCTCATCCATCGCCGGATTGTAGACGACGCCGGCGACGATCTGGCCCTGGCGCTCCAGCGCGATCGAAACGGCAAAGAGCGGAATGCCGTGCAGGAAATTGGTGGTGCCGTCGAGCGGGTCGACGATCCAGCGGTGCTGGCCGTCGTCGCCCTCGATCACGCCGCGTTCCTCCATCAGGAAGGCGTAGCCGGGCCGCGCCTTGGAGAGTTCGGCAAAGACGATGTCTTCGGCCTTGCGGTCGGCTTGGCTGACATAGTCGCCCGGCCCCTTCATCGAGACCTGCAGGTTCTGCACTTCGCCGAAGTCACGCGACAGCGAGCGGCCGGCCTTCATTGCGGCCTGGACCATGACATTGAGGATCGCGGAACGCGCCATTGCTGTTCTTCCTGTCGCTGCGCCTATTTGCCTTGACGCATGATCTTATCCAAAAAGTCTGCAACTCTTTGGGATCACGCCTTAGTCGGCGCGGCGCACGTAAGTGATTTCGTTGGTATCGACGATGATGCGCTCGCCCGAGCCGATGAACGGCGGCACCAGCACGCGGATGCCGTTTTCGAGTATCGCCGGCTTGTAGGACGACGCTGCCGTCTGGCCCCTCACCACCGGGTCGGCCTCGGTGATGGTCAGCGTCACCTGGTCGGGCAGCGAAATGCCGATCGGCCTTTCGTCATAGAGCTGGACCGTCACCATCATGCCGTCCTGCAGGAAGGCGGCGCGATCGCCGACGAACTCCTTTTGCAATTCGAGCTGCTCGTAGCTTTCGGTGTCCATGAACACCAGCGCGTCGCCCTGCTCGTAGAGGAAGGAAAAATCCTTCAGATCGAGCCGGATCTGCTCGACCGTCTCGGCCGAACGGAAGCGCTCGTTGAGCTTGGTGCCGTTGATCAGGTTCTTGAGTTCGACCTGGTTGTAGGCGCCGCCCTTGCCGGGCTTGACGGTGTTGGTCCTGA
Source organism: Mesorhizobium sp. M0408 (assembly GCF_040321495.1). Taxonomy (NCBI): domain Bacteria; kingdom Pseudomonadati; phylum Pseudomonadota; class Alphaproteobacteria; order Hyphomicrobiales; family Phyllobacteriaceae; genus Mesorhizobium; species Mesorhizobium sp. M0408. Next base: position 147,951 of record NZ_JAMYRO010000003.1, on the reverse strand, counting down.
CCGCCACCCAAAGGCCGCCATCGTGCTCGATGACGTTGCCGGGACGGATTTCGTTGCCATTGATCTTGGCCATGGTGAGGTGATCCGGAAATGAGATGATCGCCGCAAAGGGCAATTTGGCGCCTCCAAGACCACAAATCGCCAGCAGAGGCAAGGAGCGCCTTCCGATGAAGCGGGAACGAAGCTGGCCCGGCAGTGCGGCGTGGCGGCCTCAGTCCGCCCTGACAGTCGCGGTGACGGCCTCGGTCACTGCGTCGGCGACCTCTGTCAAAAGATGCAGGTGCGGCGAACGCAGGACGACAATTCGCAGCGACAGCTCGAGGCCGGGAGCGTCGACCAGGGCAATGCCCTCCGGCAGCTTTTCCCGCAGCAGCCGCGTGGGCAGCAGACCAAGGCCTTGGCCTCGACGAACCCAGTCGATCTGCAGCGCGCTGTCCTGAATCTCGGCGCCGACAGTCAATCTGTTCCCGCCCTCGGCAAGGGCAGCCGCCAGCCGCCGGCGCGCGTCGCAAGGCTCAGGGCTGAGGATCCAGGGCATGGTCTTGACGTCGGCTTGCCGGACAGTGCTTTCGGCAGCGATGATGCCAAGGGGCTCGGTTCCGACAACGCCGTCGCCAGTTTTGGAATTGCTGCCGTCCAGGATGAAGGCGAGGTCAAGCTGTCCGCGCTTGTGCTGGTCGGCCAACTCAAGACTCCAGCCGCTCTTCAGACGCAGCGAGACCTTCGGAAACCGCGCCACGGCATCAGCAATGGCGGCGGCCACGGCTTTGTCGCAAAGCCCGTGCGCGAGGCCGAGCCGCAGCAGGCCCTCCGGCTCGTCGCCCTTGGCGAATGTTCTCAGCGCGGCGACGGCGGCGAGAATTTCCTTGCCGCGTGCCAGCACCTCTACGCCGGCCGGGGTCAGTCGCGACGGCTTTAGCCGGCGGTCGAGCAATTCCGTGCCGAGCATCTCCTCCAGCCGCTGGATCTGGCGGGTGACGGCCGGCTGCGTCAACGGCAGGCGTTGCGCCACCTTCTGAATCGAACCCTCCTCGGCAAAGAGGGCCAGTGTTTTCAGTTCTTCAAGCACGACACACCAGACATGTCATAGAAGCATAATTATGCTGAACATTATGAATTTGAAATCCGGTGGATGGCAAGCGATTTTCCTCTGGCAGGACCCAGCTGAAAAGGAACGACGATGAAAGCGATCGAATTGCAGAGCCCGGGCGGCCTCGAGAACCTCAGAATGGTCGAGCGGCCGATGCCTGAGCCAGGGCGCCAGGAGATGATTGTGAAGGTCAAGGCGACGGCGCTGAACTACCGCGATGCCGAGATCGTTCGCGGCAGCTATCACACGAAGTTTGCATTGCCGCTGGTGCCGCTGTCGGACGGCGTCGGCGAAGTCGTTGCCATCGGCGCCGAGGTCAGCCGGTTCAAGATCGGCGACCGGGTCTGCGGCACGTTCTGGCAACGCTGGGTCGGCGGCAGTTTCGCCATGGCCGAGCCCTCCTATCAACGCGGCGGCCCAATCGACGGGCTGCTCAGCGAATTTGCCCGACTCGACGAACAGGCGGCGGTGCTGGCGCCGGCCAATCTGAGCGATCTCGAAGCGGCGACGCTGCCATGCGCCGGCGTGACGGCATGGCACGCGCTGTTTACGGAGGGCAGCGTAAAACCCGGCGACACCGTGCTTTGCCTCGGCACCGGCGGCGTTTCACTGTTTGCGGTGCAGTTCGCCGCCGCTGCCGGGGCGCGCGTCATCGTGACGTCGAGCAGCGACGAGAAGCTTGCGCGGGCAAAGCAACTTGGCGCGCAGGATGGCGTGAACTATCGCAGCGTCCCCGATTGGGCATCGGCCGTGCTGGGATTGACGGATGGCCGCGGCGCCGACCATATCATCGAGGTTGGCGGACCGCAGAGTTTTGCACAATCGCTGAGGGCAGCGGCGAGCGGCGCCCAGATCAACGTCATCGGCTATCTCGGCGGCAGTGACGGCGCCATCAACCCGCTCGACATCTTCCGCCGGCAGGTCAGGGCGCGAGGCATACCGGTGGGCTCACGCGAATCCTTTGAAGAGATGAACCGAGCTATCGCCGTCAACCGGTTGAGACCGGTGATCGACCGGGTCGTGCCATGGAGCCGGGCCGCCGAAGCCTTTCGGTACCTTGAACACGGCTCTCCCTTCGGCAAGGTCGTGCTCGATCATACCCAATGAGTCCGCCTGACGAGCCTGGTGCAATGAGTCGCGAGATCGCGGTCAGGGCAGGCGGTTGGCCCGTTGCAGCGCCTGCTGCGTCTGCTCGTCGGTCAGGCCCTGCAGGAAATCGTCCATCTCTTGGTCGATCAGCCCGGCGCGGCGGGCGACAACATACCAGGCGCCGGCGAGGATGAGATCCGGGTCGGTGCCGATGCCGTTCATGTAGAGCTTCGCGAGACGGTTCTGGGCGGCGACATTGCCGCCCTCGGCGGCCTGCTTCATCCAGTTGAAGCCGGATTTCAGGTCGCGGGCGCCGCCGCGCCCCTCAATCATCCAGGTTGCGAGATCGATCTGTGCCGTGTCGTAGTTCTGCCGCGCGGCCTGTGCCAGCAGGCCACGGGCGCGGACATCGTCGCGCGGCTTGCCGCCGGCGCCATTGGCGTAGACCTGTGCCATCGCATATTGTGCGTCGGCAAGCCCGGTCGCGGCAGCGCGCTCGTAATAGGACACGGCTTTGGCAATACCGGCATCGCCGGGCTCCTGTTCGACCATCAGCTGCGCAAAATTGAACTGCGCCAGGCGGTTGCCGGCCTCGGCGGCGGCCTGCATCAGCGCATAGGCCTCCTTCTCGTCCTTTTTGACGTAGCGGCCGTCGAGCAGCATCAGCGCATACTGGAATTGCGATTCCGGCACGCCCTGCTCGGCGGCAAGCGCATACCACTTCGCCGCCCCTGCCGCGTCGACCGGCACGCCGAGGCCGCGCGACAGTATCTCGGCCACCAGCGTCTGTGCCGCCGGATCGCCGTTTTGAGCGCGCGAAAGCGCAAGGTTGTAGGCCGTCTTGTAGAGCCCGCGTTGAAAGGCGCCGTAGGCAGCGTCGGACGGCTTTGCGCCGAAGCGGTCGGGGTTGATGGTGTCGGCCGACGGCAACGGGGTGGTGGTGGCGGGCTGCGGCAATTGTGCGGCGATCGGCTTGTCGGCAGGTTCGCTGGAATCCGGCCTGGGCTGCGGCAGAGGAACGGGTTCCGCCGCAATCGCCTGCGTCACGGCCGTTGCGAGAAAGGCGCTGAAAAGGATTTTCCGCGAGAGCACGTCAGTCCTCGAAGCGCGGCGCGGTTTCGTCGAGCAGCGCGTTGGCGGCGGCGACCGCCATCTTCGGATCGACGCCCTCGGCGAAGACGGCGCTGGACAGCGCCACGAATTCGGCGCCGGTGGCGGCGACCGCTTCCACCGAGGCAAGATCCGATCCGGCCATGACGATGCAGGGGATCTGGATGACGTCCGCCCACCATTGCCCGAGCGACAGGTTGCGGGGGTGCGGCTCAGGCTTGTTGTCGTAGCCGAAACGGCCGAAGAAAATGTAATCAGGCCTGACCTCGCCGAGTTCCAGCGCATCGTCGCGGGTCTTGGCGCCGCCGGTGCCGACCATCATCCTGGCCTGGAAGTGTTCGATCGTTTCGGCGAGCTCGTCCTTGCCGACCTCGACATGAATGCCGTCGGCCTGGACGCGGCCGGCGATGCGGGTGTCGCCGGCAATGATGACGGCAATGCCGGCCGCTTGCGCCACCGGCACGATCTGCTCGGCAAAGGCTTGAAAAGAGGCCTCGTCCAGGCCGTTTTCCGGCAGGATAAGCGAGGCGACGTCACCGCCGTCGAAGGCCGCGGCGATGCGCTCGGCCGGCACGTTCGGCGGCGCGATCAGCACGATGCGGCAGCGGTTGGGCGGCGTTGCGTCATTCATTGAATTCGATCCCGGTTATCGCCTATGCCGGGCGAAGATGGTTGCATTGCGGCATAGAGCAAAGTGCGGGGATTGAACAGGCGGCAGGGGGATCACGATTGCCGTCAATGATTCAATAGGGCTCGGCGCATGACTGCCGTTGGCCGAAATTCTCCTCGCCTGGTCGCTTGCGGCCCTACGCAGGCACCTTCGATTTCCACAGCGACCAGCCGAGATTCATGCCGGCCGCGGCGACCAGGATGGCGGCGGCGCCGACGATCTGCGCCGGATGCAGCCGATGGCCGAAGGCGACGACATCGACGAGGATGGCGACGACGGGATAGATGAAGGACAGCGATCCCTGCAGATGCGTCGGCAGCTTCTGGATGGCGCCGTACATGAGGATGTACATCAGGCCGGTATGGACGATGCCGAGTGTCGCCAGCATGACCCAGCTCCGCGCATCGACCGGAAGGTGGGTGAGATTGGCGAAGGGTGCCAGCATGAGAACGCCGACGCAGACCTGGATCAGGGCGATCAGGTGCGGCGGCGTGCCTTTGAGCTTCTTGGTGACGATAGCCGCAACGGCCCAGAAGAAAGCCGCGGCCAGCGCCATCGCAATGCCGGTAAAGTAATCCGTACCATGATCGCCTCCATCGGGCGCGGCCTGCACGATCAGCAGCATGCCGGCGAAGGCGATGCCGAGCCAGGTCAGCTTGGTCACCGTCAGCCGTTCGGAGAAGAAGAGCGCGCCAAAACCCACCAGCATGAAGGGCTGCGTGTTGTAAACGGCCGTGGCGATCGAGATCGACGCGCGGGAAAACGCGCTGAACAGCAACAGCCAGTTGATAACGATGGCAGCACCGCCGAGAGCCGCGATCGCGACGATGCGAAGCGACAGCCTGCCACGCAGCAGTCCCAGCGCCGCGCAGATGATCAGCAGCGTTACCGCCCCGAAAGCACAGCGCCAGAACACCACGTCCATGATGGGCTGGCCGGAAAGGACGACGAACCAGCCGATCGTGCCGAGGATCGCCATCGCCGCCGTCATTTCGATCGTGCCGCGTACCGTGTTGTCCATGGATGCTCCTGAAACCCGTTGAGATTTTATAATCCCACAGCGGATCGGGTCTTTCCATGACTTCTAGCCGGTGATATGCAGGACGAACCTCATTAAATTAGGTAAACATCGGCTTTTTCTTGGAATTGTAAAATGCTGGACGAGCTCGATAGAAAGCTCCTCGATATCCTGGTCAAGGATTCACGGACCTCGCTGAAGGAACTGGCGCTGCAGGTCGGGCTGTCGTCACCAAGCGTTTCGGAGCGGCTTCGGCGGCTAGAGGATCGCGGCGTCATCCGCGCGTTCACCATCGACATCGATCCGCAGGCGCTCGGCTACGCCTTGCAGGCGATCGTTCGCATCCGGCCATTGCCGGGCAAGCTGCACATCGTCCAGAAGCTGATCGAGGAAATCCCGGAATTCGGCGAATGCGACAAGGTGACGGGCGATGACTGCTTCGTTGCCCGGCTGTTCGTCCGCTCGATCGGCGAGCTCGACGGGATTCTCGACCGCATCGCCGACAAGGCCGAAACCAGCACCGCCATCATCAAGGCGCAGCCGATCCGGAGACGCCCGCCGCCGCTCGACATGCCAAACATGTGACGGGTTTCGGTGGCGTGGCCCACATATTTGCGGTCGCGGCCTGACCATTTCTGGTCTATTCCAGAGTTCAACTTTCCCTCCAGCGTCCCTTCCCATGTCAGGCCTGCTCGTCGATCCCTGGTTCTATGCCGCGGCCATTCCGGCCGTCATCCTCGTCGGCCTGTCGAAAGGCGGCTTCGGCGGCGCCGTCGGTTTTGTCGGCGTGCCGTTGATGGCGCTGACCATGCCGCCGGTTCAGGCTGCCGCAATTCTTCTACCAATTCTGTGCCTGATGGACATTGTCTCGGTGTGGACGTGGTGGGGTATCTTCGACCGCAAGATGCTGGCCGACATGATGCCGGGCGCCGTGATCGGCATTGCCCTTGGCTGGCTGACGGCGGCACTTGTAACCGAAGAGATGGTGCGGCTGATCGTCGGCGCGGTTGCCCTGATCTTCGTGCTGCGCTGGCTCTATTTGCAGCTCCGCCACGGTGCCGGCCACGCGGCGGAGCCCAACCGCGTCGCCGCGGGCTTCTGGGGTACTGTTGCCGGGTTCACCAGCTTCGTCGCCCATGTCGGCGGCCCGCCTTTTCAGGTCTATGCGCTGCCCATCAGGCTCGATCCGAAGGTGCTGTCGGGCACCGCGGCGATCTTTTTCGCCGTCACCAATGCGCTGAAGCTCATCCCTTATTTCGCGCTCGGCCAGTTCGATACCACCAATTTGACTGCGTCGGCGGTGCTGATGCCACTGGCGCCGCTGTCGACAATCGCCGGTGCCTGGCTGGTGCGGAGGATGCGGCCGGAGCTGTTCTATCCCTTCACCTATGCGACCGTGGCGGTCGTCGCGGTCAAGCTTCTGTGGGACGGCATCGCCGGCCTCCTGTAAGACGGCGGCCCCATTCGGCCGCCGCCGGATTCCTTACACCTCAGGCGGCACTCGGCAGCAGCTGCCGCGTCCTGCCAAGCGCCAGGGCAATGCCGGTTGCCAGCACGAACGCCATGCAGCCCAGAATGGTGATGTCGTGCAGCGTCGGCTTCAGCACCATGTCCGCGATGATCACCAGCATCACCGAATAGTCGAAGCGCGCGGCGCTGAGGACGCGCTGGCCCTGGGCAAGCACTGCCGGCGTCACGCCCTCCTTGGCGATCATGCCTGCCATGCGGTCGGCAGTCGGCTTGAAGATGAACATGCCGATGCAGAAGGTCGTCGCATAACCGGCAAGGCCGATCAGCACCCACAGATCGGAAAAGCCGACCCAGAAGCCGCACATGATGAGGCCGAAAAGCAATGTCAGCATCGACATCGGCGCGAAGAACCGGTTGCCGAGCTCGCCGGTGGCGCGCATCGCCTGCAGCATGCCTTCGACGTTTCCAGCGCGGTCGGCGCGTACCGCGAGCAGCATCAGCGTGAAGCCGCCGCCGACCCAGAGGAACGCCGAGACGATGTGCAGAAATTTAACGGCCGAGTACCAGTCCATTGTTCGCTCCTTGAGAGATTGTCATGATTGCCGGAGCGCAAGGTTTGCTCCGCCTCGTTGCGAGGAACGGGCGTTTAGCGCGGCGCCTGTTTCGGAACGATGTCGCGCGCAGTGCCGTTTTGTTTCGGTAAGCCGGTCACCATTTGGAGGAAACCATGGCGCAAGCGTCGCCCCTACTTTCCAGGCGGTGGTGTGAACGGCGCCGTGGCCAGTCAGCTGTGCTGTTACGGCACAGTTGCTGGGCGCTTGATCGAAAAATATGCCCCGCGTTAAGGCTTCGTTAAGCTTTACAGGCGTTTACTATGTCCATCCAGTGATCTGGATTCTTACCGAGTGGTTGGAGCCACTTTGTTTGACGCCTCCCTGTTAAACTCCTGAGAGCCGCCTTATCCGCGGCTCTTTTTTTGTGCGCCGGCATGGGCGTCCTTCCGGCTAAATGCGGCCGTTAACCGTTTGTTAAACATGTGCTTGCCTTCGCTGGCAGCGAAGCGCATTTTCAAGCTTCAGTCGTTTAGGCTGCCGGATATGGCGGCCAAGAGCCGAATCGGCCGGCTGTCAGGCAAGTGCAGGGGCGTAGCGATGAACGAGCCTTCGAAGGCGAGCGCGAAAACCATCAAGCTGGCGGAGCGCCGGGTTTTCTCCCAATCCTTCAAGCCGCTCTATCAGGAAGGCATGGGCCTGGTCGAGCAGGCGGCCGAATATCTCGACGGCAAGGGCCGCGCCGAGGCCAAGAAGCTGTCGAGGCTGGCGGCGACGCTTTATGCGGCCGAATCGATGCGGCTGACTACCAGGCTGATGCAGGTCGCCTCGTGGCTGCTTTTGCAGCGGGCGGCGAATTCCGGCGAGATGACCCGCGATCAGGTGGCCTCAGAAAAATCCAAGGTGCGTCTCGACACCGCCTCCGCGCATGAGGAGGCGCCCGGCTGGGCCGAGCTGCCGAAGGATTTCATCGACCTCGTCAACCGTTCGCTGCGGCTGCAGGCGTTGGTGCGCCGGATGGACGAGGAGATCTATGGCGGCCTCGCCGAGGTGCCGCCGTCGAGCCGTCGCGTCAATCCGGTCTCAGACCAGATCACGCTGCTAAACACGGCTTTCGCCCGCGGCTGAGAGAACGTTTCATAATTCTACTCCGGCGACCATCTAGACTAACCGCGAAGGGATGGGCTCGCGATCATCAGGCGGGGAGAATCACGCAGCAGCAGGCGCGATCCGACCTCCACGATAGACCTGATCGCTGGGAGCAGCTCCTGCCCCAATGACGTCAGCTCATACTCCACGGTCGGGGGCGATGTCGGCATCACGTGGCGTGCGAGGACGCCGCGCTCCTCGAGATCGCGCAACCTGCCGGTCAGCACCTTCGCCGAAATGGCTGGGATATCGCGGCGCAATTCGGAGAACCGGCGCGGGCCGTCGCTCAAGGACCAGAGCACCTCGGGTGTCCAGCACCCGCCAAGCAGCGCCATGCACCTCGACATTGGGCAGCCGGGAAGCGCCTTCACCTTCGTTCGCATCCTGAGGACCATCGCGCATCTTCCATGGGAGTTTCCAGTTGGTTACCGGAAAATGATGGTAACTACAAGATACGTGGTTTCCGATGGTAACGAGAGCCGCTATCTGAGGCTCTCAATCCATCCAACCACGAAATGGACAGAACGATGTACGCAATAACTGGAGCAACAGGACAGCTTGGCCGTCTCGTGATCGACGCACTGCTGAAGACAGTTCCGGCCAGCCGGATCGTTGCGGCGGTTCGTGATCCGGCAAAGGCCAGCGATCTTGTCCAACGCGGCGTAGTCGTGCGGGAGGCGGACTATAATCGTCCCGACACGCTCCCGATGGCGCTGGCCGGCGTCGATAGACTGCTGCTGATTTCCTCGACCGAAGTCAGCGGCCGCTTGCCGCAGCATCGGTCAGTGATCAAGGCCGCCCAACGGGTGGGGGTTTCGCTGATCGCTTACACGAGCATGCTGCATGCGGACACGTCTCCCGCGAGGCTCGCGGTCGAACATCGGCAGACGGAGGAGGTCATCGCGGCCTCCGGCCTACCCGCCGTCATCCTGCGCAACGGCTGGTACACCGAGAACCATCTGATGGCGCTCCCGGCGGCTCTGGAGCACGGCGCCTTCATCGGCGCCGCAAATGAGGGGCGCTTCTCGTCCGCGGCGCGGCAGGATTATGCCGAGGCCGCGGCCGTGGTGCTGACGAGCGAGGATCAAGCAGGGAGGACTTACGAGCTCGCCGCGGACCAAGCCTTCACGCTCGCCGAGCTTGCGGCGAAGGTCTCGCGGCAATCGGGCAAAGCGATCGCCTACAACGATCTTGCCGGGGCGGCCTATGAGGGTGTGTTGACAGGCGCCGGGCTGCCCGCCGATCTCGCCGCTATCCTGGCCGATGCCGACATTGCAGCCTCACGCGGAGCGTTGTTCGATGACGGCGGCGCCATGAGCCGGCTGATCGGTCGACCGACAACGCCACTGGAGAGCGTCGTTGCGGCAGCATTGCGCGGTTGAAACCGAGATGGCTGTCACATCCGCCAAAGGATCAGAGGACCGTCTGTCGCTCGCGCCAACAGTTATTCAAACGGCTAGACTAGCGCAGCCTTCTGCGCTTCCGGTGCTCGCGTACTTATGTACGCTCCGCTCCGGTTCTCGAAAACCACGCTATCTGTCTCGCCAGAGCGAATTCTCAAACATTCTCTAAACCAGACTCGGCTTGCTGTTTCTGGTTTGTTCACATTTCGCTGGCATCGCTGCTCGCCGGGGTTAAAGTTGACGGATGGGGGAAGCGATTCGCATCATCGGCATCGATCCAGGGCTGAGGCGCACCGGCTGGGGCATAGTCGAAAGCCTCGGCAATTCGCTTCGCTTCGTCGCTTCCGGCACGGTGCGGTCCGACGACAAGGCCGCGCTGGCGGTGCGTCTTTGCCAGTTGCATGACGGGCTCGCCGAGATCCTGCATGCCGCGATGCCGCACGAGGCGGCGGTCGAGCAAACTTTCGTCAACAAGGACGCGGCGGCGACGCTGAAACTCGGCCAGGCACGCGGCATCGCCATGCTGGTGCCGGCGCGTGCCGGCCTTGTCGTTGCCGAATATGCGCCAAACGCCGTCAAAAAGGCGGTGATCGGCGTCGGCCATGGCGACAAGAAGCAGATCCACATGATGGTCAAGGTGCTGATGCCGAAGGCGACTTTCGACAGCGACGACGCCGCCGACGCGCTGGCTATCGCCATCTGTCACGCGCATCACCGGCAGAGCATCGCCTACAGGATGGCGGCGCTGGCCGGATAAGTATGTTCTTGACTTGTTCTCCAGTGGGCAATAAGTAATACCAACGAGGTATTACCATGCGCGTTACCACCAAGGGCCAAGTGACCATCCCGAAGGAAATACGGGATCATCTGGGTATCGGCCCGGGCTCGGAGGTGGAGTTCGTCCCCACCGAGGACGGGGCTCGTGTCATAGCCGTCGACGAAAACATGTCGGAGGAGGAAGCCTCGCGCAGATTCAGCCAGATGCTCGATCGTATGGCCGGTACGCTGGATCTGGGAGGCATGACGACGGACGAATATATGGAATGGCTGAGGGGCCCACGTGAAGATCTCGACATTGATTGACACAAATGTCCTGATCGACGTTTGGGGTCCTGCCGGACGGGAGACGAAATGGTCGGCATCCGCGATTACCGCATGCCGGCGCGACGGCGCACTTGTTATCAATGCAATCGTCTGGTCCGAACTCGCGCCGTTGATTGCGACCGAACAGGCTCTTCGTCAAGCAGCCGACATGCTCAAGATGGATCGCGAATTCCTGCCGTGGGAAGCAGCCTTCCTCGCCGGTGTCACGCATTCCCGCTATCGCCGCGCCGGCGGCATTCGCGAACGAACGCTGCCGGATTTCTTTATTGGAGCCCATGCGGTTGTCGCCGGGCATCGCCTGCTGACGCGCAATGCCGCGCGCTATCGCGGCTATTTCCCGGACCTCGATATCATCTCTCCGGAAACCCACCCGGCATGATCGGCACGCTCAAATGATCGGCAAGCTAAAAGGCACGCTGGATGAGATCGACGAGGATTTCTGCATCGTCGACGTGCATGGCGTCGGCTATGTCGCCTACTGCTCGGCGCGCACGCTGGCGGCATTGCCGCGGCCGGGCGAGGCGGTCGTGCTGTTCATCGAGACCTATGTGCGCGAGGACATGCTGCGGCTCTATGGGTTCCAGTCGGTGCTGGAGCGCGAATGGTTCCGGCTGTTGATGAACAATGTGCAAGGCGTCGGCGCCAAGGTGGCGCTGGCCATCCTGTCGACGCTGGCGCCGGCCGATCTCGCCAATGCGATTGCGTTGCGCGATATCGCCATGGTCAGCCGTGCGCCGGGCGTCGGCAAGAAGGTGGCGGAGCGCATCGTCACCGAATTGAAGAACAAGGCGCCGGCCTATGCGGGCACTGCCTCCGGCACCATCGGCCTGAAGCAGGAGCTCGGCGAGGGCGTCGCCTCGGCGCCGATCACCGACGCCGTCTCGGCGCTGGTCAATCTCGGCTATTCGCGCGACACCGCCGCCAATGCGGTGGCGGCGGCGCTGAAGACGGCAGGCGAGGAGGCGGACGCGTCGAAGCTGATCCGCTTCGGGCTGAAGGAGCTGGCACGGTGAGACGTTGCCCGACAAATAAATTCCGACTAGGAACAAGAGCATGGTCGGATATGCAAGCTTGACCTCCAGGGGGCAGCTTACGATTCCAAAGAAAGTCCGGAACGAGTTGTCGCTCAAGTCAGGCGATACTGTTGCGTGGACGGTCGTGGATGGTCTCCTGATAGGAACGCCGCGCAATCTCGAATTTGCCGACCTCGCTGGATTTCTAGGCGATCCACCTGACGGGCCTGCTGCGCTGGAACAGATCGACGCGGTGGTAAGAGATGCAGTGGGCCGCCATGTTGTTGGCGAGGAGCACGGCGACGAACGAGAGGGTGCCGGGTGACGTTGATCGGTATCGATACAAACTTTTTCTTTCGGGCGGTATGCGCATGAGCCTTTCGCCACGCCTCATTGCTCCCGACAGACGCGGCGAGGACGCCGAGCAGACCTTGCGGCCGCAGACGCTTGGCGACTTCGTCGGCCAGGCGGCGGTGCGGGCCAATCTCAAAGTGTTCATCGAGGCCGCCAAGGGGCGCAGCGAAGCGCTCGACCATGTGCTGTTCGTCGGCCCGCCCGGCCTCGGCAAGACGACGCTGGCGCAAATCATGGCGCGCGAGCTCGGCGTGAATTTCCGCTCGACCTCGGGTCCGGTCATCGCCAAGGCCGGTGATCTGGCGGCGCTGCTCACCAACCTCGAAGACCGCGACGTGCTGTTCATCGATGAGATCCACCGGCTCAACCCGGCGGTCGAGGAAATCCTCTATCCGGCGATGGAGGATTTCCAGCTCGACCTGATCATCGGCGAGGGGCCGGCGGCGCGCTCGGTCAAGATCGACCTGGCCCGCTTCACGCTTGTCGCCGCCACCACCCGGCTCGGCCTGTTGACCAACCCGCTGCGCGACCGCTTCGGCATTCCGGTGCGGCTCAATTTCTACTCGGTCGAGGAACTCGAGCAGATCGTGCGGCGTGGCGCCCGCATCCTTGCCATGCCGCTCGGCGACGACGGTGCTTTGGAGATCGCCCGGAGGGCGCGCGGCACGCCGCGCATCGCCGGCCGGCTGATGCGCCGGGTGCGCGACTTCGCCAGCGTTGCCGGCGACGGCCATGTCGACCGCAAGGTCGCCGACGAGGCGCTGACGCGGCTGGAGGTCGACGGGCTCGGCCTCGACGCGCTCGACCGCCGTTATCTATCGATGATCGCACGGAATTTCGGCGGCGGGCCGGTCGGCATCGAGACCATCGCGGCCGGGCTTTCCGAGCCACGCGATGCCATCGAGGACATCATCGAACCCTTTCTGATCCAGCAAGGCTTCATCATGCGTACCCCGCGCGGCCGCGTGCTGGCGGCCAATGCCTGGCGGCATCTCGGCCTCGACGCGCCAAAGGACCTGGCGCAGCAGCAGATCAGCCTGTTCCAGGAAGAACCCTAAGTTCCGCTACTTATGGCTCGGTGCTGGCAGTTCCCCGGCCCAGCCCTCCAGGTCTTGATCATCGCCGGTCTATGCGCAAAACAGGTGTTGCTTGAAACAGGGCCTGTCGGGCCAAAAGGACAGCGCAATGGACGATCACGGTGAATCGGCATTGTCCGCCGGACTTTCCGGCGCGCTGACGGAATTCGGCCATCGACTGATGGCGCGGGTCTATTATGCAGACACCGATTTTTCCGGCGTCGTCTACCACGCGCGCTATCTCGAATTCTTCGAGCGCGGCCGGTCCGACTATCTGCGGCTGGCCGGCGTCCACCACACCGAGCTTGCCGACGGCAAGCATGGCGAGAAAATAGTCTGGGTGGTGCGGCGCATGGAGATCGATTTCCGCGGTTCGGCCCGCATGGATGACATCCTGACCATCGATACGCGCACCGACGAGATTTCCGGCGCCCGCATCGTCATGGCGCAGCAATTGAAGCGCGGCAGCGAAGTGCTGGTCGAGGCGCGTGTCGAAGCGGCGATCGTCGGCGAGAACGGGCGGCCGCGGCGCTTTCCCAAGGACTGGATCGCAGCCTTCATGCCCAGAACGCGCAAATAAAGGTTCAGAGGCGGACGATCCCGGAGCTCCCGGTCCAGGCCAGAATCGCGAGGCGGCCTATCAGGGCGCGGCAATGCGCCGCGCTGTACGTCCTAACCCATCCTTAACCATAACGGTCCATGAAGGGATTGGTTAAGATTGGGAGAATCCAAGCGCCTTCCTTTCACCAATATTTGCCCCGAAAAGGCCGCCAACGGTGCATTTGGGGTTATTCCGCAAGCCTAACGCGAACGGACCACAAGGGATGCCCATGGGCCAGCCGCCAGCCACGCCCGGAAAATCTTTAAGGACGTAACATGGAAAACATCGCTCTCGCCGAACCGGGCGCGCATTTATCGATTTGGGCCTTGTTCATGCAGGCCGGTTGGGTGGTCAAGCTGGTCATGATCGGGCTGCTTGGTGCCTCGATCTGGACCTGGGCGATCATCGTCGACAAGCTCGTCGCCTATGCCCGCATGCGGCTGGCGCTCAACCGCTTCGAACAGGTGTTCTGGTCGGGGCAGTCGCTGGAAGAGCTTTACCGCACGCTCGCCGACCGCAAGACGACCGGCATGAGCGCGATCTTCGTCGCCGCCATGCGCGAATGGAAGAAGAGCTTCGAGAAAGGCGCGAAATCGCCACTCGGCCTGCAGACCCGCATCGACAAAGCGATGGATCTGGCGCTGACCCGCGAGATGGAAAAGCTTGAAGGGCGGCTCGGCTTTCTCGCCACCACCGGCTCGGCGGCGCCCTTCATCGGCCTGTTTGGCACGGTTATCGGCATCATGACCTCGTTCCAGGCGATCGCCGCCTCGAAGAACACCAGCCTATCGGTGGTCGCGCCCGGCATCGCCGAAGCGCTGCTGGCGACGGCCATCGGCCTGCTCGCCGCAATCCCGGCCGTCATCGCCTACAACAAGCTGTCGTCCGACGCGAGCAAGATCGCGGTGCGCATGGAAGGGTTCGCGGATGAGTTCTCCGCCATACTCTCGCGCCAAATCGATGAAAAAGTCGCGCAGAAGGCTTGAGGAACGATCATGGGAATGTCTGTAGGCGCGGGTGGCGGAGGGCGCGGTGGTCGAGGCCACAGGCGGCGCGGCCGCCATCACGCGATGATATCGGAAATCAATGTCACGCCGATGGTCGACGTGATGCTGGTGCTGCTGATCATCTTCATGGTCGCCGCACCCATGTTGACGGTCGGCGTGCCGGTCACCCTGCCGGAGACGAAGGCCAAGGCGATGAACGCCGATACCCAGCCGATTACGATTACGATCGACGGCACAGGCAAGATCTTCGTGCAGGAGACCGAAATCCCGCAGGAGGAGCTGATCGCCAAGCTGAAGGCGATTTCTAAGACCGGCTACGAAGAGCGCATTTACGTCAAGGGCGACAAGACCACCAATTATGGCGACGCGATGGTGGTGATGGGTCTCATCCAGGACGCAGGCTACAAGAACCTCGGCCTGATTACACTGCCGAAACAGGATCAATAAACGCGAGATGAGGACCGGCCTCACCACATCGGTGATTTTGCATACGGTGGCGATCGCCTTTGGGCTGTTCACCCTGTCGGCGCCGGCTGCGCTTCCGTCGTCCGATGTCGAGTCGGTCGCAGTGGACATTGTGCCGATGGAGGCCGTCTCGCAGGTTTTGCAGGGCGACAAGAAAGCCGTGATGCACGAAAGGCCGGCGCCGCTGCCGACACAGCGTCCCGACATCGTTCCCGATGCCCAGAAAGTCGGAGAAAACAGCGTCGATACCGACAAGCCGCCGACGCCTGAGGCCAAGCCCAAGCCGGTCGACATGACGGCGGCTCCGCCACCTGCGCCGACGCCGGTCGAAAAGCCCAAGCCCGAGGACGTGCCGAAGCCGCCGGAAAAGCCGAAGCCTATTCCCGCAACGGAGGTAGCGCCGGTGCCGCAGCCGAAGGAAGAGGTCAAGCCCGAACCGGTCAAGCAGACCGAACCCAAGCCGACGCCGGCCAAGGAGCCGACGCCCACGCCGCCGCAGGACAAGACCGCCGCAATCGATCCGCAGCCCGAGGTCAAGCCGGATGCCGTCGCCGAGGCGATTGCCAAGCAACCGCCGACCGAGGAGGCGCAGCTTCCGGACTCGGCGCCTGCGCCTGAGGCTCGGCCGAAGCCGCAGCCGGCCCAGGCTGAAAGCGCGAAGGCGCCGGAGCGCAAGGACGCCGACAAGCCGGTCAAGGAAGCCTCGTCCAAGCCGAAATCGGACGACAAGCAATTCAATGCCGACGAGATCTCGGCTCTGCTCGACAAGCGCAAGCCGTCCGGCGGCGGCGCCAAGCGCTCGACCCAGCAGGCATCGCTCGGCGGCGAGAAGGACCAGGGCCAGAAGCTTTCGAAATCGGAGCAGGGGGCATTGGAGGCCCAGCTTGGTGGTTGCTGGACGCTTCCGGCAGGGCTCGAGGGTTCGGAGAATTTCGTCGTCGTGGTCCGGTTTAATCTGGACGCCTCCGGCAAGCTGGATGGCCGGCCGAGCGTTGAAAAGTCGAGCGGAAACCGCCCGTTTGACGAAAGTGCAGTGCGCGCGGTTCAGAAATGCGATGTGGCCGGCTTGCAGGTTCCGGCGGGCAAGCAAGACATCTGGTCCGACGTTCGGGTCACTTTTGACCCCAGGGAGATGCTCGGTCTTTAGGCCCGGCGCTCACAGAATCAGCGAAAGAAGCGAGAAGACATGAAATCCATCCTCAAGCCGCTCCTGACGATCGCAGCGATGGCGCTGGGTATGACTGTTGCTGTCACCCTGCCGGCGCGGGCGCTCGTGGAGCTCAACGTCAATAAGGGCAATGTCGAGCCGTTGCCGATCGCCATCACGGACTTCCAGGGCGGCGATGCGCTCGGCGCCGAGATTTCCGGCATCGTCAGTGCCGACCTGAAACGCTCCGGCCTGTTCGCGCCGATCGACAAAAGCGCTTTCATTGAAAAGATCTCGAACCCGGATGCCACGCCGCGCTTCGAAGACTGGAAGGTGATCAATGCGCAGGCGCTGGTCACCGGCAGTGTCGGCAAGGAGGCTGACGGCCGCATTCGCGCCCAGTACCGGTTGTGGGACACGTTTGCCGGCCAGCAGATGTCGGGCGAGCAGTTCTTCGCCAACGATGCCAATACCAGGCGCGTCGCCCATATCATCGCCGATGCGATCTACGAGCGGCTGACCGGCGAGAAGGGCTATTTCGACACGCGCGTTGTCTTCATCGACGAGTCCGGTGCCAAGAATGCGCGCAAGAAGCGGCTTGCCATCATGGACCAGGACGGCGCCAACGTCCGCTATCTCTCGAACGGCAAATCGATCGTGCTGACGCCGCGCTTCTCGCCGAACCGGCAGGAAATCACCTACATGTCCTATGAAAGCGGCCAACCGCGGGTGTATCTTTTGCAGATCGAGACGGGGCAGCGCGAGCTGGTCGGCAATTTCCCCGGCATGACGTTTGCGCCGCGCTTTTCGCCGGACGGCCAGAAGGTAATCATGAGCCTGCTGCGCGATGACGGCAATTCCAACATCTTCGCCATGGATCTGAGAAGCCGCTCGACGACCAGGCTCACCAACTCGACCGCCATCGACACCTCACCGTCCTATTCGCCTGACGGCAGCAAGGTGGTGTTCACCTCGGATCGCGGCGGCCGCGCGCAGATCTATGTGATGGGCGCCGACGGCTCGGGCCAGACCCGCATCTCGTTCGGCGACGGCGTCTATTCGACGCCGGTGTGGTCGCCGCGCGGCGATCTCATCGCCTTCACCAAGCAGACCGGCGGTGAATTCCAGATCGGCGTCATGCGCACCGACGGTTCGGGTGAGCGCATCCTGTCCACCGGCTTTCAGCAGGAAGGGCCGACCTGGGCGCCCAACGGCCGGGTGCTGATGTTCTTCCGCGATTCCAATGGCGGACCAAAACTTGTTTCGGTCGATCTCACCGGCCGCAACGAACAGTCGATCCCGACGGCGAACTTCGCCTCGGATCCGGCCTGGTCGCCGCTGCTCGAATAGTCCCGGGCAAGGATGTTCAACTCGAGCATCCTTTGCTCCCAGTTGCACGCCGGCAACGGTGCCCGAAAAGCGCCGTTTCCGGCCTGTTTTCCACGTGTCGGTCGCGTTTTGGCCGCATTTCCGCCTACGGTCCGCGCTCATTGTGGCTCATCGGGGTGGCTCCTCAGGATATCCCCTGCATAAGGGCTGCGGACGGCAGCCGAAACCAAATTTTAACCGTGTTTCTTGAGCGCCGGTTAACCCAAACGTGGTTACTGGACGATCAATGAAATCACTCGAATTGCGAAGGAGAGGCGGCATGGGCCGTATCGCAGCACTTACCACAAACCCGGTCATGATCGCGCTGGTCGCGATGCTCGCGATCACCGGTTGCGCCTCGAAGAAGACGCCGAACAGCGCCGCCGATCTCGGCCTCAACGGCGCCGGCGCGGCAACGCCCGGGTCGGCCCAGGACTTCACCGTCAACATCGGCGACCGCATCTTCTTCGACACCGATTCATCCTCGATCCGCGCTGATGCGCAGACGACTCTGTCGCGCCAGGCGCAGTGGCTGAACCAATACAAGCAGTACGCCATCGTCATCGAAGGCCATGCCGACGAGCGCGGCACGCGCGAATACAATCTGGCGCTCGGCGCCCGCCGTGCTGCCGCCACACGCGACTTCCTGGTCGCTAAGGGTGTTTCGGCGCAGCGCCTGAAGACCATTTCCTACGGCAAGGAGCGTCCGGTCGCCGTTTGCGACGACATCTCCTGCTGGTCGCAGAACCGCCGCGCCGTGACCACCCTGGGCGGCGCCGGTTCTTGATCGGCATAAATGCAACACTTGGTGCGAAAGGCGGCCAAAAGGCCGCCTTTTTCATATCTCCTCGCTCCAAACAAAATTTGGCCGAAGTCTCACGTCCTGTTAAGAGCCGAGAGCGTCTGGCTAGTCCCCAGTTGACTGGTCTACTTCGAATGAGAGGCGCGCAACAATGGTTTCACGGCGAGAGGCACATGCATTTCAGATCGGTCTTGAGCGGCACGCTTGCGCTGCTGCTCGTATCAAGTATCGCGGCACTTGCTGACGGGGCAAACGGCACCGGGCAGTCATCGGAAAGCGGTTTTTCCTTCCACCTGCCGACGATCAAACTGCCCGGCATTTTCGGCGAAAAGAAAAAGCCGGATCAGGTTCAATTCGCGCAACAGGATGGCACCGGCACTCCGGCGCTGGAGGAACAGCTCCGGCAGATGAATGGCAAGATCGAGGAACTCAATTTCCAGGTCCTGCAGATGCAGGAGCAGATCCGCAAGCAGCAGGAAGACAACGAATTCCGCTTCCAGCAGTTGGAAGGCGGTCCGCAAGGCGCGCAGCAGCCGGCCGAGCAGAAGAAGTCCGAGGCGGCGCCTAGCAGCGACAGCCCCAACGGCGACAGTAACGTGGCGGAGGCGCCGGGGACGCCGGCTCCGGCCGATGCGGGCAAGGCGGCAGACGGCGACAAGAGCGTCGAGGACGTCATCGTCGAATCGCCCAACGGCGATCCCGGCAAGCTGATCCCCGGCGCGCCGCCCAAGACGTTCGGCACCATCACCGTCGACAAAAACGGCAATGTCGTCGAAGCCGACGGCAATGCGCAAGCGAATGCGCCGCAGCAGAATACGGCCCCAGCCAACGGCGCCAGCGCAGCCGGCAACAAGGCCGGTAAATCCGATGATACGGTGGTCGCGGCACTCCCGTCGACCAACGATCCGGAAGAGCTTTACCGCAATTCTTACCAGTTCATCCTGTCGGGCGACTACAGCACCGCCGAACAGGGCTTCCGCGACCATATCGCCCGTTTTCCCAAGGACGCCAAAGCGGCGGACGCGCATTACTGGCTTGGTGAATCGCTGCTCGGCCAGCAGAAATACCGCGATGCGGCCGAGACTTTCCTCGCTGCCAGCAAGGACTATCCCAAGGCCAAGAAAGCGCCAGACATGCTGCTGAAACTCGGCGTTTCACTGGTCGGGCTGAAGCAGCGCGACGTGGCCTGTGCCACTTTCAGCGAGATCGGCAAACGCTACCCCGATATTTCCGGCGCGCTCAAGGAGCGGGTCAAGCAGGAAAGGGCGCTCGCGGCGTGCTAGTTTTTCCTTTGCATGTCGTTGCCGCAAAACCGGGCCCACTTTTGGGCGACATGCATGATGCTCGACACCGAGCCTGACCTTCCGGATTTTTCGCGGATCGACTTTTCCAACGGCGCTGTTGCGGCCGTGTCCGGCGGCAGCGACTCGACCGCCCTTCTCCTCCTCCTCAAAGCCCATCTCGACCGTACCGCCCCGGCAACGAAATTGCTGGCGGTGACGATCGATCACCAATTGCGGCCGCAAGCGGCAGCGGAAGCGCAAGCCGTGGCCAGGCTGTGCGCGGCGCGCGGCATTGCCCATCGCATCCTCGCCTGGTCGGGGCACAAACCATCGACCGGCCTGCCCGCCGCCGCGCGCGAGGCGCGCCACCGGCTGCTCGCCGAAGCTGCCGAAGCGGCAGGCATCGGCCTGATCCTGACCGGCCACACCGCCGACGACCAGGCCGAGACAGTGCTGATGCGGCAAGCGCGCGACAAGTGGGCGCGTGACGAGTGGGCGCATGACGAGCGGCCAAGTGATGGAGGGCCAAGTGATGAAGGGCAAAGCGACGATGGACCGCGCGACGAACGGCGGGGCCTTGCCGGCATGGCGCCGGCAACCCTCTACGAGTGGCGGCACTGGATCGTGCGGCCGCTGCTCGGCATAAGGCGTGCTGAGCTGCGCGAATTCCTGCGGCGTGAACAGGTTGCCTGGATCGAAGATCCGACCAATGCCGACACCGCTTTCGAGCGGCCGCGCGTCCGCGCAGCACTTGCCGAAGGCGATGGTAGGCCTCGCGTGGCTGAAGCGATAGCGCTGGCCAGAAAGGCGGCGGCCGAGCGTGAGCAGTTAGGACATCGCGCGGCCATGCTGATCCGCAGCTTGGCCTCCAGGCCGGCCGCCGGCCTCGTCCGCCTCGATCGGGATTTTGCGACGGCCGCCGACAGCCGGGCGGCCATTTATGCGCTGCGCATCCTGCTGGCGGCGACCGGCGGCACCGCCTTCCTTCCCGACCAGGCCCGCAGCGAAGCCCTTTTCGGCCGGTTCCGCACTGGGCCGCTTTGTGCCACATTGTCGCGGACCGTGATCGATGCCCGGCGTACCGGTATCTTTCTGCATCGCGAATTGCGCGATCTGCCGCCCGCTGTCGAGGTTTCCGACAATGCGCTTTGGGATGGCCGCAGACGGATCACATTGGGCGACAGTTCAGGTGCATTGTTGATCGCGCCGCTGTTGGTAGCACCGCTCGGGGCGGCTCTTGCCGCAAAGCGGGCAATTGAAGGGCATGGCACGCCGGCAAGCCTTGTACGTGCCGCCTTGGCCGCCGAGCCGGCGCTATGGCAGGATGGCGAATGCCTTGGTTTGCCCGGGGAAGGCCCGATGCCGGCGGCTGTCGCCGCATATCCGGCAGTCGCGCCCTTCGCCCGTTTCCTGCCGTCCTTCGATCTGGCGCCGGCCGATGCCATCGCCGCCTTGCTTGGCGCGGCGCCGGTTCCAGCCGTGCCATTCGGCGGCCACAGTGCCGGCCTACCACGGGCGAAAGCTTAACCGAGACCTGCTGTTATGCTTGGCAATGGGAGACGCTCTCCCTATGTTAGGGCCAAGTTTCCTCTCACGACGCGTGTCCGCCCAGCGGGCGCCAACGGGACAATTGATGAATCCGAATTATCGCAACCTCGCGCTCTGGGCGATCATAGCGGTCCTGCTCATCGCTCTCTTCAATCTTTTCCAGACGCCGCAGACGCGTGGAGCCTCGAGCGATGTTCCCTATTCGCAGTTCCTGCAGGAAGTCGCGGCGGGACGGATCAAGTCGGTGACCATCGCCGGCGCCCGTATCTCCGGCAATTACACGGACAGTTCCAACGGCTTCCAGACCTATTCGCCTGGGGACCCGTCGCTGGTTTCGCGGCTGCAGGACAAGAACGTCACCATCAATGCGCGTCCTGAATCCGACGGCTCCAATTCGCTGTTCGGCACCCTGATCTCCTGGCTGCCGATGATCCTCATCCTCGGCGTCTGGATATTCTTCATGCGCCAGATGCAGTCCGGTTCCGGCCGCGCCATGGGCTTCGGCAAGTCGAAGGCCAAGCTTTTGACCGAAGCACATGGCCGCGTCACCTTCCAGGACGTCGCCGGCGTCGACGAAGCCAAGGAAGATCTGGAAGAGATCGTCGAGTTCCTGCGCGACCCGCAGAAATTCCAGCGGCTCGGCGGCAAGATCCCACGCGGCGTGCTGCTCGTCGGTCCTCCCGGAACCGGCAAGACGCTGCTCGCCCGCTCGGTCGCGGGTGAAGCCAACGTGCCGTTCTTCACCATTTCGGGCTCGGACTTCGTCGAGATGTTCGTCGGCGTCGGCGCAAGCCGCGTCCGCGACATGTTCGACCAGGCCAAGAAGAACGCGCCTTGCATCATCTTCATCGACGAAATCGACGCGGTCGGCCGCCATCGCGGC
The DNA here is from genome assembly GCF_040321495.1 of Mesorhizobium sp. M0408. Taxonomy (NCBI): domain Bacteria; kingdom Pseudomonadati; phylum Pseudomonadota; class Alphaproteobacteria; order Hyphomicrobiales; family Phyllobacteriaceae; genus Mesorhizobium; species Mesorhizobium sp. M0408. The sequence goes on along the minus strand of NZ_JAMYRO010000003.1, from coordinate 125,750 downwards.
GCCGGCCTCGGCGGCGGCAATGATGAACGCGAGCAGACGCTGAACCAGCTGCTGGTCGAGATGGATGGCTTCGAATCCAACGAAAGCATCATCCTGATCGCCGCCACCAACCGGCCAGACGTGCTCGATCCGGCGCTGCTGAGGCCGGGCCGCTTCGACCGCCAGGTGGTGGTGCCGAACCCCGACATCGTCGGCCGCGAGAAGATCCTGAAAGTGCATGTGCGCAACGTGCCGCTGGCGCCCAATGTCGACCTCAAGGTGATCGCGCGCGGCACGCCGGGCTTTTCCGGCGCCGACCTGATGAACCTGGTCAACGAATCCGCCCTGATGGCGGCGCGGCGCAACAAGCGCCTCGTCACCATGGCCGAATTCGAGGACGCCAAGGACAAGATCATGATGGGCGCCGAGCGCCGCTCGTCGGCGATGACGCAGGCCGAGAAGGAGCTGACCGCCTATCATGAGGCCGGCCATGCCATCCTGGCGCTCAACGTGCCGTCGGCCGATCCGCTGCACAAGGCGACCATCATCCCGCGCGGCCGGGCACTCGGCATGGTCATGCAGCTCCCGGAAGGCGACCGCTATTCGATGAGCTACAAATACATGATCTCGCGCCTCGCCATCATGATGGGCGGCCGTGTCGCGGAGGAGTTCAAATTCGGCAAGGAGAACATCACCTCCGGCGCCTCCTCCGATATCGAGCAGGCGACCAAGCTGGCGCGTGCCATGGTGACGCGCTGGGGCTTCTCCGACAAGCTCGGCCATGTCGCCTATGGCGACAACCAGGAGGAGGTGTTCCTCGGCCATTCGGTGGCGCGCACGCAGAACATCTCGGAAGAGACGGCGCAGATCATCGACGCCGAAGTGCGCCGGCTGATCGACGAGGCCTATTCGACGGCAAGGTCCATCCTGACCAAGAAAAAGAAGGAATGGATCGCGCTGGCGCAGGGCCTGCTCGAATACGAGACGCTGTCCGGCGAGGAGATCAAGCAGCTGATCGCCGGCAATAAGCCCGCGCGCGACCTTGGCGACGACACGCCGCCGAGCCGCGGCTCGGCCGTGCCGAAGTCCGGCCGCCGCAAGAAGGGCCCCGAGCCCGAAGGCGGCATGGAACCCCAGCCATCAAGCTAGGCTCCGGCCCAGGACAGATCGACTTCGAAACGCCGCGGCTCTAACCGCGGCGTTTTCTCTTGGGGAATGCGACCCTTCCTGCATCGCTGGAAATTGGCGAAAGTGACGATGACGGCCAATCTCCCCCCTCGTGGGGAGATGTCCGGCAGGCCAGAGCGGGGCGCGAAGGAATGGGGCCTTCTATCGTCCTCGTTGACGACTTCGGGAAGATCGACAAGGCGCGCCGGAGAATGAAGTTCGCATTTTTTGCCGACGGCGCCACATTTTGTTCTTGCTTTGTGCCGGCAGGTATGCTACTAATCTGAGGTATGGTGCCAATTGGCGCCGCCGACCCGCCCACGGAGGCGGGTTTTTTATTTCAGGCTCCTTTTCGACCAAGCGTCGCGCGTGCTGGCGACCATCGATGTCGGCGGGACAGGGCCCTGGACAGTGCCCCTCTGTCCTGCCGGACATCTCCCCCACGAGGGGCAGATTGGCAGCGGCGCCGCTTGCGCGCGGATGGCGCTCCTCGCACGTGTTCGGCAGCAAAAAAAGCCCGCGAACCTTGCGGCTCGCGGGCTCATGTCGTCGGATGGTGGCGCCGGTCAGCTCTTCAGCTTGGCGTTGCAGAGGCTGTAGAAGCCGCCGCCTTTCTGGATCCACCTGAGGCCGCCCAGCGTGTTGGCGTCCTTGTTGGCGTAGTAGAGGTCGAGGCAGGTGTGCATGCGGCCCTTGGCCGGGGTCTCGGTTGCATACTTCTTGGAGATCGCCGTCGGGAATTTCACGCCCTGGGGGGCGGTGATGGTCGGCGGTTGCGGATCGCCGGTGTACTTGGCATCGGGAGCCGGCAGGGTGTCGTCGTCGGCTGCGCCGGCGCCGCATTGGCTCTTGCGGAAGTCGTTCCACTTCATGCCATTCAGCGTGTTGCCGGCCTTGGCAGCCTGATATTTGGCGCTGCAATCCGCCATGCTGAGGCCTTTGCCGGTATCGGTCGCGGCGGCTGTCGTCGCCTTGGCAGGTGCCGCGGCAGGCTGTGCGGCTGCAGTTGCGCCGGCGACGCATTCACTCTTGCGGAAGTCGTTCCATTTCATGCCGTTGAGCGTGCCGGCAGCCTTGGCGGCCTGGTATTTGGTGCTGCATTCCTTGGCCGTCAGCCCAGGCGCCGCGTCATCGCTGCTGGCCGCCGCTGCTTTGGTCGTGGCGGCGGGTTGTGCGGCTGCCGTCGCGCCGGCGGCGCACTGGGTCTTGCGGAAATCGTTCCACTTCATGCCGTTGAGCGTGCCGGCAGCCTTGGCGGCCTGGTATTTGGTGCTGCACTCCTTCCCCGTCAGGCCCGGCGCCGCATCGTCGGCGGCGGCTGCCTTGGTCGTGTCGGCGGCCTTGGCCGTGGCTTTGGCTGGCGCGGGTTCGGTTGTAGCGGCGGTGGCATCGGTGCCGCATTGGGCCTTGCGGAACTGGTTCCAGTTCTGCCCGCCAAGCGTTCCCGCATCCTTGGCCGCGTTATACTTGGTGCTGCACTCGGCCATGGTCAGCGCATTGGCAGGCGCCGCCAGGAATAAGGTCGCGACGGCAAGACCCGTCAAAGTGGCAAGTCGGTGGATGAGCATGCGTTTTCTCCCTACGGCGGTTCATGATATGTCCCAGTGCAGCAATAGCGCTCAACGGCTGGTTGCGCCAGATGCTAAGTAGCGTAGAGACAAATTTAGAAGTGCATTCTTTTCTTTAAGGTGATGAATTCGTTGCCGGGACTGTCTCCCGGCCAAGTTCGTCCGGGTGCATTGCACGGAGAGCGCGCATATGGCTGGTTCCCAGCGAGGACACTGCGTCGCATGACAGCCAGTCAAATCGGCGGGTGCGGCGGACCTGAGCCTACCGCTGTCTGGAGCAGCACGATGCGGATTCGGGTTCAAGGCCACACTGGCACAGACCAAAGGATCCAGATGAGGTTTGAGTTGACGTTTCTGATGTTGCTGCCGCAACAAGGGCTCGGAACTTGAAAATCAACACACTAGCGTGACGCAAAACACACAAAACAATAATTTTCTAAGGATTGGTCGTCCATAATCATACAATGTGATGACGGGGCTTGGGCCATTTTATGGCATGAGATGCTCGGAAAGAACCATCGGGAAGCTGGCGAACATGGCAGGACACTATTTCGGTACGGACGGCATTCGTGGGCGCGCCAACAAGTTTCCAATGACGGCGGAGGTCGCCATGCGGGTCGGCATGGCCGCCGGCCTCTCGTTCCAGCGCGGCAGCCACCGCCACCGCGTCGTGCTCGGCAAGGATACCAGGCTTTCCGGCTACATGATCGAGAACGCCATGGTGTCCGGCCTGTGCGCCGCCGGCATGGATGTCTTCCTGCTCGGCCCGATCCCGACGCCGGCTGTTGCCATGCTGGTGCGCTCGCTGCGCGCCGATATCGGGGTGATGATCTCTGCCTCGCACAACCCCTATTACGACAACGGCATCAAGCTGTTCGGCCCCGATGGCTATAAGCTGTCCGATGAGATCGAGGAGCGTATCGAGGGGATGCTCGACAAGGATATCGAACTGGCGCTCGCCGATTCCGATGGGCTCGGCCGCGCCAAACGCGTCGACGGCGTGCATGACCGCTATATCGAATTCGCCAAGCGCACGCTGCCGCGCTCGATGTCGCTGTCGGGCCTGCGCATCGTCGTCGATTGCGCCAATGGCGCCGCCTACAAGGTGGCGCCCGACGCGCTGTGGGAACTCGGCGCCGAGGTCGTTGCCATCAATGTCGAGCCCAACGGCTTCAACATCAACAAGGAATGCGGCTCGACTCATCCGGCCGGCCTGCAAAAGAAGGTGCACGAGGTGCGCGCCGATATCGGCATTGCGCTCGACGGCGATGCCGACCGCGTCGTCATCGTCGATGAAAACGGCGCGATCGTCGATGGCGACCAGATCATGGCGCTGATTGCCGAGTCCTGGCACCAGAGCGGACGGCTGGCCGGCGGCGGCGTCGTCTCGACGGTGATGTCCAATCTCGGCCTCGAACGCTTCCTCGGCGACATGAACCTGCAGTTGCATCGCACCAAGGTCGGTGACCGCTATGTCGTCGAGCACATGCGTGCCCATGGGCTCAATGTCGGCGGCGAACAGTCGGGCCACATCGTGCTGTCCGATTTCTCGACTACCGGCGACGGGCTCGTCTCGGCGCTCCAGGTGCTCGCCTGCATCAAGCGGCATAACCGGCCGGTCAGCGAACTGTCGAAGAAATTCGAGCCGGTGCCGCAGCTTTTGAAGAATGTGCATATTTCCGGCGGCAAGCCGCTGGAGGAGGCGCCGGTCAAGGCGGCGATCGAAGATGCGCGCAATCGCCTCGGCAAGGCCGGGCGCCTGGTCATCCGGCCATCCGGCACGGAGCCGCTCATCCGCGTCATGGCGGAGGGCGACGACCCGCAGCTTGTCGAGTCCGTGGTCAACGACATCGTCGAGGTCATTTCGGAAACGCGCAGCGCCGCCTGATTTCCCTCCAACATCGGTTCAAAAGCCCGCCTTGCCGGCGGGCTTTTTTATTGGGTCGCGGCCAGCTCCGCCTGCAGCAACGGCCGCCAGATTGCTCCACTTTTAGAGATTCGTGGTTAATCAATACGGTTAAACGCCTTTTAACCTTTCCGATTCATTATCCACAACTGAAGTCAATCACATTTCGGGCGCGTTCGCCGTTCGAGGGTTCTCAGGGGTGATAAGCATGTTCAACACAGCAAGAATGGCTCTCCTGGCCGCGCTGTTTGCCGGCGCCGGGCCGGCATTCGCCGCCGATTTCGTCGAGCCGCCCGTCGTCGAGGAGGCGCCGCCACCGGTTGCCTACGAGCAGCCGGCCGACTTTGGCGGCTGGTATATCCGTGGCGACATCGACTATCACTGGTCGAAGTTTCGTGGTGGCGACTACATCACCTACGGTGTGGCGCCCCAGAGTCCCGGCAAGTTCGATACAGGCAAGCTGGATGGCGCCTTCTCGGCCGGCGGCGGTGTTGGTTACCAGATCGACGAGCATTTCCGCACCGATCTCACCTTGGACTGGATGAGCAAGTCCAAATTCCGCGGCTCGACCAACGGCTTCTGCGGCGTATTACAAACCCCTTGCACATCCGTCGACACCTCGTCCTATTCGGCGCTGCTGCTCTTGGCCAACGCCTATGTCGACATCGGCACCTGGCATGGCGTCACGCCTTATGTCGGTGCCGGCATCGGCGGCGCCTGGGTTAAGTGGGATACACTCCACAACGTCGATGATGACGGCGAGTTCGAGCATCACGGCGGCAAAGGCTGGCGTTTTGCTTATGCTGCCATGGCGGGCGCCTCCTACTGCCTGACCGACCGCGTCAAACTCGACGTCGGCTACCGCTTCAGCCACATCAATGGCGGCAAGATGTTCGACTACGCTTCGGATAGCAATGTCGGCCCGGGCTATGACCGCGGCATCAACGTGCACGAAGTGCGCGGCGGCCTGCGCTACCAGTTCGGCAGGTCGGACTGCGCGCCGCCGGAGCCTTACGTCCCGGAACCCGAGCCGGTCTACACGAAGTAGTCGCTTCGAAATCGAGGAATTCGTCGACCGCCCGGCTGATGCCGGGCGGTTTCGTTTGGCTGCCTAAAAATGCTGCGTTGCCCTGTAACACCGTCCAGCTCGAGGAGCGAAAACGGATCAAATCAATTGCTAACGCCTTGTTATCCTTAACCCGCACTTAACCACTATGGTTAACAATGCTGTCTGAAACGGCGCGCGCGATCGCGAATGCGCCAAGTTCGGGAGCCGAGGACTATGACATCCAAATCGCCTGTAGCACTGGCGCTTGCAGCAGTCGTCCTGATGCCGCTGACGCCGGCGCTTGGCGCCGATTACGATCCGCCGGTCTATGTCGACCAGGCGCCCGACTATGTACCGGTCGAGGTTGGCTCGGGATGGTATCTGCGCGGCGATGTCTCCTATCTGGTGCAGAAGAGCTTCAAGGATGAGGATTTCGCCTTCACGCCCGCGAGCTTCGACGAAAAGGAAGATCCCATCTTCGCCAGCATCGGCTTCGGCTACCATTTCAACGACTATCTGCGCGCCGATCTCAATGTCGGCTATCTTCCCGGCAACAAGATCGACGTCGGCTATAACGACGGAACGACCGTGGCATCGGCGACCCTGAAGAACTATGCCTTCTCAGGCATACTCAACGGCTATGTCGACCTTGGCACCTATGTCGGAATCACACCTTATCTCGGCGCCGGTGTCGGTGTCGCACAGAGCAAGCGTCGCCTGTCGGCGAGCTACTTCACCGACAACGCCGACCCCACCGACGATTTCGTCCGGCATGACAACAAGACCCAGTACTCCTTCGCCTACACGCTGAATGCCGGGCTTGCGTACCAAGTGTCCAAGAACGTCTCAGTCGATCTGGGCTATCAGTATTTTTCCGCGCCAGACGCCGAATATGTGACTGCCGAGAGTCTGACTTCTTTTCCGATCCGCAAAGGGATCAACAATCATCAAGTCAAAGTCGGACTACGCTACGATCTCTGGTAGGCTCGATCGAAGCCGAGGCGTTGACAATGGCGGGTCGCAGGCCCGCCGTTTGCGTTTCGCCCCCGGCAATATCCTGACAGCGACAAAAACTTTCCCCTTGACGCCGAAAGCCTGAACGCATATCGCCATCCGTGGGCCACCCCTCCCCAACGAGGGGCCACTATCTGGAAGGATAGACCACGATGACCACGCATACGAAGCCCGGATTCCGTCCGGCAAATCGCAATTTTTCCTCAGGTCCCTGTGCAAAACGCCCCGGCTGGTCGGTCGAGGCGCTCAAAAATGCCGCGCTCGGGCGCTCGCACCGCGCCAAGATCGGCAAGACCAAGCTCGAACAAGCGATCGAGCTGACCCGGGAAATCCTCCAGGTTCCGGCGGATTACCGCATCGGCATCGTGCCGGCCTCGGATACCGGCGCGGTCGAAATGGCGCTGTGGTCGCTGCTCGGCGAACGCGGCGTCGACATGGTCGCCTGGGAGAGCTTCGGCTCCGGCTGGGTCACCGATGTGGTCAAGCAGCTGAGGCTCGCCGATGTTCGCAGGTTAGAGGCGGACTACGGCGCACTGCCGGACCTGACCAAAATCGACTTCGACCGCGACGTGGTCTTCACCTGGAATGGCACGACGTCGGGTGTGCGCGTGCCCAACGGCGATTTCATCCCGGCCACCCGCAAGGGCCTGACCATCTGCGACGCTACTTCGGCGGCCTTTGCGCAACAGCTCGATTTCAGGAAACTCGACGTTGTCACCTTCTCCTGGCAGAAGGTGCTGGGCGGTGAGGGCGCGCACGGAATGCTGATCCTCAGCCCGCGCGCCGTGGAACGCCTGGAAAGCTACAAACCGGCCTGGCCGCTGCCGAAGATCTTCCGTCTCACCTCGGGCGGCAAGCTGATCGAAGGCATCTTCAAGGGCGAGACGATCAACACGCCGTCGATGCTGTGCGTCGAGGACTATCTCGACGCGCTGCGTTGGGCGAAGTCGATTGGCGGCCTCGACGCGCTGGTCACCAGAGCGGATGCCAATGCCGCCGTTCTCGATCGCTTTGTCGGAAAATCTTCCTGGCTCGGCCATCTTGCCGTAGACCCGGCGACGCGTTCGAACACATCGGTCTGCCTTTCCTTCACCGATCCGGATGTCGCTGCACTCGACGCCGATGGACAGGCTGCGTTCGCCAAGGCAATTGTCTCGGTGCTCGACAAGGAAGGCGTCGCCTACGACATCGGCGCCTACCGCGATGCACCGCCCGGCCTGCGCATCTGGTGCGGCGCGACAGTCGAGACCTCCGATCTCGAAGCGCTGCTGCCCTGGCTCGACTGGGCCTTTGCCGCGCAAAAGGCGTCGCTCAAAGCGGCGGCCTGACTCCCTCCCCCTCGAGGGGAGGGTGGCCCGAAGGGCCGGGTGGGGTCGCCTCCACCCGCTCAACGATACGAGCTCAACGATACGCCATCCAGAAAAGAAAAGATTTTCGGCCGCGCCCGGCCGCAACAACCCCACCCCGGCGCTTCGCGCCGACCCTCCCCTCAAGGGGGAGGGACGCCAATCGCAAAGGACCAAGCCAATGCCCCGCGTTCTCGTCTCAGACAAACTTTCCACCACCGCCGTGCAGATCTTCAGGGATCGCGGCATCGAGGTCGACTATTTGCCGGATCTCGGCAAGGACAAGGAAAAGCTGCTCGAAGTGATCGGCCAGTATGATGGGCTGGCCATCCGCTCGGCGACCAAGGTCACGGAGAAGCTGATCAATGCCGCGACCAGGCTGAAGGTCGTGGGCCGCGCCGGCATCGGCGTCGACAATGTCGACATCCCGGCGGCGAGCCGCAAGGGCATCATCGTGATGAACACGCCCTTCGGCAATTCGATCACCACCGCCGAGCATGCCGTCGCCATGATCTTCGCGCTGGCCCGCCAGATACCGGAGGCCAACGCCTCGACCCACGCCGGCAAATGGGAAAAGAACCGCTTCATGGGTGTCGAGATCACCGGCAAGACGCTGGGCATCATCGGCTGCGGCAATATCGGTTCGATCGTCGCTGCGCGCGGCGTCGGCCTGAAGATGCATGTCATCGCCTTCGATCCATTCCTGTCGGACAGCCGCGCCGAGGAGCTCGGCGTCGAAAAGGTCGAGCTCGACGAGCTGTTCGCCCGCGCCGACTTCATCACGCTGCACACGCCGCTTACCGACAAGACGCGCAACATCATCGACGCCGCGGCGATCGCCAAGATGAAGACCGGCGTGCGTATCATCAACTGCGCCCGTGGCGGGCTGATCGTCGAGGCCGACCTGATCGCGGCGCTGAAGAGCGGCAAGGTGGCCGGCGCCGGCGTCGACGTGTTCGAGGTCGAACCGGCGGACAACAACGCACTGTTCGGCATGGAGAATGTCGTGGCGACGCCGCATCTCGGCGCGTCGACCACCGAAGCGCAGGAGAATGTCGCCCTGCATGTCGCCGAGCAGATGTCCGACTATTTGATCAAGGGCGCCGTTTCCAACGCCATCAACATGCCGTCGATCACCGCCGAAGAGGCGCCGCGGCTGAAACCTTTCGTCAAGCTTGCCGAAGTGCTCGGCGCCTTTGTCGGACAGGTCACCGAGGATCCGATCAAGGAGGTCGAGATACTGTTCGACGGCTCGACCGCGACGATGAACACGCGCGCGCTGATCAGTGCCACCCTTGCCGGGCTGATCCGGCCGCAGGTCTCCGACGTCAACATGGTGTCGGCGCCGATCATGGTGAAGGAGCGCGGCATTATCGTCGCCGAGGTCAAGCGTGACAAGTCGGGCGTGTTCGACGGCTATATCAAGCTGACGGTCAAGACCGAGCACAGGACGCGCTCGATCGCCGGCACCTGTTTCTCGGACGGCAAGCCGCGCTTCATCCAGATCAAGGGCATCAATCTCGACGCAGAGGTCGGCCAGCACATGCTCTACACGACCAATGCCGACGCGCCCGGCATCATCGGCCTGCTCGGCACGGTGTGCGGCGAGAACGGCGTCAACATCGCCAACTTCCAGCTCGGCCGCAACCGGCCGGGCGGCGATGCCATCGCATTGCTCTATCTCGATGCGCCGTTCCCGGAAAACGTGTTGGCGCAGGTGCGCTCGCACAAGTCGATCGACTCCGCCAAGCGGCTGCATTTCGATGTGGGGATAGCCTGAAATTCGGTCGCCCCGTGTGCAGCAGCACGCGGGGCGGTGGAACGTCGCGGCAAGCGACTTCATTCAGCAGCGGATGCCGCCATCTTCCGTCCGCTGTATTCGGCGAGGCTGATGCCACCGAGCACCAGCGCGAGAGCCAGCGCCTGATAGAGCTGGAATGTCTCACCGACAATCAGCACCGATAGCAGCGTACCGAAGATCGGCACCAGATTGATGAACAGGCCGGCCCGGTTGGCGCCGATCAGCTCGTTGCCCCTGATATAGAAGATCTGCGAGATGACCGAAGCACCGATGGCGGTATAGAACGCGACCGCCCAGCCGCGGGCATCGGGGACGATGACCTTGCCGGCGGCAATCTCCCACAGGAAGAAAGGCAGCGATGTGACGAGTGCGGCAACCGACAGCGCCAGCATCAGGCTCTGCCAGCGGATGACCGGCTTCAGCCGCAACCCCACCGAATAGAAGGAGTAGCAAAGCACGGCGACCAGCATGATCGCGTCGCCGAAGTTGAGATCCAGCTTGAGAAGCTGGCGCAGGTCGCCATGGCTCGCCGTCACCGCGACGCCAATGATGGTCAGCACGACGCCAGCTATCTGCACCCGGTTCACCCGCAGGCGAAACAGCACGAAATTGGCGATGATGATCACGATCGGTATCGCCGCCTGCTCGATCGAGACGTTGATCGCCGTCGTGTAGTTGAGCGCCGTATAGAAGATCGCATTGAAAAAGGCGAAGCCGCAAGCGCCGAGCCCGCCAAGCAGCAACCAGTGCCTGCGCACCACCGGCCAGTCTTGGCGTAGCGTTCCCCAGCCGATCGGCAGCAGGATCAGAACCGCCAGCAGCCAACGCAGGAAGACCAGCGTCATCGGCGAGATATGACCGACCGCCAGCTTTCCCGCCACGGAGTTGCCGCCCCACAGCAAGGTGGTGAACAGCAGGAACAGATAGGCGGCTCGATGCATCGTGAACTCCCGGCCAGGCAGAGGGAATTTGACGGTCGGTGTGGGCCTATTGCGACCGCCAGCCCAAGTAAATGATGTCAAAGGCGAAAATTGTTGTGCCTCGGAGCGTTTTGGGCGGCAAAGAGTGGTCGCGCTCGCCGGGTCTTGACGCTATAGAGCGACGTGCGTGCAATTGGACGCTACAAAGTACGCGTCGGAAGGCTTTAATCTCGCGTCGTGCTTTTCCGAAAATCGATTCCGATTTTGGGGGCCGATGCGATAGAGGCCTATCGTTTCGAATTGTTCAAGCTGCTCGGGCGGCGTCTCAAGGGAAAAGAAATATGGCCAATGTGGTGGTCGTCGGCTCGCAATGGGGCGATGAGGGCAAAGGCAAGATCGTAGACTGGCTGTCGGAGCGCGCCGATGTTGTCGTGCGCTTCCAGGGCGGCCACAATGCCGGCCACACGCTGGTCGTCGACGGCAAGGTCTACAAGCTGTCGCTGCTGCCGTCCGGCGTGGTGCGGCAAGGCAAGCTTTCCATCATCGGCAACGGCGTCGTCTTCGATCCGCACGCTTTCGTCGCGGAGGTTGCGAAATTGAAGGCGCAGGGCGTCGAGGTGACGCCAGACCGCCTGAAAATAGCCGAAAACACCGCGCTTATCCTGTCCTTGCACCGGGAGCTGGACGGATTTCGCGAGGACGCCGCTTCCAATTCCGGAACGAAGATCGGCACGACCCGTCGCGGCATCGGTCCCGCCTATGAAGACAAGGTGGGCCGGCGCGCGGTCAGGGTGATGGATTTGGCGGATTTGGAAACGCTGCCCTTGAAGGTCGACAGGCTGCTGACGCACCACAATGCGCTGCGGCGCGGGCTCGGCCATGCCGACGTCACGCATGAGGCGATCATGAGCGAGCTGATCTCGGTGGCCGACGAGATCCTGCCCTATATGGACCGCGTCTGGAAAATCCTCGACGACAAGCGCCGCGCCGGCGAGCGCATCCTGTTCGAGGGCGCGCAAGGCACGTTGCTCGACATCGACCACGGCACCTATCCGTTCGTCACCTCGTCCAATACGGTTGCCGGTCAGGCCGCCGCCGGGTCGGGTGTTGGGCCGGGCGCCATCGGCTATGTGCTCGGCATCACCAAGGCCTATACGACGCGCGTCGGCGAAGGCCCGTTTCCAACCGAACAGAAGAACGAGATCGGCCAGTTCCTGGGCACGCGCGGCCATGAATTCGGCGTCGTCACCGGCCGCAAGCGGCGCTGCGGCTGGTTCGATGCCGTGCTGGTCCGCCAGGCCGTCGCCGTCAACGGCATCAAGGGCATTGCGCTGACCAAGCTCGATGTGCTCGATGGGCTGGACGAGATCAAGGTCTGTACCGGCTACCGACTCGACGGCGAGGCGATCGATTACCTGCCGGCCAGCCAGGGTGCGCAGGCCCGCGTCGAACCGTTCTACGAGACGCTGGAGGGGTGGAAAGGCACCACTGCCGGCGCGCGCAGCTGGAACGACCTGCCGGCCCAGGCGGTGAAGTACGTCCGCTACATCGAAGAGCTGATCGGCGCGCCGGTCGCACTCCTTTCCACCAGCCCTGAACGGGACGACACGATACTTGTGACCGATCCGTTTCAAGACTAGTTTCTCAGCCTTCCGGGCATTGCGGCTGATTTGCGGGGGCCGGCCCAGAAACAAATGCAGGTCGACTGACGTATGGTAGATTTTGTTCCTATTCTGAAAAAGGCGCTCGATAAACTCGGTGAGCCGTCGGCGGAAGTGCGCGCCAGGGTCTATGACAGGGCCCGTTCGTCAATCGCGAAACAACTCGCAGAGAAGGCCACGATGACGCCTTCCGATGTCGACCGGCAGATGCGTGCACTGGAAGACGCCATCGCCAAAGTCGAGCGGGACTATGCCAAGCCTGCGCCGCCACCCGACCCGCTGGCGGAACTGGAGGACATCTTCTCCTCCATCGACCGCAACAAGAACCAGTCCAGCCATATCCGACAGCCAGCAAAGACGGAGCCGGCATGGCAGCCGGCCAAGACCGAGCCGGCAAAGACCGGGCCGGCCTGGCAGTCCACGCCCGCCAAGGCGGCGCCGAACTGGCAAAAGCCGCAGCCCGTCGCTCTTTCTCAGGAGCGCGCTGGTCCGCCGCCGTCCGATATGGATCTTCCGACGGCTGACGGCCAAGACGGCGTTTTTCGGGGCGACGACTTTTCCAACGGCGGCGGCCCCGCGGAGGACAGGTTCCAGCGGCTCCATCCTGCCGAGCGCAGGCGCAGCTATGGCGGTGTGATCGCCGCCGCCATTGCCTTGCTCGTCATTGCCGGTGGTGGCTATGGCATCTGGCTGAACAAGGATGCGTTCGGCAGCATGCTCGGCCTCGACTCGACCAAAGCCGTCGCCACCGAACCGCTGGTAAAACCGGCCCCGGCCAAGCCGGTGGCCGATGCGGCCGTACCGGCCGCCGCGCCTCCGACGGAGGCCGGCGAGGGCGCGAAGTTCACGCAGCGCCTGACGCCCCAGGGCCACGAAGTCGATCCCGGCCCCGCGGCCGGGCAGGTGGGCATCGGCGAAGGCGAATCCGTCGCCGCACTGACCACGCCGCCATCGGCCGCACAAGCGCCGACCACCCCGGCACCCGCCGCGCCGGCACCGGCCGCACCCGCCGACACGCAAGCCAAGGCCAATGCTCCAGCAGTCGATGGGTCCGCTGCACCAACTCCCGCAACGCCGCCCGCCAACGGGGCAGCAGCGCCTGCAGCGGCCGCCCCGCCGCCCGCACCGGCAGCGGCACCAACGGCAGTTCCGCCGCAAGCCACGTTGGCCGTCGGCCAGAAGGCGATCTTCTACGAGGAGCGCACCAGCACCGCTCAAGGCTCGGCCGAGCCCGGCAACATCGTCTGGTCGCTGGTGCAGGAGTCGCCCGGCGGCGACCTGCCGCCCGAGCCGGCGATCCGCGCCGAGGCGACCATTCCAGGCAAGGATATCCAGTTGCGCATGACGATCCGTCGCAACACCGACCAGACGCTGCCGGCCAGCCATATTATCGAAATGATCTTCCTGACGCCTGACGGCTTCGAGGGCGGCGGCGTCGACAACATCCTGCGTGTCGCCATGAAGGGCTCCGAGCAGGATGCCGGAAGCCCGCTGATCGGCATCCCGGCCAAGATCGCCGACGGTTTCTTCCTGGTTGCGCTCAACGATACCAAGGCGGATGAAGACGCCAATCTGACCTTGCTCAGAGGTCAGGACTGGATCGATGTGCCGGTCGTCTACAAGACCGGGCGGCGGGCGCTGCTCACCATGGAAAAGGGCATTCCAGGCGAGAAGGTGTTCGACGAGGCGCTGAAGGCCTGGCAGACTAAGACGGCGGGGTGAAGACGGTCCGCCACCGCGAAGCTCCCCAGCAGTTCAGAAGCCCTGGAACAGCATATCGAGCGCGGCCACGATCTCGTCGTGATGCCTCGTCAGATTCAGTCGGCTCTCGCCCAGTTCCGTCGCCGCAACCGTGGCGATCAAATGGGTGGCCATGACCAATTTCCGACCATTGATCTCGAAAATCGGATGGAGCTTTCGCATTGGTGATGGCGCCATAGCAGCCGGCAGAAGCGGGACGACCACCCGGGTCTTGAAATGGTCGAGCAGATCGGCCTGGACGTCGAGGAGATAGCCGCCTTCGATGCTACCCGCGAAGACGTCGTAGCGCGCCATCAGAATTGCCGATGTTCTGCCAGCGGAATACCGTGTTTTTCGACATATTCGTTCCACGCATCTATCGTCGCGCGGTTCTCAAGCTTCCACAGCCGCGTCTTTTCGGCGGCCACGGCCTCGGCGATGCCGGCTTCAGCGGCGCGCGAGACATTCACATCGAGCCCCTTGGCTTCCTTCATGAGCTTTGAGTCGATCGACAGATTTGCCGGCTGGCGAACCGCATTCACAGCTATCTTGCGCATGATCACCTCCACAGTATGCGCATAACATATGCGCATTCCTCTCTAGTCGCAATGACAAGGGTCGCGAATTACCCCTCCATCTCCTCGCGCAGCATTTCCAGTTCCAGCCATTCCCCCTCGAGCGCTGCCAGTGTGACGCGCTCCTTGTCGAGCGCGGCAATCGTCTTCTGGAACGAGGCCGGGTCGCGCTCGTAATAGGCCGGATCGGCGATGTTGTTCTCCAGCCGCGAGATCGAGGCCGACACCGCCTCGATCTTCTTGGGCAACGATTCCAGCGCGAATTTCTGCTTGAACGACAGTTTCTTGGCCGGGCCCTTCGGCGCGGCCGCTTCGCTCCTGCTTGCCGCCATCGCTTCACCGGCTTCTGCTTTTGGCCGCCCCCTGCGGTCGTCCAGCCTGGTGCCGCCGCGCTGCGCCAGCATGTCGGAATAGCCGCCGGCATATTCGATCCAGCGGCCGTCACCATCCGGCGCGATGATGCTGGTCACGGTGCGGTCGAGGAAATCGCGATCGTGGCTGACCAGGATCACCGTGCCGGCAAAACCGGCGACCAGTTCCTGCAGCAGCTCCAGCGTCTCCATGTCGAGGTCGTTGGTCGGCTCGTCGAGCACAAGCAGGTTTGCCGGCCGCGCCAAAACGCGGGCGAGAATCAGCCGTGCCCGCTCGCCGCCCGAAAGCTCGCGCACCGGCGTGCGCGCCTGTTCCGGCTTGAACAGGAAGTCTTTCATGTAAGAGACGACGTGGCGCTGCTCGCCATTGATGACGAGGTTCTCGCCGCGCCCGTCGGTGAGATACTGCGCCAATGTCTCCTGCGGGTCGACGGCTTCGCGCTTCTGGTCGAGCGTGGCGATCTCCAGATTGGTGCCGAGCCGCACCGTGCCTGCGTCCGGCTTCAATTCGCCGGTCAGCATCTTCAACAGCGTCGTCTTGCCGGCGCCGTTCGGCCCGACCAGACCGACGCGATCGCCGCGCTGGATGCGGGTCGAGAATCCCTTGACCACGGTCAGATCGCCAAAGCTCTTCTCGATGTTCCTGGCTTCGATCACCAGCTTGCCGGATTCGGCGGCGTCGCTGGCTGTCATCGTCGCCGCACCCTCGGCGCCGCGATGACCACGAAAGCGCTGGCGCATGGTCTGCAACTCACCGAGCCGGCGCATGTTGCGCTTGCGCCGCGCTGTCACGCCATAGCGCAGCCAGTGCTCCTCGCGCACGATCTGGCGACCGAGCTTGTGCTGCTCGCGCTCTTCCTGCTCCAGCACCGTGTCGCGCCATTCCTCGAAATAGCCAAAGCCCTTGTCGAGACGGCGGGTCTGGCCGCGGTCGAGCCAGATTGTGGCGCGTGACACGCGCTCGAGAAAACGGCGGTCATGCGAGATGACGACCAGTGCCGAGGAGGTGCGGGCAAGCTCCTCCTCCAGCCATTCGATGACCGAAAGGTCAAGATGATTGGTCGGCTCATCGAGGAGGAGAATGTCGGGCTCCGGCGCCATGACGCGGGCGAGGGCGGCGCGCCGCGCCTCGCCGCCGGAGAGGTCGTTCGGCCGTTCCTCGCCGGTCAGGCCGAGATGCTCCATCAGATAGGTGGCGCGGTAGGGATCGTCGGCCGGCCCGAGCCCCGCCTCGACATAGGCGCGGACAGTCGCAAAGCCGTCCATGTCGGGCATTTGCGGCAAGTAGCGCACGGTCGCCGAAGGCTGGCGGAAGACTTCGCCGTCCTGCGGTTCGATCAGCCCGGCGGCGATCTTGAGGAGCGTCGACTTGCCAGAGCCGTTGCGGCCGACCAGGGCGATCTTGTCGCCAACTGAGGCCGTCAGGGCGGCACCGTCGAGCAGCGGCGTGCCGCCAAAGGTCAGCTTTATCCCGTCGAGATTGAGAAGCGGCGGCGCCATGTCAGCTTTCTGGGCTCAGCTTTCCGGAAAAGGGTAGGGATGCGCGAGCAGCAGCGCGCGGCCGCTGGCCAGCGCGATTTCCAGCCGGCCCCTGACCTCGTTGGAAATGGTCAGCGACGAGCCGAACGCAACCTCGACATGGTCGAGCGGCCATTTGGCGCCGGTGACTGTCAGGCCGGCGAGATCCGAAAAGCCGAGCACCGAAAACAGCGTGCCGTCGACATAGTCGAAGCCAGTCTTTCCAGGCAGCAAAGGAGTGCCTTCCTGTGCGCCGCTGGTCAAAAGCACTTCCGTTCCGCCTTCCGCCAGCCGGACGCTCAGCGCCAGATGCAGGAAGATGTGGTCGGTGCGTTTGCCGCCGAAGGCGCCTGCGAGCACAAGGCTGGTCGCACCGCGTTCGAGCGCGGCGGCGATAGCGAGTTCACCGTCGGTCTTGTCCTTTTCAGCGGGAAATACCTGCCGTGGCACGGCGGCCAGATCCTCCGGCAAATCGGCAGGCACCGAATCGAAATCGCCGACCCAGAGTTCCGGCCTCAGGCCCAGCATGCGGGCATGACCGATGCCGGCATCGGCGGCGATGACGCGCGAGCCTTCGACCTGGCGGTCGAGCAGCGGCGTGCGGATGAGATCGCCGCCAAGCAGGATGGTGAATGTGCTCATATCTCGTGGCCCTTACCAGCCCTGCCCCGGAAACGGAAGATGAAACGGCAGACGAAACGGAAGGCTGGGCTTTGGATGCCCGGCAAACTTCCGCTTGCGCAGCACTTCGGCCGGGCCTATGTGTCGCAACGCTCTAACGGGGTGCCGGACGCGATTTTCGCGGACCGGCTGAGAGGCAAGACTGCCAACCCGCTGAACCTGATCCGGTTTGTACCGGCGGAGGGATTAGACGTTTCGGACAGCCCGACGCCTCAATTCCTTTCAACGCGAACGAAGGAGGCGCCGATGCGCAGTTTTTTCCACTCTCTTGTCTCAATTGTCCTGCTTGCGGCATCCGCGCTCGCCCTGCCAGGGCAGGCATCGGCACAGGATAGACTGACGGTCTATACCTATGAAAGCTTCACCGCCGATTGGGGTCCGGGACCGGCGGTGAAGAAGGCCTTCGAGGCCGAATGCAGTTGCGTCGTCGAATTCGTCTCGGTCGCCGACGGCGTGGCGCTGCTCAACCGTGTGAAGCTGGAAGGCGCCGCGACCAAGGCCGACATCGTACTTGGCCTCGATACCAACTTAACCGCCGACGCCAAGGCAACCGGCCTGTTTTCGCTGCACGGCACCGTGTCGGGCGTCAGTGTGCCGGGCGGCTGGAGCGACGATATTTTCGTGCCGTTCGACTATGGCTATTTCGCCGTCGTCTACGATACCGAAAAACTGAAGAGCCCGCCGAAGAGCCTCAGGGAATTGGTCGAGGGCGATGCCGGAGAGAAGATCGTCATCCAGGATCCGCGCACCTCGACGCCGGGCCTTGGCCTGCTGCTGTGGGTCAAGTCGGTCTATGGCGACAAGGCGCCGGAAGCCTGGGCCAAACTCAAGGCGAAGGTGCTGACGGTAACGCCGGGCTGGAGCGAGGCCTACGGCCTGTTCACCAAGGGCGAGGCGCCGATGGTGCTGTCCTACACCACCTCGCCGGCCTACCACATGGTCGCCGAAAACACCGAGCGCTACCAGGCGGCGTCCTTCGAGGAGGGCGAATATCTGCAGATCGAGGTTGCGGGGATCACCACCAAGGGTGCGAAGAACCCGCTGGCAGAAAAGTTCATTGCCTTCATGACCGGACCGAAATTTCAGGATGTCATTCCCGAAACCAACTGGATGTTCCCGGCCGGCAAAACCGACAAGCCGCTCAACCCGGCGTTCGACAAGCTGGTCAAGCCGACCAAGACCTTGCTGTTCAGCCCGGAAGACGTCGCGGCCAACCGCAAGGCCTGGGTCGATGAGTGGCTTGCGGCGATGAGCAAGTAGGGCTCAAGCCTCGTCGGATGTTTGCGCCAAGCCACCCCCCTCTGGCCTGCCGGCCATCTCCCCCTCAAGGGGGGAGATCGGCAGCTTTGTCGCCTCTCCTCGTCCTGCCACTTGTGAGATTGGCGAAGGCGGCTGAGTGCGCAATCTCCCCCCTTGAGGGGGAGATGGCCGGCAGGCCAGAGAGGGGTGGGCTCGGCCATTGCCAGGTATTTCCTTCGATCAACACCTGTCGTAGTGTCGGGTAGCGCGACATGCGTACGCGTCATCCGGCCGATCCCCGCGTCACTGCCGGCATCGTCGCGCTCGCCGCCATCGCGCTGCTGATCGGCGGTGCATTCGCCGGGCTCGTCGTCGAAGCCACACGCGACCTGTCCGGCGCCGCCTCCGCTTTCGATTCCTATCTCTTGCGCGTCGTCCGTTTCACGCTCTGGCAGGCTCTGCTGTCGACCCTGCTCTCCGTCGCACCGGCGCTGTTCGTCGCGCGCGCCCTGTCGCGGCATCCGCGTTTTTTCGGGCGAGGCTTCATCCTCCAGCTTTTCGCCGTGCCGCTGGCGCTGCCGGCCATTGTTGCCGCACTCGGTGTCTTGGCGCTCTATGGCCGCGCCGGCTATTTTGCCGGCACGCTCGGCGCGCTAGGCGGCCAGAGCTGGCCCGGCATCTATGGCCTGTCGGGCATACTCGTCGCCCATGTCTTCTTCAACCTGCCGCTGGCGACGCGGCTGTTCCTGGAGGCGTTGCAGACCGTGCCGGCCGACCAATGGCGGCTGGCGAGCCAGCTTGGCATGGGTGCTGTGCCGGCCTTCCGGCTGATCGAATGGCCGCCGCTGCGTGCGGCCTTGCCGGGCGTTGCCGGGCTCGTTTTCATGCTGTGCATCACCTCCTTCACCATCGTGCTTACGCTCGGCGGCGGACCCAGCGCGACCACGCTGGAGGTTGCCATCTACCAGGCGCTGCGTTTCGACTTCGACCCGGCGCGGGCTGTGACGCTGACCCTGCTGCAGATTGCCCTGACCTTCGTCGTCGTGCTGGCCTTGACGCGGCTCGGCGCCAATATGGTCGGGGATGCCAATCTGCCGGTGGCGCCGCGCCGGTATTTTTCAGCCGGTGCGGCCGAGACCGTGCTGAACGCATTGGCGATCGGGCTGGCACTGCTGTTTGTCGCCGGGCCGATGGCGGCCACGTTGGCAGCCGGGCTTGGCGCCGATCTCGTCCGCCTGGCCGGCGAGAGCGCGGTGCGGCAAGCGACGGCGACCAGTGCCGTGCTCTCCCTCCTATCGGCGCTGCTCTCTGTGGCGTTGTCGCTGTCGCTGGTCATGGCGCGCCGGGCGCTGGCGCTCACCCGGCGGACAGGCCGGCGGACACTGCTCGAACATCTGGCCGACACCGGTGCGGGGTTCGTCCTGGTGGTGCCGCCCATCGTCATCGGCGCCGGCTGGTTCCTGCTCCTGCGCACCGTCGGCGATGTCTTTGCGATCGCCCCTGTCATGGTCGTTGCGGTCAATGCGGTGATGGCGATGCCGTTCGCCATCCGCGCCATCCGCCCTGCCTATGACGCGGCGAGCGAACGCCACGAACGGCTCTGTGCACAGCTTGGTATCTCGGGCTGGAACCGGTTGCGGCTGGTCGACTGGCCGTCGCTACGGAGGCCACTCGCCACCGGCTTCGCTTTCGCCATGGCGCTGTCGCTCGGCGATCTCGGCGTCATTGCGCTATTCGGCAGCGATTCCGTGCAGACCTTGCCCTATCTGCTGCTGGCGCGCATGGGCAGTTACCGCACCGAGGATGCGGCCGGGCTGGCGCTGCTGCTCGGCCTTGTCTGCCTGGCGCTGGTGTTGGCCGCGGACTGGCTGGGAAGGAGCGAGAAATCATGATGCCGATCAGCCCGGAACGGTCCATTTCGGTGGAAAAAGGCGCGGCCGTGCGGCTCGATAATGTCTCGTTCAGCTATGGTGAAACGCCGCTTGTATTCGATGTCGATTTCCCGGCGTCGGAAATCACCGCCATCATGGGGCCGAGCGGTTCGGGAAAGTCGACGCTGCTCAATCTGGTGGCCGGCTTCGAGACGCCGCGGTCAGGCCGCGTGCTGATCGGCGGCGCCGAAGTCAGCACTGCGCCGCCATCAGCGCGGCCGGTATCGATGGTGTTCCAGGAAAACAACCTGTTTGCCCATCTTTCCCTCGAGCAGAATGTCGGGCTCGGCCGCTCGTCTTCGCTCAGGCTGAGCGAGGCTGACCGCGCCGCAATCGCCGCAGCGCTGAAGCGCGTCGGCCTTGCCGGCAAGGAAAGCCGGCTGCCGCGCGAACTCTCGGGCGGCGAGCGGCAGCGCGTCGCGCTCGCCCGTGTCCTGGTGCGCGACCGGCCGGTGTTGTTGCTCGACGAGCCGTTCGCTTCGCTCGGACCGGCACTGCGCGACGACATGCTCGACCTGGTGGCCGACGTCCATTCGGAGCAGCGCATGACGGTGCTATTCGTCACGCACCAGCCGGACGATGCGCGCCGTATCGGCCAAAACATGATTTTCCTGGATGGTGGCACGGTTGCCGCGACGGGCACCGCGGCCGATTTTTTCGTCGGGGCTGGACCGGAGGCATTCCGACGCTATATCGGCTCGGGTCCGTTTGCGGTTGGATCACGAGATGTTGCCCGGAAGCGGACATAATTTATGGTCAAACCGGCGGAAGGCGAAGCGGCGCTTGCTTGCCATGGTCGAGGTAGTGTGGCTAGGTCCGCCAGGAGCTGGTCCGGCCTAGACCGTGATTTGCCCTTGCTGCCTCGTATCTGTCGGACGCACGAAGGACGCCGTAGCACTTGATTTTGCGCGTGATGCTTTCCGGAAATCGCGCCCGATTTTCGCGGTCACGTGCCAGGACTTGAAAGGACGCCGATCTGCCGACCGGCATCGACAATCGGAGGGTGAAACCGCTGGCGCGCTTTCTGGCGCTGGCCGGTCTTGCCGTGGCGCTGGCAAGCTGCCAGATGTTCACGCCTCCCGACGTGCAGGAATCGGGCTTCCAGCCCTCCGACAAGCCGATCACGGTCGACAATGTCGCCGCCAACGGCAAGCTCGCTCAACTGGCGAAGGCGCAGCACCCGCGCATCCTCGCCACCTATGGCGGCGAGTATTCCGACCCCAAGCTCGAGCGCATGGTGGCCAAGATCGTCGGCAGACTGACAGTGGTGTCGGCCAACCCAACCCAGACCTACCGCATCACCATCCTCAACTCGCCCAACGTCAATGCCTTCGCGCTGCCGGGCGGCTATCTCTACATCACCCGCGGGCTGCTGGCGCTGGCCAACGATTCCGCCGAGCTTGCCGCCGTCATCGCGCATGAGATGGGCCACGTTACGGCCAACCACGGCCTGCAGCGCCAGCAGCTGGAAGCCGAGGAGGGGTTGGCGACCAAGGTCGTTTCGGATGTGCTCGGCGACAACCCGACGGCCAAGGCGGCGCTGATCCGCGGCAAGCTGAGGCTGGCCCAGTTCTCGCGCAATCAGGAGCTGGAGGCCGACGCCATCGGCATCAAGTCGATCGGCGAAGCCGGTTTCGATCCCTACGCCGCCGGCCGCTTCCTGCAGTCGATGTCGGCCTATACCGATTTCCGCTCAATCAGCGGCGCTACCGACGCCAGCCTCGACTTCCTGGCGACGCACCCCAACACGCCGCAGCGTATAGACCTCGCGCAGCGCCACGCCCGCCAGTTCGGCGCGCCCGGTGTCGGGTCGCGCGACCGCGATTCATTTCTTGCCGGCGTAGACGGGCTACTTTACGGCGACACGCCGGAGGAAGGCTATGTGCGCGGCGAAACCTTCCTGCACCCTGGCCTCGGCGTGTCGTTCTCGGTGCCCAACGGCTTCGTCATCGACAATTCGGCGGCGGCGGTGACGGCGACCGGCCCGGGCGACATGGCGATCCGCTTCGACGGCGTTTCGATCGACAAGAACCGCTCGCTGACCGACTACATCCGCAGCGGTTGGGTTGCCGGCCTCAACGACAGCAGCGTGCGCCAGGAGACGATCAACGGCAACGAAGCGGCAACCGCGCATGCCGGCGCCGACGGCTGGCAATTCGATATTGCGGTGATCCGCGCCGGCGGCCAGGTCTACCGCTTGCTGACCGCGGCACCTTCGGCCAGCACCTCGCTGAGCACGGTGGCGCGCTCGGTCAGCGGCTCGTTCCGCATCCTGAGTGCTGCCGAGAAGGCGGCGTTGAAGCCACTGCGTATCCGCATCGTCACGGTGCAGCCCGGCCAGACAATGGGCTCCCTGGCCGCACAGATGGTCGGCGTCGACCGCAAGCTGGATTTGTTCAGGGTGCTCAACGCGCTGTCGCCGGGTGCCGCGGTTTCGGCCGGCGACAAGGTCAAGATCGTCACCGACAAATAGCAGCCGACGCGATTCAGGCTGCGAGAAATTCCGGATTCTGCTTTACCAGCGCCGCCTTGAGCTTTTCCATGGCGCGCGCCTCGATCTGCCGGACACGTTCCTTGGAGATGCCGAGCGTCTCGCCGAGCGCTTCGAGCGTCGCGCCCTCGTCGCTCAGCCGGCGCTCCTCGATAATCCTGAGCTCGCGCGCATTGAGAGCGCCGAGTGCCGTCTTCAGCCACACCGAGCGGCGTTCGACGTCGATCGTATCGCCGACGACCTCATCGGGCAGCGGGTCATCCGAAACCAGGAACTCCATCCGCTCGGTTGCGCCCGCATCGTCGGCTAGCGGCGTGTTGAGCGAGCTGTCCGGCGCCGAAAGGCGGGAATCCATCATCGCCACATCGGCCTCCGATACCCCGAGAGCCGCCGACACTTCGCGGTAGAGCGTGGCATTCGACATCTGCTCGGCGCCGTTTGCCAGGCGGGCGCGCAGACGCCGCAGGTTGAAGAACAGCGCCTTTTGCGCCGAGCTCGTGCCGCCGCGCACGATCGACCAGTTGCGCAGGATATAGTCCTGCATCGAGGCGCGAATCCACCAAGTCGCGTAGGTCGAGAACCGCACCTCGCGCTCGGGCTCGAAACGGGCCGCTGCCTCCAGCAGCCCGACATGGCCTTCCTGGATCAGGTCGCCCAGCGGAAGGCCGTAGTGGCGAAACCGCGACGCCATGGAAATGACCAACCGCATATGCGCGACGGTGATGCGGTGCAGCGCGTGCTGGTCATTGTTTTCCTTCCAGCGCAGCGCCAGGAGATGCTCTTCGTCACGTTCCAGATAAGGGGCTTTCATCGCCGCGCGAACCATGGTCCGTCCTGCACTGTCTTCCATCATGCCGCGCTCCTGCTCCAGGCGTTGCGGTGCGATCGAATCGTGAGTTGGCGCCGATGGTTGAAATGGCGGCGCCGCGCCCTACAACAGCGAAGAACGTGCCATGCGGGGGAATGTTCCCCCGGACTGTCATGTCGATTGCGCTGTTCCAGGCGATTCGCCACCGGCCTTGACTCAGCCGGATGGCGCCCGGAGATGCTGGTTGAGAATTGGATTTCAAGGGCGCGAGATTTTTGAAATTTAGTTTCTTATTCTGGCATCGCGCATCTGTCATTTTCCGGCACTCGCAATGACGCCGGACATCGGCCAAGGACGGGATCACAGAAAAATGAAATGGCTCAAATCGCTCATCATCGCCGGAACGCTGCAGGTTCTGGCCATCGCCGCCGGTCACGCCGGCGCCAATCTCGACCAGATCAAGCAGTCCGGCGTCTTCAAGGTCGGCACGGAAGGAACCTATGCGCCCTTCACCTATCATGATGCTTCCGGCGCGCTGGTCGGCTTCGACGTCGAGATCGCGCGGGCCATCGCCGAGCGCCTCGGCGTCAAAGCCCAGTTCCTCGAAGGCAAATGGGACGGGCTGATCGCCGGTCTCGATGCCAACCGCTACGATGCCGTCATCAACGAGGTCGGCATCACCGAGGCGCGCAAGGCCAAATATGACTTTTCGGATCCCTACATCGCCTCCAAGGCGGTGCTGATCGTGCGCGGCGACAACACCGATATTAAGAGCTTCGCCGATCTCAAGGGCAAGAAAGCGGCGCAATCGCTGACTTCGAACTTCGGCAAGCTGGCTGAAACCAACGGCGCCGAACTCGTCGGCACCGACGGCTTCGACCAGTCGATCCAGCTGCTTCTTACGGGCCGCGCCGACGCCACCATCAACGACAGCCTGTCCTTCCTCGACTTCAAGAAGCACAAGCCCGACGCCAATGTGAAGATTGCCGCCCAGGAAGAAAACGCCGACTATTCCGGCGTCATCGTGCGCAAGGGCGATCCGGAACTGGTGGCCGCCATCAATAAGGCGCTGGCCGACATCAAGGCCGACGGCACCTACAAGAAAATCGCCGACACCTATTTCGGCCAGGACGTTTCGAAGTAAAACGGCTTTCTCGTGTGGGCCGAATGCCGGCCCGCGTCGTTCGTATCGCGGCGAGCTGTCTTTCGACGGCCCGCCGCTTTCGCGTGATATGAGCGACGGCAATCTGGCAAGGAGGAGCCTTCGTGCCGCACTGGCTGCAATTGATGCTGGAATCCCTGCCTACGCTGCTGTGGGCTGCACTGATCTTCACCGTGCCGTTGACGCTGCTGTCGTTTGCATTCGGTCTTGTTCTCGGCCTGGTCGTGGCGCTTGTCCGGCTGTTCGGTCCCAAACCGCTGGTCGCCGTGGTCCGCTTCTACGTCTGGATCTTCCGCGGCACGCCGCTTCTCGTGCAACTGTTCCTTATCTTCTACGGCCTGCCATCGGTCGGCATCCTGCTCGACGCCTTTCCGGCAGCACTGATCGGCTTCACCTTGAACATCGGCGCCTATTCGTCGGAAATCATCCGCGCCGTCATCGGTTCGGTACCGAAGGGCCAGTGGGAAGCGGCCTATTCGATCGGCATGACCTGGGCCCAGGCAATGCGGCGCACCATTCTTCCACAGGCGGGGCGCGTCGCGGTGCCGCCGCTGTCCAACACCTTCATCTCGCTGGTCAAGGACACTTCGCTCGCCGCCGCCATCACCGTGCCCGAGATGTTCCAGGCAGCGCAGCGCATCGTCGCCACCACCTATGAGCCGCTGATCCTCTATGTTGAGGCAGCGGCCCTCTATCTGGTCATGAGCTCCGTGCTGTCGGCCTTGCAGGCGCGGCTGGAAACGCGGCTCAACCGTTATGGCGGCTTCCTGGAGGCGCGCGCATGATCGGCCTCACCAACATCGAAAAGCGTTTCGGCGACAATTTGGTGCTGAAGGGCGTCACCGTCACCATCGAGGAAGGCAGCGTTACGGCGCTTGTCGGGCCGTCGGGCGGAGGGAAGAGCACGCTTTTGCGCTGCATCAACCTGCTCGAGCTGCCGACTTCAGGCACGGTACGGATCGGCGACGATGCACTCGAATTCCACCCCGGCGGCAGGGTCTCGACCAGGGATATCCAGCGGCTGCGGCTGCAGACCGGCATGGTGTTCCAGAATTTCCAGTTGTTTCCGCATCGCACTGCGATCGAGAACATCATGGAGGGGCTGGTGACGGTGCTGAAATGGCCCAAGGAGAGGGCGCGCGAACGGGCGCTGGCCCTGCTCGAAAAAGTCGGCATGGCGCACAAGGCCGATGCCTGGCCGGCGACCCTGTCAGGTGGCCAGCAGCAGCGCGTGGCGATTGCCCGGGCGCTGGCGCCTTCGCCGAAGGTCCTGCTCTGCGACGAGCCGACCTCGGCACTCGATCCGGAACTGGCGCAGGAGGTGGTCGACGTGCTCGGCAAGCTCGCCAGCGAGGGCACGACCATGGTGATGGCGACGCATGACCTGCGGCTCGCCTCCAAGATCGCGCGGGAAGTGGTGTTCCTCGATGCCGGCAACATCGTCGAACAAGGCCCGGCCGCGGTGCTGTTCAGCAACCCGGAACGCCAGCGGACCAAGCGGTTCATTGCCACGCTGAAGCACGAGGCGGAAAGGGAGGGCGGCGAAGGTTAGATATGCCCGTCGCCGGTCAGCTAAGACAAAAAAACCCGGCGCGAGGCCGGGTTTTTCTGAATTCGAAGACGAGAAAAGCTCAAGCAGCTTCTTCCTGCTCGGCTTCCTCGTTGTCGGCCTTGGCGCCGCGCTTCGGGCCCTTGTTGAGGTTCACCTCGATGAGACGGACCGCTTCGGTCTCCGACATGCGGTTGACGGCCGCGATCTCGCGGGCCATGCGGTCGAGGGCCGCCTCGTAGAGCTGGCGCTCGGAATAGGACTGCTCCGGCTGGTTATCGGCGCGGTAAAGATCGCGCACCACTTCCGAGATCGAGATCAGATCGCCGGAGTTGATCTTGGCATCATATTCCTGGGCACGGCGTGACCACATGGTGCGCTTGACGCGGGCGCGGCCCTGCACGACCTTCAGCGCGCGCTCGACATAATCCTCTTCCGACAGCTTGCGCATGCCGATCGAGGTCGCCTTGGCGACCGGCACCTTGAGGCGCATCTTGTCCTTCTGGAAGTCGATGACGAACAGCTCCAGCTTGTGGCCCGCGACTTCCTGCTCATCGATCGAGACGATCTGGCCGACACCATGCGCCGGATAGACGATGTACTCGCCGGTCTTGAAACCGTGGCGCGCTGCGGTGGACTTCTTCTGCGGGGTGATCGTTGCCATTACGCCCTGAACTCCTTGTTGTGGTACCGGCATCGTGCCGGCCCGAACTCGTGCGACCGGGGTGACCGGTCCTTAGCCACACAACGATGAACTCACCGGAAAGGCCAGGACCGGCAAATCGCAACATTGCGACCGCCTGCCCCAGATCGCTCTGGTCCGGATTGAGAAATTCACCTTTCAGTGATTTGGGGCGTTTGCGCCATAAATCGACGTTGTGTCACCGGCATGTTTGGTTGATATAACACAAAAAGTCGGAAGAATCAAGGTTTTGCTGCACGCGCGAAGGCCACGCGCCGTCGCCGCCTGTCAAGGCAGTTAATGTATCACGTCTGTTACGCGGCGTCAGGCCGCCGCAGCCGGCAGGCTCGTCAGTCGCCTTCGCCGGGCTCGGCGGAGAAATATTTCTCGAACTTGCCAGTTTCGCCATCGAAATTTTTAGCGTCGGCCGGCGGCTCCTTCTTGGCGGTGATGTTGGGCCATTTGTCGGCATATTCGGTGTTGATCTGCAGCCATTTGTCGAGGCCCGACTCGGTGTCGGGCTTGATCGCGTCGGCCGGGCATTCCGGTTCACAGACGCCGCAATCGATGCACTCGTCCGGGTGGATGACGAGCATGTTCTCACCTTCGTAGAAGCAGTCGACCGGACAGACCTCGATGCAGTCCATGTATTTGCATTTTATGCAATTGTCGGTCACGACATAGGTCATTGGTCGGCTCCGGGACGTCCCATTTTATTGGGCTTTTTTGGTGAGGTAACGCCTTTGTCCGCTGGTGGCAAGGGCGGCCCCTGCCAGCGGTGCCGCGGTTTCCGGAATGGAATTCCGGAAGGCCGGCAAAGCGGGCGTTCGACCTTGCTCAATCGTCGCCGAGCAGGTGGTCGGTCTGGCGGCGTTCCTTCTTGGTCGGGCGACCGCTGCCGGCCTCGCGCAACGGCGGCACCGCATCCGGAAGCGCCTCGCCCTTGGGCGCGGGGGGCGGCGACATGTCCTCGTAGAGCAGGCGGGCCTCTTCGGCCGGGCCACGCCGTACGCCGGTGCCAAGGACCTTCCAGACGAAGATCCGCCGCTCCAGCGTGATGGTCAAAACGTCGCCCGGCCGGACCGTATCGGAGGCCTGCGCTGCTTTGTCGCGATTGATGCGGACGCGTCCGGCGACGACCAGCTTGGCTGCCAGCGTGCGCGATTTTACCGCGCGCGAGAAGAACAGCCACTTGTCGATGCGCTGGCGGGCATCAGTGACCATTGGACGAGCAGCCTACTTCTTCAGCTGGTCGCGCAACGCGGCGAGCTTGGCGAAGGGCGAGTCCGGGTCGAAGCGGACCGGGCGTTCCTCACGCGGCTTTGGCTGGAAGGCGGGTTTTGCGCCTTGGGCGCCGCCTTTGCCGTCCTGCCGGCCAGCCTTCCAGTCGGGCCGGTTTTCGCGCCGGTCGGGGCGTTCGCCTTGCGGCTTGCCGGCGCGCTGCTCTGCCGCCTCGCCTTGCGGCCTGGGCTTGAACTTGCTGCGGTCGAAGCGTGGCTTGCCGGCGCCGTCGCGCTGATCGTGACGCCCCTGACGGGCGGGCCGGTCGCCCGGCGTCGGCTGCCCGCCGGCATCTGCCGGCGCATCGCTGCGGCCGCCCGGCGCAGCTTGACCATTGCGCGCGCGACCGTCCCGATGATTGTCCCGGGGGCGGTTGTCATGCTGGCGATGACGCGGGCGCTGGTCGAAACGGCCCTGCCGCCATAACAGGATGGGTTTTGGCTCCTCGGCTTCTGGAGCAGCTTCGCCGGCGACGGCTCCTGCCGTCGCTGCAGGTTCGGCCGGCGATGCTTCCGTAGTGTCGGAAACCGGCGGTTCTGCCGGTGCCGCAGCCTCAGTTTCTGCCCCAAGTTCCGCCGTTGGCTCGGCCGCTGGTTCCGCAGGCGCTTCAGCAGTCGCCTCCGCGGCGGGCCGGGTCTCTTGCGTGACTTCTGCCGCAGCTTCAGGGGCTGGAGCTTCCGCGACAGGCTCTGCCGTCGCTTCGGTCACAGCTTCGGCCGCCGCCTCCGCAACAGGAGCCGCATCCGACACAGGTTCCGAAGCCTCCGCCGGCGGCTCTGCCGCGGCAGATGCTTCCGCCATCCTCGCCTGCTCGACTCGCGCAGCCTCTTCCGCCGCCTGCTTTGCAGCGGCAGCTTCACGCGCGGCATTGTCCTGTGCTTCGAGCCGCGCCTTGACCTCGGCCGCCGGTTTGGCATCGGCGCGATAGCCGAGTCCCTTCAGGATTTCTTCCATGTCGTCGGCGGTGGCGCCGAGGATCGACATCATCGGCGGCGTGACCATGAAGGACTGACCGTCATAGGCGCCGTCGGGGCGAGGGCCGAGGCCCGGCTTCCAGTTGGTCGCCGGCCGGATCAGGTCGGCCAGCCGTTCGAGAATATCGACGCGTACAGCACGCCGGCCAAGATTGCGGTAGCCGGCAAGCTTGTAGAAGGTCTTGTCGAAGGTCGGATCGATGACCACCGAGGTGCGGCCGGAGGCCAGTGCGTGAACGACATCGCCGAAGCCGGGCTTGTCCTTACCGTCGTTTCTCAGCGCCCACAGCAGCGTTATCAGCCCGGCCGGCGCCGGTTTGATCAGCGCCGGCACGAAGACATGGTAGGCGCCGAAGCGCACTCCGAGACGGCGAAGCGCCGCGCGGCCTTCCTGGTCGAGCGACTTCATCTCGTCGGCGATGTCGCGACGGTTGATGAGGCCGAGATGCTCGACAAGCTGGAAAGCGATGCCGCGGCCGATGCCGGTGATCTGCTCCGCATTCTTGAGGTCGACCAGCGGCTTCAGCAGGGATTCGATCTGGAAATTGACGAAGCGCTCGGCGCGCGCCGCAACCTTGTCGCGGGCCGGGCCGGTGAGTTGCTCGTCGGCGAGCAGAACGAGACGCGGCTTCAAAGCGTCTTCGCCGGCAACCAACGTGCCGATCGGGGCGCCGATCCAGCGCAGCGTGCCATCCGAACCCAGCGCAATGTCGCCATTGGCAGAGGCGCCGAAACGCTCGGCCCGCGACTCGAACTCGGCGGCAAGCGCCTTCTGCGCCGCCGCCCGCACCGCCTTGGCGTCTTCGCCGCCGGCGCTCTGGTCGGCGGTGAAGCGGAAACCTTGCAACTCGCCGACGTGATGGCCTTCGACGAGGACGGTTCCGGTTGGGCTGATTTCGGCTTCAGGCATCGTGTTTTCTCTAAGGCGCCGCATGAGGACGGAAGTCCTGCGGTCTACAAAACGTTTCGTCAACCGCTCATGCAGCGCATCCGACAATCTGTCTTCGATTTCGCGCGTCTTTTCCTGCCAGTGTGCCCGATCGGCCAGCCAGCCGGGCCGGTTGGAGACGAAGGTCCATGTGCGGATCTGGGCAATCCTGTGCGATAACGTGTCGATGTCGCCTTCGGTGGTGTCGGCACGGCGCACCTGCTCGGCCATGTAGTTCTCGTCGACATGGCCATGCCTGGCAAGGTCCATGTAAATGGAGGCAATCAAGTCGGCGTGCTGGGCCGGCGCGATCTTCCTGTAGTCGGGCAGCGCGCAGGCTTCCCACAGCAGCGCCACGCGCCTGGCATCGGTGGTGAGTGCCCGGACGTCCTCGTCGCGCGACAGATGCTCGAGCGCCTGCGCGTCTACTGCCGGCAGCGCGCGCGTCAGGCCTTCGACCGGGGCGTTGGTCTCAATCGAGCGCTTCAGCGCATCGAGGTTGGCGAAATCGAAATGCGCGGTACGCCACTGCAGCACTTTCACCGGGTCGAAATCATGCGCCTCGATCTTGTTGACCAGTTCATCATCCAGCGGATCGACCTGGCCGGTGACGCCGAAGGTGCCGTCGCGCAGATGCCGGCCGGCGCGGCCGGCAATCTGGCCGAGCTCGGCCGCCGTCAGGTTGCGGTACTGGTAGCCGTCGAATTTGCGATTCTGGGCGAAGGCGACGTGGTCGAGGTCGAGGTTGAGGCCCATGCCGATGGCGTCGGTGGCGACGAGGTAGTCGACGTCGCCCGACTGGAACAGCGCCACCTGGGCGTTGCGGGTGCGCGGGCTGAGTGCGCCGAGCACGACCGCGGCACCGCCCTGCTGGCGGCGGATCAGCTCGGCGATGGCATAGACCTCGTCGGCCGAGAAGGCGACAATCGCGGTGCGCCGCGGCAGGCGGGTCAGCTTCTTCGAGCCGGCATAGGCAAGATGCGACAGGCGTGGCCGGGTCACCACCGACACACCCCGCAGCAGGCGCTGCAGGATGCCGTGCATGGTAGCGGCGCCAAGCAGCAGCGTCTCCTGGCGGCCGCGCAGATGCAGGATGCGATCGGTGAAGATGTGGCCGCGTTCGAGATCGCCGGCGAGCTGGACCTCGTCGATGGCAACGAAGGCGGCGTCGGTCTCGCGCGGCATCGCTTCCACGGTGCAGACCGAGTATTTCGCGCCAGCCGGCTGGATCTTTTCCTCGCCGGTGATGAGCGCAACCTTATGGGCGCCGACCTTCTCGCAGACGCGCGTATAGACCTCGCGGGCAAGCAGCCTGAGCGGCAGGCCGATGACGCCGCTTTCGTGCGCCACCATGCGTTCGATGGCGAGGTGGGTCTTGCCGGTGTTGGTCGGGCCGAGCACGGCCGTCACGTCTCGACCCGACAGGATCAGCGGTTCAGTGTGTTTCGGATAGATGTTCATTGGCCTGGAAATAAGGCTCTCTGCCTCGCATTGTCGGGAGCGCGCCCATATTGGCCGCGTATGACAGGCGACACATAGGGATTTCGGGCACGAAGCGAAAGCGGAATATGCCGAGGGCAGGCCGATTGGTTGGTTCGAAGCCAGAAAATCTGTTCCCGATTAACAGTTGGAACGAGTCTGGAACGAATCAGCGACGAATCACTGACTCGCGCTGATTCAGGGTTTGTTCACGGCTACATCTGGGTTTTCTGTCGGCGTACCTCACCACATGCTGAATCACGGAAACTGGCCCGATTTATGCAGGCGGCATCCACGCGAGCACTGCGGTTAACCTCTGCCGGTGAATGGTCGTGGCTGGCCAATCTGCTTCGCACAACATTATGAAATTATTGATGTTTCCTAACGCGCTTTAATCATTTCGAGGGTGTTTTCAGCTCTCGCCGTTAACGTTCCGCTCAAAGCCGGAACGAATCGGCGACGAATCAGAGATAGCCGAAGTTTCTTGGTTTGTTCACCGCAGCATGTTGTGTTGTGAACAGCTTTTCCACCTAGAATCCACAGGCTGCCGGGCGGTTTTTGCACAGGCTGCGAGTTTGCCGTTAACCTTTGCGTGCCGGATTGGGGCAGCGTGCTGCATCGAGATCTTGCAACGGGAAGACCGCTATACACGGGCCGTTTTGCAGGCCCGTTCGTCCAAGCGCGTATCTGTCTCAACGTAAAGATAAACGATCAGGCGATGTACTGGCCGCCATTGGCTGATATGGTCGAGCCGGTGATGAAACCGGCATCGTCGGAAGCGAGGAAGACGACGCAGCGCGCGATTTCCTCCGGCTCGCCGAGACGGCCGACCGGGATGTGCGGGATGACGCGCTCGTTGAGGACCTTCTCGTCCATTGCCTTGACCATCTCGGTGGCGATGTACCCGGGGCAAATGACGTTGACGGTGATGCCGGCGCGCGCGCCTTCCTGGGCCAGTGCCTTGGTGAAGCCGATATCGCCGGCCTTCGAGGCCGAATAATTGACCTGGCCGGCCTGGCCTTTCTGGCCGTTGATCGAGGAGATGGTGATGATGCGACCGAACTTGCGGTCGCGCATGCCGCCCCACAACGGATGCGTCATGTTGAAGACGCCGGAAAGGTTGGTGTCGAGGACCTCTTTCCATTGCTCGCGCGTCATCTTGTGGAACATCGCGTCGCGAGTGATGCCGGCATTGTTGACCAGCACCGAGACGGGACCGAGATCGGCTTCGATCTGTTTGATGCCGGCGGCGCAGGCCTCGTAGTCGGCGACCGACCATCTATAGACCGGGATGCCGGTCGCGGCCTTGAACTTTGCCGCCGCTTCCTCATTGCCGGCGTAGTTTGCGGCGACCGAATAGCCGGCGCTTTTCAAGGCGACCGATATCGCCGCGCCGATGCCGCGCGACCCGCCTGTGACGATTGCAACCTTTGTCATGCGTTTCCCTCCCAGAGTGAATGGTGAATGGTGAATGGTTATTGCGTAAGCCCTCCGATCTTCCATTCACCATTCACCATTCACCATTCACAATTTGCCATTCATCCCATTGCTTCCACGCACATGGCAACACCCATGCCGCCGCCGATGCACAGCGTGGCAAGGCCTTTCTTGGCACTTCTGCGGCGCATCTCGTAGACCAGCGTGTTGAAGATGCGGGCGCCCGAGGCGCCGACCGGATGGCCGATGGCGATGGCGCCGCCATTGACGTTGACGATGGCCGGATCCCAGCCCATGTCCTTGTTGACGGCGCAGGCCTGCGCGGCAAAGGCCTCGTTGGCTTCGACCAGATCGAGGTCGCCGACCGACCAGCCGGCCTTGGCCAGCGCCTTGCGCGAGGAGGGGATCGGTCCCGTCCCCATGATCTGCGGGTCGACACCGGCGGTCGCCCAGGAAACGATACGCACCAGCGGTGTGATGCCGCGCCTTGCGGCTTCCGCTTCGGTCATCAGCACCACGGCGGCGGCACCGTCGTTGATGCCGGAAGCATTGGCAGCAGTCACCGTGCCTTCCTTATCGAAGGCGGGCTTGAGCTTGGTCATGGCATCGATTGTCGCGCCGTGGCGGATGTATTCATCCTGGTCGACTACGGTGTCGCCCTTCCTGCCCTTGACTGTAAAGGCAACGATCTCGTCCTTGAATTTCCCGGCTTTCTGCGCGGCCTCGGCCTTGTTCTGGGAAGCCAGTGCGAACTGGTCCTGGTCGTCGCGGGTGATCTGGAACTGGCGGGCGACGTTCTCAGCGGTGTTGCCCATATGATAGCCATAGAAGGCATCGGTCAGGCCGTCCTTGATCATGGTGTCGATCAGCTTGAAATCGCCCATCTTGACGCCACCGCGCAGATGCTGTGCATGCGGAGCCATCGACATCGATTCCTGGCCGCCGGCAACGATGATCCTCGCGTCGCCCTGGGCGATCTGCTGCATGCCGAGCGCGATGGCGCGCAAGCCCGAGCCGCAGAGCTGGTTCAGGCCCCAGGAGGTCGCCTCCTGCGGTACGCCGGCAGCCATTGCCGCCTGCCGCGCCGGGTTCTGCCCTTGAGCCGCGGTCAGGATCTGGCCGAGGATGACCTCGTCCACCTCCTTGCCGTCGACGCCGGCACGGACCAGCGCTTCCCTGACGGCGACGGCACCCAATTCATGGGCTGGGGTGTTGGCGAAGGCGCCGTTGAAGGAGCCGACGGGCGTGCGCGCTGCACTGGCGACAACGATGGCGTTGGAAGCGGACATGTTCTTCTCCAGGCTTTCGGGGAACGATTTCGGGTGCCGTCGGGGACTTTTCTTGCCCTTTCCACAACCCGAGTCAAACCCGAAATGGGCATGGCGTTCCTCCGCGGCAAGCAGGCCGCGCGTCGCTGCGATGACGGCCCATCCGTGCTGCGCAGCATAAAATGGTCCCGCACTGCACAAACTGCTTGGATTCATGACGCTTTTGCGCATATCCTTTAAAAAGGCGCAATCGTTACCGGCGGCTTACTTAAGCTGCCCGGTGTCCGGGGAGGATGCAGATGGCCGCAAAAGACGAACCTATTGTTATCAAGAAATATGCCAATCGCCGTCTCTACAATACGGGCACCAGCACCTATGTGACGCTCGAGGATCTCGCTGAAATGGTCAAAAGAGGCGAGGACTTTACTGTCCAGGACGCCAAGACCGGTGACGACATCACGCATCCGGTACTGACCCAGATCATCTTCGAGCTGGAGAACAAGGACGGGCAGAACATGCTGCCGATCCCGTTCCTGCGTCAGCTCATCGCCTATTACGGCGACCAGATGCAGATGATCGTGCCGAGCTTTCTCGAGCAGTCGATGCTGGCCTTCTCTAAGGAGCAGGAACGCTTTCGCGAGCAGATGAAAGATGCGCTCGGCAAGTCGCCGATGGACATGATGAAGATCGCGACACCAATCAAGGTGCTGGAGGAGCAGACGCGGCGCAACATGGAAATGTTCCAGAACGCCATGCGGCTGTTCACGCCGTTCCCGCCCGCGGGCTCGGCGCCGGCAGCAGCGCCGGCCGAACCGGCCAGGAAGGAAACGCCGGAAAAACCCGACGACCTCCAGGAGCTGAAGGAGCAGATCGCCGCGATGCAGCGTAAGCTCGACACGATGTCCTGACTGCCGGCTGGCGAAGTGCAGCGTCGAATCTCTCTTCAGGTGCCGCTGAGACTTCGCAAGCAGCGCGGCTAGAGCTGCTCCGGCAGCGGTCCCTGGTAGCGGGCGCGTGGCCGGATCAGGCCGTTGCTCGTCACCTGCTCCACGGCATGCGCGGCCCAGCCGACGCTGCGGCCGAGTGCGAACAGGCGGAACGGCGCATCGGACGGCAAACGGAGGCCGCGCGTCAGCGCAGCCAAGGCGAAATCGACGTTCGGGCGCATGCCCGTTGCCGCAAAGGCCACATCGCAAAGCCGTAACAGCCCATCATCGACATCTATCGCGGCCAGCAACGGTTCCGCACGCGGATCGCCGTCGGGATAAAGCGGATGGCCAAATCCGGGCAGCGGCCTGTCGTGACCGAGCCAGCGTCCGACAGCCGCATCCGGCCCCAATCTCTGCGCATCCTCCGCCAGCATCATGACCGCCTCCGCGGCGCCGCCATGACGCGGCCCGGAGAGCGTGGCGAGGCCGGCAAGCAGGCAGGCCGAAACAGGTGCGCCGGTGGACGCGGCGACCCGTGCGGCGAAGGTCGATGCGTTCAATTCGTGATCGGCCAACAGCACGAGCGAGCGGCGGATCAAGTCTGCGCCGGCCGCATCAAGCGACCATCCCTGCGCCAGCCTTTCGTGCACGGCACCAGTTCCGGGAATCGCGCCGAGCGCCTGGGCCAAAGCGGCGATGGCGCCGGCCGCATCGTGGTTGAGCGAAGCCGATCTTCGGCCGAGCGAAGGCCGGCCGTTGGCCGCCAACGCGGCCCATTCCGCGAAGGCAGCCGGCCGGCCAGTTGCGCCGTTGCCATGGCGGCTCGCCGAGACGAACGACACTGGTGCGCCAGATGCCCAAAGCAGGTTTGCCGTCTGCTCCAGCGTGGCAGCCTCGCAGAGAGCAACCGCATCCTGGCCGCGATAGACAAGGCGGCCATGCAAAACGGTCGAGATCGTGGTGGCGATCGCCGGCTCACCCCAGGCAATTGCACTTTCGGCGATTGCCTGGGGATTTCGGCCACGAGCCCGGCGGCTCGCCAGCGCCGCGATATCGTCGGCGCGATACTGGCTGCGGCGTGGATCCGCCCGGTCCGGCCGCACGCCGATGCGTCCGCGGCTGACATAGGCATAGAGGGTCTGGGCTCGCACCTTGAGACGCTCCAGGGCTTCGTCCCGCGTCAGCCACTCCGTCATGTCAGCCTTGTCATGTTGATTCCGTTGATCAAGATTGATGGTCCAGTCACCAACCCTTATCTTCCACCCGGAAAGGGTCAAGGAGAAAACCAATGGCGAATGGGCTCGATGATGTGGTGGCGGCGGAAACGGTGCTCTCCGATGTTGACGGTCTTGGTGGCCGCCTGACCATCCGGGGCCATTCGTTGCCCGAACTGGCAGGCCGCTGGAAATACGCCGAGGTGGTTCATCTGCTGTTCGACGGCTTTTTCGACGATCTTCCCGACGGCAGGGAGCTGGCGAACGCGATCGGTCGGGCGCGCAGCGAAGTGTTCGAGCAGATCAAACCCTTGCTGCCGTTTCTCGCATCCGTCGATATCTACAGCGCGATGCGCGCCGGTATTGCCCTGCTGCCGGATGGTGACAAATTGTCGGACGCGCTGCGGCTGGTTGCGGCACCTGCCGTGCTGACGCCGGCCTTGCTGCGCTTGCAGCGCGGCGAAAGCCCGATTGCGCCCGATAGCAAGGCCGATCATGCAGCCGACATGCTGCGGATGCTGACCGGCATTGTGGCCTCGCCTAAATTGGCGAAGGCGCTCGATGCCTATCTCGTGACGGTTTGCGACCACGGCCTCAACGCATCGACCTTCGCCGCGCGCGTGGTCGCTTCGACGCAGGCCGGGCTTACTTCGGCGGTGCTGGCCGGGCTCGGAGCGCTCAAGGGGCCGCTGCATGGCGGCGCGCCAGGTCCGGTGATCGAGATGCTGGATGCGATCGAGGTGCATGGCGACGCCGCCGGCTGGCTGCGTGGCGAGATCGCGCGTGGCGGCCGCATCATGGGCTTCGGCCATCGCATCTATCGCGTGCGCGATCCGCGTGCCGACGTGCTGAAAGCCGTCGTGCGCCAGCTCGGCGCCGAGGGCGAAAGCGGCCACCGGCTGGCCTTCGCCGAAAGCGTGGAGCAGGCGGCGCTCGAAGTGCTCCGCATCGCCAAGCCGTCACGCTCGCTCCAGACCAACGTCGAGTTCTTCACAGCGCTCCTGCTGGAAGCGGCGGGCTTTCCGAAAGAGGCGTTCACCAATGTCTTTGCTGCCGGGCGCGTCGCCGGCTGGATTGCCCATGCGCGCGAGCAGCAAACGAGCGGACGGCTGATCCGGCCGCAGTCGCGCTATATCGGGACGGTGCCGGACCTCGTCGCCTGACGAGCTTTCAGCGCATGCTTTGCGAAACGAGGCGACGACCTCTCTTAGGGGACGAGAGAGGTCTACATGACAAAAATTTCATGTCATTGCTCCACACATCCGCTGTTCTTGGGTGACAGAGAGCCTATATGCTGCAGTGCAGCATGGTTCCACGGGAGCCCGCCTCGAAAGGAATAAAGCCGCCTTGACCGCCAGAAAAACCGCCATCGTCACCGGTTCCACCTCGGGCATCGGCCTGGCCATTGCCCACGCGCTCGCGGCCGAAGGCTGCAACGTCGTCGTCAATTCCTTTTCCGACACCGCCGACGACCGCGCCATCGCAGACGCGATCGCGAAGCACCACAAGGTGAAGACCGCCTATGTCAAAGCCGACATGTCGAAGCCGGCCGAGTGCCGGGCTTTGGTGGCGAAGGCAGCCGAGGCATTCGGCTCGGTCGACATCCTGATCAACAATGCCGGCATCCAGCATGTCGCGCCGGTGGAAAGCTTCCCGATCGAGAAGTGGGATGCGATCATCGCCATTAACCTGTCATCGGCCTTCCACACCATCGCAGCCGCCATCCCGTTGATGAAACAGGCCGGTGGCGGCCGGATCGTCAACGTCGCCTCGGCCCACGGCCTTGTCGCCTCGCCGTTCAAGTCGGCCTATGTCTCGGCCAAGCATGGCATTATGGGCTTGACCAAGACTGTCGCCCTGGAACTGGCGCGCGACAAGATCACCTGCAATGCCATTTGTCCGGGCTATGTGTTGACGCCGCTGGTCGAGGCGCAGATCCCCGACCAGATGAAGGCCAACAAGATGGACCGCGAGACGGTGGTCCGTGAGGTAATGCTCGAAAAGCAACCGACCAAGGAGTTCGTCACCGTCGAGCAGGTTGCGGCGGCCGCGGTGTTCCTATGCTCGGATGCGGCGGCGCAGATCAACGGCGCGCACATCTCTGTCGATGGCGGCTGGACCGCTCAGTGAGGCTTCCAGCGGTCAAGGGCCACGCCATGCCGAAAAATGGCAAGGCGGAAGAGCCAAAGAAGATCAATGTCGCGCTGCAAGGCGGCGGTTCGCACGGGGCGTTTTCCTGGGGCGTGCTCGATCGGCTGCTCGAGGACGGGCGCCTCGACATAACGGCGGTTTCGGGCACCAGCGCCGGCGCCATGAATGCCGTGGCGCTGGCCGACGGCTTTGTCCGCGGCGGTGTCGAGGGCGCGCGGCGGAAGCTCGACGATTTCTGGCGTGCGGTGGCGGCAAAGGGCCGCTTCAGCCCGGTACAGCGCATGCCTTGGGACGTCGCCTGGGGCAATTGGTCGATCGAGAACACGCCCGGCTATTTCCTGTTCGATACGATGTCTCGGGTATTTTCGCCCTATGTCGCCAATCCGCTCGCCATCAATCCGCTGCGCGACGTGGTCGAACGTGAGATCGATTTCGACAATGTGCGCGCCTGCAAGTCGATGGAACTGTTCATTTCCGCTACCAATGTCGAGACCGGCCAGTTGCGGGTCTTCTCGGACGGCGAGATCGACCTCGACACGGTGATGGCGTCGGCCTGCTTGCCGCAATTGTTCCGTGCCGTCGAGATCAAGGGCGTGCCCTATTGGGATGGCGGTTATGGCGGCAACCCGGCACTGTTCCCGTTCTTCAAGACGGCGGCCACCGAGGACGTGCTTTTGGTGCAGATCAATCCGGTGGTCCGCGAGGGAACGCCGAAGAGCGCCAATGAGATCCAGAACCGCATCGACGAGATCACCTTCAATGCCGGGCTGTTGCGCGAATTCCGCTCGATCGCCTTCGTCAAGGAACTGATCGCCGCCGGCCGATTGCCGCACGGCGAATATCGCGACATCCGCATGCACCGCATCGATGCCGACGAAGCGTTCAAGGATCTGTCGGCATCGTCCAAGGTCAATGCCGAATGGGCGTTCCTTGCCTATCTGCGCGACCTCGGCCGCACCGCAGCCAGTGATTGGCTGGAAGAAAATTATGACGCCGTCGGCAAGCGGCCGACGATCGATCTGTCCGGCGAACTCGACGACGGCTTGAAGCCGGTGACCGGGCCGGCGCCGGGCCGGCGGGTCAAGGAATTTCTTGCGGCGCGCAAGCAGCCCGAGGCCGCCCGCCGTCCGGCCTAGCTGCTTCGCAAGCAGATGGCATTCGCAATCCGTCAATCATCCTGACACTTGCTGCCATACCGCTGTTTTGGCGATCAACAGCCGATGCTGCAGCCGCATCTTTGCGGACAAAGCAACAACCCATCAACTTTTCTGACTATATTGCGCTGCAACTTTGAGGTAGAAGCGCGCTTCGCCGATCACGGCAATTTGAATACGGCCTCGCGCGCACCCATATCGGCGACGCGCCCCAAGTAGAAGATGCGGCCTGGCCGAACCCCGCGCACTGGAAAAATGACGATGCCGAAATTCAGGTTTCACAAGCTTGCAGCCATTGTTGTGCTCATCGGGTTCGCCGGCTGGATGGCGACAGGCGAGTTCTCGTCCGTCGGCAGCGCGTCCGCCGACAACAAGCCCAAGGCAGGAGAGGTCGAGCAGCCCAAGGCAGCCGACGCAGGCAAGCCCCAAGCTGGCGAACAGGGGGCTGCCAAACCGGGGACTGCCGAGGCGGAACAGCCCAAGGCGCCGTTGCGCACGGTCGCGGTCATAACCCCGCCGCGGCGCACCTATGCACGCGCTATCCGCATTTCCGGACTGACCGAAGCCGACAAGCGCGCCGTCCTGGCGACACGCGTCGCCGGCGTCATCGACAAGCTGCCGGTCAAGCAGGGCCAGCACGTCAAGACCGGCGACCTGATCCTGATGCTTGCCGCCGAGGAAAAAATCTCGGCGGTCGACAATGCCAAGCAGCTTGTCGTGCAACGTGAGGCAGAGCTGGCAGCTGCCCTGCGGCTGATGAAAACCGGCAATCTGCCCAAGTTGCAGCTCGATACAACCCGCTCCAACCTGACGCTGGCCAAGTCGCAACTGGACGCAGCGCAAGCCGAGCTCGACCGCAACGAGGTGAAGGCGCCCTTCGACGGCGTCATCGACCGGGTGCCGGTGGAGCTTGGCAGTTCCGTGATGCAGGGCGGCGAGGTGGCGACCATTCTCAAGCTCGATCCGGTGATCGCACGCGGCGAAGTCAGCGAACGCGATCTCGGCTATCTGAAGATCGGTGACGAAGCCAATGTGCGCCTGGTCAGTGGCCAGACCGTCAAGGGTACGGTGCGCTACATCAGCCGGGATGCATCTTCGGCAACCCGTACCTTTCGGGTTGAAGTCGCTATCCCCAATGCCGATGGGTCCGTACCGGCCGGCATGACGGCAGAAATCGCGCTCAGCGCCCAGCCGACCGACGCCGTGATGCTGCCGCGCTCGGTGGTGACGCTCGGCGACAAGGGCGACCTCGGCATCCGCGCCGTCGACAAGGATGACAAGGTCGTGTTCTTCCCGATCGATCTGGTCGACGACACGCCAACCGGCCTGGTGCTCGGCGGCATTGCGGCCGACGCCCGCATCATCGTCGCCGGCCAGGAGCTGGTGAAGGAAGGCGAGGTGGTCAA
This sequence comes from Mesorhizobium sp. M0408, assembly GCF_040321495.1. Taxonomy (NCBI): domain Bacteria; kingdom Pseudomonadati; phylum Pseudomonadota; class Alphaproteobacteria; order Hyphomicrobiales; family Phyllobacteriaceae; genus Mesorhizobium; species Mesorhizobium sp. M0408. Next base: position 84,372 of record NZ_JAMYRO010000003.1, on the reverse strand, counting down.
GCCGGTCGCAGCCGACCAGGCGACCATCCAAAAGCTGTTGGGCGAAGCGACGGCCGGGACGCAGTAATCATGGACATCGTCAAACTTGCTATCAGCAATGCCCGGCTGACCATTGCGGTCCTGGTCTTTCTCATCCTTGCCGGTGCGGTCGCCTACCAGTCGACGCCGAAGGAAGCGGAACCGGACGTTCCGATTCCGATGATGTATGTCAGCCTGATCTACCAGGGCATCTCGCCGGAAGACTCCGAGCGCCTCCTGCTGCGGCCGATGGAAGCCAAGCTGAAGAGCCTGAAAGGCCTCAAGGAGATGCGCTCGGCCGCCTTCCAGGGCGGCGGTTATGTGCTGGTCGAATTCCAGCCACAGACGGATCTCGCCACCGCGCTGCAGGACACACGCAGCAAGGTGCAGGACGGCAAGGCCGACCTGCCGCAAGCGGCTGAGGAGCCCGTGGTCTCCGAGGTCAATATCTCCGAGTTCCCCGTCCTGGTCGTGACGCTGTCGGGCGAGGTGCCCGAGCGCGTGCTGACGGCGGCGGCGCGCGAGCTGCGCGACCGCATCGAGGAAGTGCCTGGCGTGCTCGAGGGCTCGCTGCAGGGTGCGCGCGACGACCTCGTCGAAGTGGTCATCGATCCGATGAAGCTGTCTTCCTACGGGCTGCAGCTCGACCAGTTGATCGGTGCGGTCGGCGCTTCCAACAGTCTTGTCGCCGCCGGCAACATCGAAGGATCCGAGGGCAAATACGCGGTCAAGGTGCCCTCGCTTATCGAGACACCGGAGGATGTGGCGGCGCTTCCGGTCGTCGCCGGCCCCAATGCGGTGGTGCAGGCCAAGGACATTGCCACCATCCGCTCCACATTCAAGGACGCCGAGACGGTCACCCGCCTCGACGGCAAGCCGGCGATCGCCATCGAGGTGAAGAAGCGCATCGGCTCCAACCTGATCGATACGATTGGCAAGGTCAGGGAGGTGTCCGACGCCTTCATCAAGACGATGCCGGAGGGCATGCACGTCACCTACACGCAAGACAAGTCCGTCTTCGTGAACCAGTTGCTCGGCGACCTGCAGAACCACGTGATGATCGCCGTCATCCTGGTGTTCATCGTCATTCTCTACGCGCTGTCTGGCCGTGCCTCGCTGCTGATCGGATTGGCCATCCCCTCGTCCTTCCTGATCGGCATCCTGTTGCTGGCAATGATGGGCTACACGATCAACATGATCGTGCTGTTCAGCCTCATCCTGGCGGTCGGCATGCTGGTCGACGACGCCATCATCGTCACCGAATTCGCCGAGCGACGCATGAGCGAGGGCATGCCGAAGGAGCAAGCGTTCGCGCTTGCCGCCAAGCGCATGGCCGGCCCGGTCATCGCGGCGACGATGACGCGCATTGCCGCCTTCTCGCCGCTGTTGTTCTGGCCGGGCATTATCGGCGACTTCATGAAATACATGCCGATCACGCTGATCGTGACGCTCTCGGCCTCGATGCTCTATGCGCTGGTCTTCGCGCCGACGCTGGGCGCGATATTTGCCAAGGCGCCGGCCCATCACCCCGACGACAATCGCGACGGCTGGTACATGGCCGTGGTCAAGCAGGCGGTGCATTATCCCATCACCGTGCTTGTCCTCACTGTGGCGCTGTTGTTCGGCGTCGGCTACGCCTATTCGAAATTCGGCGCCGGCGTCGAATTCTTCCCGAATGTCGAGCCTGACTACGGCCTGCTCTATGTCCACGCCCGCGGCAATCTTTCGCTTGCCGAAATGGACGCGGCCACCAAGACCGCGGAAAATCGGCTGCTCGGTTGGCCGGGCGTGAAGTCTGTCTATACCCGTGTCGGCAAGACGCAGGGCGGCGGCCAGGATGTTCCGGAAGACGTGGTTGGCGTGATCCAGTACGAATTCGTCGACTGGCGCGAGCGTAAATCGGCGAACTCAATCCTGGACGAACTGCGCGGCGTGATGGCTGGCATTCCCGGTGTCGACGTCGAGGTTCGCGTGCCGGAAGCCGGCCCGCCTACAGGCAAGCCGATCCAGATCAGGCTTTCGGCCGTCGATCCGAAGGGCCTTGACGACAAGGCCCGCGCGGTCGCCGCGCGCATTGCCAAGGTGCCCGGCGTCATCGATATTTCCGACGGTCTGGCGCCGCCCGGCGTCGACTGGGCGCTCGAGGTCGATCGCGCCAAGGCGGCGCAGTACGGCATCAGCCCAACCGCGGTCGGGACGGTCGTGCAACTGGTGACCAACGGGCTGAAGCTCAGCGAATACCGGCCCGCCGGCGCCGACGATGCAGTCGACATCAGGCTGCGCCTGCCCGAGGATCGGCGCACGCTGTCAACGCTCGACGAACTGCGGGTGCAGACCGCGCAAGGCTCGGTGCCGATCTCGAACTTCGTCGTGCGTAAGCCGGAGCCGACGGTCGGTATCCTCAACCGCATCGACGGCGCGCGAACTGTGGTCGTCCAGGCCAACGTCGCTGCCGGCGCCCAGGTGGCAGCCGTCCAGCAGGAGGTCACCAAAGCTGTCGCCGACATGAACCTCGGCAGCGGCATTCGCTGGAAGCTTGCCGGCTCGAATGAGGACAGCGCGGAGGCCGGCGCCTTCCTCAGCAAAGCCTTCGGTGCGGCGATCTTCCTGATTTTCATCGTGCTTCTGGCGCAGTTCAACAAGTTCACCAGCGTCTGGCTGGTGCTGTCCTGCGTGGTCATGGCGACGATCGGCGTGTTCCTCGGGCTGCTGCTGACGGGAGAGGCATTCGGCATCGTCATGTCGGGCATCGGTGTCATCGCGCTGGCCGGGGTGGTGGTGAACAACAACATCGTGCTGATCGACACCTATGACCGGTTGCGCGAAGAGGGCTGGGACAAATACGAAGCCGTGCTGCAGACCTGCCGCGAGCGTGCCCGCCCGGTGGTGCTGACGGCGGTATCGGCGATCCTCGGTGTGCTGCCGATCGCCTTCGGCCTCGGCCTCGAAATCTTCCATCACGAGACGACGATCAACGCGCCGTCGACGCAATGGTGGATTTCGCTGTCTTCGGCGATCGTCTTCGGGCTGTCCTTCGCCACCGTGCTGACGCTGGTGGTGACGCCGTCGATGCTGATGGTGTTCACTCGCGCCAAGGTCAAACCCGGTGCGCGTCGTGGCTGGTTCAGTCGCCTGTTGGGGCGTCGAAAGGCCGAAATCCCGTCGAAAGGCCTGGACGCCGATCTGGGCGCCGAACCGGCGATCGCCTTCCCGAAGGCCGCCGAATAGAGTCCGGATCGCCGTCCTGATCAAGCAAAGGCCGCCCGGGAACAATGGGCGGCCTTCTGCATTGTTCCGTCATTGCAACCTCAAAGCGAGGATTTTCTGATGACGATCAGCACCATTCTCATCATTATCCTTATTCTTATTCTGATCGGCGCGGTTCCGGCGTGGCCGCATTCCCGGTCCTGGGGTTACGGACCATCCGGCATCGTCGGCGTCATTCTGATCGTTGTCCTGGTGCTGCTGTTGATGGGCCGGATCTGACCGCAATCATTGGTCGTGACAAGCGGCGGATGACCATCTGGCCATCCGCCTTTTTTTGGTTTGTTGTTAGGCAACTTTTTGCGTCGTCTTGAGCGTGGCGATGCCGATATCCTCGAGCGCTTCCGACACTGCATTTTCCAGCGGCGTGTGCGGGATCGTACCGATAACGCTTTCCAGCCTGCCTGAAACCAGCCGGTGCGGCTCGAAGCGGAGATAGGACATCGAAACGATCTCGCGCCACATCGCCACGAACGGGCCGCCGGCACGCAGCACCCACCACGGCATCGACGTCAGTTTCAGCGTGCGTCCGAGCGCCTTCTCCGCGGCCGCCTTGATGTCCAGATCGGTCACCGCATGGCCAGGAAAGTTCAGCGCCTCGTAGGAGCCGAGCTTGTCGAGATTGTCAGCCAGCCCGACGAAGGCCTTGGCCAGGTCGGGCAGATAGGCCCATTCATGCACGAGATCGACCGGCCCTGGGGCGGTATAGACACCCTTGGTTATCTTGGCGGCAACAACCAGATCGAACCACGATCCGCTGCCGCTGCCGCCGAAGAAATCACCAGCGCGCAGCAGGATCGTGCGCACCCGACCCGCATCGGCCTCGCGGCGAAACAGATCTTCCATGGCGACGCGGATGCGGCCCTTTTCCGTTGTCGGGCGAAACGGCGTGTCTTCGGCGATCACCGCCGGCATCGGCGAGCCGTAATTGTAGACGGTGCCCGGGAAGAGATGCAGCGCGCCGTTCGCCCGGCAGGCAGCCATCACATTCTCGGCCATCGGCAGGCATTTGCTCCAGTCGGTGTAGAGCGGGTTGAGGCCGTTGAAAATGATATCGACGCCTTCGGTCGCGCGGATCAGCGCAGCACGGTCGAGCGCGTCGCCGGCGATCGCCGTAGCGCCTTTGAGCTCGGCCGGCACCTTGCCGCTGCGGGTGACAGCGCGGACATCGTAGCCGGCATCGAGGAAGGCCATGGCGACCGTGCGGCCGAGGCGGCCATTGGCGCCGAGAATTGCGATCGTGGTCATTGTTCGTCTCCGTGTTGCGTTACGACCCCAATATTGTATCTTCGCAAACGAATGAAAATTGACTATGATTGGCGATATGATATTCAATTTTGAATGGATATTGACTGGAACCTGATCAAGAGTTTCGTCACCGTGGCGGAGACCGGCAGCCTGTCGGCCGCCGCGCGAAAACTTGCCGCGAGCCAGCCGACGCTCGGCCGCCACATCACCGAGCTGGAACAGGCGCTCGGTGTCACGCTCTTCCGGCGCGGGCGGCGTGGCTACGCGCTCACGGAAGCGGGCAGCACGCTCTTTGAACGGGGCCGCGCGGTGAGCGAGCAGGCGAGCGCCTTTTCGCTGCTGGCGCTGGGATCGGTCGAGGCGATCGAGGGTACGGTGCGCATTGCCGCCAGCGAAGTGGTGGCGGCCTATGTGCTGCCGGAAATCACAGCGAGGCTTGGGTTCGAGGAGCCGGGCATCGAGGTCGAGATCGTCGCCTCGAACCAGGTCGAGAATCTGCTGCGTCGCGACGCCGATATCGCCATTCGCATGGTCAAGCCGGCGCAGAATGAGCTGGTCGCGCGCAAGGTGACCGACATTCCGCTCCGCGCCTGCGCGGCAAAATCCTATCTGGACCGGCGTGGCCGTCCGCGCGAGGCCCGCGATCTTGCCGGCCATGATCTGGTCGGCTTCGACCGCAGCGATGAGATCATTCGCGGCTTTGCCCAGTTCGGCGTCCCGCTCGCCCGCAATGCCTTCCGCTTCAGGACCGATAATCAGATCGTGCTGTGGGAAGCGGTGCGGGCGGGAAACGGCATCGGCTTTGGCCAGGAGCCGCTCGCCGACCGTGATCCGCTGGTCGAGACAGTGCTGCCGGGTCTCCCGCTGCCGACGCTGCCGGTGTGGCTGGCCATGCACCGCGACGTGCGTACCAGCGTGCGCATCCGCCGCGTCGCGGATTTCCTCTACGAAGAGTTCAAGCGCTATTCAGCCGGTGCAGGCTCGGCAGCGAATTCGGCGCGGTGAGCGAGGCCGGCCATCAACAGCACGACGACCAGCAGCCCGGAGAGTGCGACGAAGATCGGGCCGAAGCTCGAGTGCTCGGCGACGAAGCCGATCGCCGACGGCGCCACCAGAATGCCTGAGTAACCCATTGTTGTGACGACGCTCATGCCTGTGCCGGACGCCATGCCCTCCTGGTTGCCGCCGGCCGAAAAAATGATCGGCACCATGTTGGCAATGCCGAGGCCGCAAAAGGCGAAGGCGGCAATGGCCAGCCAAGGCGAGGGAGCCAGCCCGGCCACCAGCATGCCGGCAGCAGCGGCAAGGGCCGAGGCGCGCAATGTCGTAACGGCACCGAAACGGTTGCGGACGCCATCGCCGAGAAAGCGCATGATGGCCATGACTCCGGAAAAGGCGGCATAGGCCAAGCCTGCGATGGCAAGATCGGCGCCGAGCTCCTGCCTGAGATACAGCGCCGCCCAGTCGAGTACCGCACCTTCGGAGATCATCGTCAGCAGCGCCATCAGCCCAACCAGATAGACCAGCGGGTTTGCTGGCAGCGCGAATTTGTGATGCTCGGCGACTGGGTGCTTGTCCTCGGCGATCAGGTAGCGGATCGCGACGGCGATGACGGCAAAGGCAAGAGCCGTCACCACTGTCGCATGGGCGAGGTGACCGTAGTTCTGGATGGCGAAACCGCCCAAAGCGCCGCCAGCGAAACCGCCAAGACTCCAGAAGCCGTGCGAGGACGACATGATGGCACGGGACAGCCGCCGTTCGACTGCCACTGCGTTGGCATTCATGGCGACGTCCATGCCGCCGATCGAACCGCCGAAGATGAACATGGCGACGGCCGCAAGGGGCACGTTGGGGGCCAGAGCCACAACCAAAAGGCCGAAGCTGCCGGCAAGTCCGAACCAGCGCAGCACCGTGCGCGAGCCATGCTTCGAGATCAGATGGCCGCACCAGGTCATGGCAGTGACGGCGCCGGCACCGAACAACAGAATCAGCAAGCCGAGCGTGAACTTCGAAATGTCGAGTCGCGTCAGGAACACCGGGATCTGCGGCGCCCAACTGCCGGTCAAGAAGCCGTTGGCGAGGAAGATGCCGGCCACTGCCCAGCGTCCACGAATCGCGATCTGCGTGATTTTCTGCGCGTCCATCGGGTAGAATCCGGTCCGGAAATGGCGTTGCGCGGCAAATTAGATCGATTCAATTCACAGTCAAGCGCTCTTCGCCGAAAGTGCTTGGACCAGACGCTACGTCCTCTCGCGTCGGCCAACCACCTCGGCGGTCCACTCCGAAATCCCTACGACTCGGGATAAGGCGCGCCATCCTTGTGCACAAACCGGCCGTCAGCGTTGGTGCTCATCATGTCGATGTCGGAGCAGGTGGCGACGTCGTCGGGCCAGCGCGAACCGACTTCGAGATAGATCGCCATCGCGCCCGATTTATTGATCATGTGATGGCCGTTGCCTGATCCTTTCGGAAAGGCCGCGCAATCACCGGCGCGCAGCACCGTCTCGCCGGCATCTTCGACGAGCGTCAGCTCGCCTTCAAGCACGTAGACGAATTCGTCTTCGTGCGAATGCCAGTGGCGCTGGCTCGACCAGTTGCCCGGCGGCAGGCGCATGAGATTGATGCCGAAGTCGGTGAGCCCGCCTGCGTTGCCTAGCCGCTGCCGCACGCGTTCGGCACAGGGTGCATCGAACGGCGGTGGATAGGATGAGCCCTTGCGTCCGGGCACGTCGGCAACGTCGATCTTAGGCACGGCGTCCTCCCCTAGTGATCCCTAGGGCGTCTTGCCTCGAACTCGGCCTTCTTGGCGTCGGAGGCTTCGACCTGGTTCAGTGCCTGCCACTCGGCATAGGGCATGCCGTAGATGATTTCGCGCGACCGGTCCTTGCTGAGTTCGACACCTTCGGCTTGCGCCGCGTCGCGGTACCAGTTGGACAGGCAGTTGCGGCAGAAGCCGGCGAGGTTCATCAGGTCGATGTTCTGTACGTCGGAACGCTCGCGCAGATGCGCGACCAGCCGGCGGAAGGCAGCGGCTTCGAAATCGCGCTTTTGTTCTTCGCTGAGTTCGGTCATGTCATGTTGGCCTCCCTTGGGCCTCATCATACCGGCCCGGTGCGCGAGCCGAATATTTTCACCGCATGTATATCGGCACGTCGATCTATCGCGTCAACGATCGGCGCCAGCCGTTCGGCCCAGGCGAGGGCACCCTTGCGGTCGGCGATCAGGTCCTGGCGGACCTCGAGCAGCGCATGGGCAAAGCCGTTGACGATGGCATGCCTGAACATGGTATCGCCGCGCAGTGCGCCGTCATAGGGTTCGTTGTCGCCGACGATGAGGCTCTTGTCCTCGGCGAGCATGTCGATCAGCGGCCGCGCAACGCGGTCGTCCAGGTCCCACAATATGCCGGCGTGCCACGGCCGCACGAATCCCTGCATGGTCGGTGTGAAGGAATGCACCGAAAAGATGAAGGGTGCCCGCGCGGATGCTCGCGCCACAGAGGCGATCATGGCGCCGACGGCATCATGATAGGGGCGGTAAAAGCGGTCCAGCCGCCTTTCGCGCTCCTCCGGGGCCATGGGATAATTTCCCGGGATGACGGTGCCGTCATAGAGCTGGCGAATCAGCGTTGGATCGTCTTCGCCGCGATTGGGGTCGATCAGCAGTCGCGAAAAATTGGCAAGCACCGCCGGAACGCCGAGCAGACTTGCGAGTTCGCGGGTTACAGTCTCGACGCCGATGTCGTAGGCGATGTGGCGGTCGAACTCCGCCGCCGGCAGGCCGAGACTGCCATACTCCTCCGGCAGGTCGCGGCGGGCGTGATCGGCCAGAAGCACCATGCCGCGCTTGCGATCGCCTTCGACGATATCGAAAGGCGCGAAAACTGTGGATCGGGTCATTGGCGGGAAAGGTCTGTTCGCTGGCTTTCGGGGAGGGTGGTATCGTCATTCCACGAAGAGAACGCTTGCGCAATGCCGTTGTTTGGCCACGGTTTCTGCCAAAAAACTGAGCAGGGGCGACCGCAAGCGCGCCAGAGCCTTCTAAATCGATTGGAATTGGACAGATCGGCGCGTTGACATGCGTACGGACTTTTCCGAAAAGGGGCGTTGAGAGATGCAAATGTGGTTCTTGAGGGGTTTCAGGATGGGTTTCGCCGGCAGGCTGCGTGTGCGCCACGCCTTGGCCATGCCGCTCCTGGTACCGGCCATGGCTCTTTTCGCGGTGATTTCGGCCTCGCCGGCACGGGCCGATTTCCGGGTCTGCAACGCCACGCAGAACCTGGTCGGTGTCGGCATCGGCTATCGCGCCAAAGCCGGCTGGATCACCGAAGGCTGGTGGCACATCGAAGGATCGAGCTGCAAGACGCTGATCGAGGGACCGTTGTCATCAAGGTTTTACTATCTTTATGCAGAAGACGCCGAGCGCGGCGGACGCTGGGATGGCCCGATCAACATGTGCGTGGCCGAAAAAGAGTTCAAGATCGCCGGCGTTACCGATTGCGTCGCCCGGGGCTTTCAGCGCGCCGGATTCCAGGAATATGACACGGGCGAGCAGGCAAGCTGGATGGTCCAGCTGACTGACGAGCCCGCAACGGATGGCGCTCCAGCCGCCCCGGGAACAAACAGTCAATGAGACGCAGCCGCAAGGTCAAGATCCTCGCCACCATCGGTCCGGCCTCCTCGTCCGAGGAGATGCTGAAGAAGCTGTTCGAAGCCGGCGCCGACGTGTTCCGCATCAATATGAGCCACACCGACCATGAATTGATGCGTACGCTTGTCGGCCGCATTCGTGCCGTCGAGGAGGCGGTCGGCCGGCCGATCGGCGTTCTCGCCGACCTGCAAGGGCCAAAGCTGCGCGTCGGCAAGTTCGCCAACGGCAAAGAGGTGCTGACCGTCGGTCAGACCTTCACGCTTGACGACAATCCCGAGCCCGGCAATTCGACGAGGGTCTACCTGCCGCATCCCGAAATCCTGCGTTCGGTCGAGGCTGGTCATCGCCTGCTGATCGACGACGGCAAGCTCGAGCTCAAGGCGGTCAGCAGCAACGGCAAGGCGATCGTCTGCACCGTCGTCGCCGGCACCACCATTTCCGACAAGAAGGGCGTCAGCCTGCCCGACACCGACCTGCCGGTCGGCGCGCTGACGGAAAAGGACCGCCGGGATCTCGACGCGGTTCTGGCGACCGGCGTCGACTGGGTGGCGCTGTCCTTCGTGCAGCGGCCCGAGGACCTGGCCGAAGCGCGCAAGATCGCACGCGGCCGGGCGCTGATCATGGCCAAGATCGAAAAGCCGCAGGCCGTCGCCCGGCTGGCCGAGATCATCGAGCTTTCGGATGCGCTGATGGTCGCCCGCGGCGATCTCGGCGTCGAGATGCCTCTCGAAGCCGTGCCTGGCATTCAGAAGCAGATCACCCGCGCCGCGCGCCGTGCCGGCAAGCCGGTGGTGGTCGCCACGCAGATGCTGGAATCGATGATCACCGCGCCGGTGCCGACGCGGGCCGAGGTGTCGGACGTGTCGATCGCCGTGTTTGAAGGCGCCGACGCGATCATGCTTTCGGCGGAGTCCGCCGCCGGCGCCTATCCGGTCGAGGCGGTGGCGATGATGAACCGGATCGCCACCAAGGTCGAAACCGACCCGACCTATGCCGGAATTATCAACGCGCAGCGCTCGGAACCGGAAGCGACCGGAGCCGACGCGATCTCGCTCGCCGCCCGCGAAATAGCCGAGACGCTGAAGCTGTCGGCGATCATCACCTATACCGCGTCCGGCACGACCGGCTTGCGCGCCGCGCGCGAGCGGCCGCAAGTGCCGATCGTGGCGCTGTCGCCGATCCTCAACACGGCGCGGCGGCTGTCGCTGTTGTGGGGCACGCATTGCGTCGTTTCCCCCGACGCCAGCGACCTCGACGACATGGTCGACCGCGCCTGCCGCATCGCCTTCGATGAAGGTTTCGGCAAGCCGGGCGACCGCGTCATCATCACGGCCGGCGTGCCGCTGAGGACGCCGGGCTCGACCAACATGTTGCGCATCGCCTATGTCGGATCGGAAGTCGGCCGCTAATGTCGGCCGCGGCTGCCGGACAGGCCGGCTGCATGGCGCGTCGTAAACACGGCGCCAGCCGGGCGCATCGACGGCAGTCGGGTTAGGATAGACGCCGAACTCCGCCAGCTTGCATCAGCCTGTGACCGGTTCAGGAGTAGGGGAGTAGGGCGCATGTGTTCCACAGTGCAATCTGCACCTCTCACATACTACCTTGCTACCTTGCTCCCCTATTCCCCTACTCCCTTACTGGTCTCAAATGCCTTCGCCGGCAAGCTCCTCGGAAAGTGCGGCGACCTGGTCCTGGGCGCTGCGCATCATCGGATAGATGCCGAGCACGCGCTGCCAGGCCTCGAGTGCCGACTGCTTGTGGCCGGTTTCGGCCATGATCTGAGCCAGGCCGGAAAGCGCGCCGAAATGGCGTGGTTCGAGCTGCAGGGTGCGGTCGATGTCCGCCATCGACTTCCCGTAGTTCTTCATCATGAAATGAACAGTGGCGCGGCGGTTCCAGCCTTCCGCATAGGTCGGCTGCAAAGTCACCACCTGATCGAGGAAATCGAGTGCAACATCGAATTTCTGGTTTTCGATCGCCTTCTGCGACCATTGCATCATCAGGTCGATAGAGGCGCTGCCCGACTGGGACCACTCGCTGCCGATCCGTCCGGCGATGCGCTCGGCCGCCCTTTCATTGCGTTCGCGCTTGAGATCGGCAAACAGCTGATCGAGCCGCGCCTGTTTCGTCTTGACGACCGGAGGTGCTGTCGGCGGTGTTGTGGTCGGATCTTCAGCCCACGCCGGCAGCGAGACAGCGCCGGAAACGAGGAAAGCCGTGAAAAATGCAAAAAGAATCCGCATCGCGGGAATCTAGCCCCCGACGCCGGATCGTCAAACTGAATTTAGCGTGAGAGTCGTATCATGCGGACGGAGGCGCGCAGCCTCCGTCGAAAACTCAACCCTGGCGCGCCTTGTAGCGCGGCGCGGTCTTGTTGATGATGTAGATGCGGCCCTTGCGACGAACCAGCTGGTTGTCGCGGTGACGCGCCTTCAACGCCTTGAGCGAATTCTTGATCTTCATGGTCTTGCCCGTCGGTCTGGGCCCGGTCACGGGCCGAATTATTAAGGCGCGCCCACAGACGCGCCTTTGAACTGTGCGTGGCTCATAGACGAGGAGCGTTGCCCGTGTCAACCGCAAGCGCGTTGCCTAAACGATACGGACCGTTTCGTATCATCAAATATCCGCCACTGGCGTCTTGCGGCGTTGCGCAGGCTTGAGACGGCTGGAATGATGCGGTTGCGAATTGGAGATCGTCATGCGCCGAATTCTTGTGTCCGCCTGTCTTGTCGTCCTCGCGGCAGGTTCTGTTGCCTATGCGCAGGAATGCGACCGCAACGACGACAGCCAGCAGATGATGAACATCTGCGCCGACGCGGACTACAAATCCGCCGACGCCAAGCTCAACAAGGCCTACCAGGATCTCATCGGCGGAAGTGACGCAAAAGCCAGGAAGCTGTTGCAGACGGCGCAGCGCGCCTGGATCGCTTTTCGCGACGCGGAATGCAGCTATTCCGCCGCGGACAGCGAAGGCGGCTCGATCTATCCGATGCTGATATCGGAATGCCTGACGCGGCTGACCGACGATCGCACCAAGCAGCTCACCGTCGATTCGACCTGCGCGGAAGGCGATGTGAGCTGCGCCAGCCCCGACGAGGACGAGAGCGGCGAAATCCAGTAAGCGTAGGTTCTAACTTGTGTTTGAGCATGATCTTTTCCGAAAACCGGATTCCACTTTTCGCTAGCGCGGACCTTCGGTTCGGGATCATGCTCTAGCTGCGGCGGCTCACGCGCGTAAAATGGCCCATCTTGCGGCCGGGCCGCGCCTCGGCCTTGCCATAGAGGTGCAGCATCAGATCGGGCTCGGCGAGCAGCTCAGGAACGCGCCTGACATCGTCGCCGATAAGGTTTTCCATGACGCAGTCGAACCGCCGGGCGGGATTTCCCAGCGGCAGGCCGGCGACGGCGCGGATGTGCTGCTCGAATTGCGAGACGGTGCAGGCGGCCTCCGTCCAGTGGCCGGAATTGTGGACGCGCGGCGCTATCTCGTTGGCCAACAGCGAACCGTCGGCAAGGACAAAGAATTCGACGCCGATGACGCCGACATAGTCGAGCGCTGCAAGGATCTCTGCCGCCGCCGTTTGAGCCGCAGCCGCCGTCTCGGATTTTACTCCGGCCGGCAGCGTCGAGCTGTGAAGAATACCGTTGCGATGGACATTCCACGCTGGATCGTAGGCGGCGAGCGAGCCGTCGCTGCCGCGCGCGGCGATCACCGAAATCTCGCGCTCGAAGGTGACGAAGGATTCCAGGATCAACGGCACGTTGCCCATCGCCTCGCAAGTGCCGGCAAAGCCGCCTGTTTCTATGTTGCGGAAGACACGCTGGCCCTTGCCGTCATAGCCCATGCGGCGCGTCTTCAATATGCCGCTGCCGTTGAACTGTTTCAGCGCAGCCGTCAGTTCCTCGTCATTGTCGACGGGGCTGAAATCCGCGGTCGGTATGCCGATGCCGTTGAGGAATTTCTTTTCCGCTAGCCGGTCCTGCGCCACTTCCAGTGCGCGTGCCGGCGGATAGACCGGCACCGTAGAGGCAAGTGCCGCGGCGGCCGCGACCGGTACGTTCTCGAATTCATACGTAACGACGGCACTGGCCGCAGCCAGCTCGCTAAGCGCGGCCGCGTCGTCATAGGCGGCGACGATCTGCCGGTTGGCGACCTGTGCCGCCGGGCAATCCGGCTGCGGTTCCAGCACGACGATGCGGTAGCCGAGGCGGGCCGCGGCCATCGCCAGCATGCGGCCAAGCTGGCCGCCGCCGATGATGCCGATGCTCGATCCCGCCGGCAGGCTCACGGCGCATCCGTGGGCTCGGCGGCCACCTTGGCGGTCTGCGCGGCGCGCCAGCTATCCAGCCGGGCGGCGAGCTTTTCGTCGCTCAGCGCCAGCACCGCGGCGGCCAGAAGGGCAGCGTTGGCAGCGCCGGCCTTGCCGATGGCCAAAGTGCCGACCGGAATGCCGGCCGGCATCTGCACGATTGATAGCAGCGAGTCCTGGCCCGACAGCGTCTTTGATTCCACCGGCACGCCGAACACCGGCAGCGGCGTCATCGCCGCCGTCATGCCGGGCAGATGCGCCGCACCGCCGGCACCGGCGATGATCACCTTGTAGCCGGCCGCCTTGGCGCCCTTGGCGAAGTCATAGAGCCGGTCGGGCGTGCGGTGGGCCGAGACGATCAGGCGCTTGTGCGGAATTCCAAGCGCCTCAAGCGTTTCGGCGGCGTGGCGCATCGTCGCCCAGTCGGACTGGCTGCCCATGATGATGGCGACGTCGGCGCGGTGATCGTCCAAGCTTCTGCTCTCCGGCGGCAAAAGCGCGCATTAGCTGAAATCGAGGGGAGCCGCAAGGATGGCCGGAAACGGCAAAGCCGCTTGTGCCGTCTCCGTGGCTACGCACATGGACAGGGGCGGTCTGTCATCGGGCGGCCGCTGCTCGGAAGCGGTTGACGAAGTCGTCAAGTTCAGGCCGTTCGGTATCGGAAATCGCCCAGTAGGAAAAGGCGCTGTCGCTCCAGTGGACCAGCGAGAAGCCACCAGCAGAAAGATCGACCGGTCCGGCTGTCGAGCCGGTTTCCTCGGGCGCGGCGACGAGAGTGATCAGGTGCTCGCGGTGCCTGTAGACCAGTGCCGGCACTGGCTGGTCGGCGATCACCTCGACCCGACCGCCGAGCAACGCGAAGCCGTCACTGGCAAGATCAGGTGCCGGCGGCGACAGGCCGACCCTGCGATCCAGCCAGGGTTTGACCGTGTGCCGGTCCGACGAGACGACGTCCACGGGGCTGGCTGCCAGCAGGCTGCGGCGATGGCCGCTGGCGACCGCGGCGGCAAAGCTGTCGGGCGCCCTGCTCAGCATCATCCATTGCGTCGCGCCGCTGGCCAGCACGGCGGTAACGATGATCGACGCCGCCAGCGCGCGCCAGTCGAACGCGCCAAATCGGTGCACCGCTCTGTGTGCCGGCGGCACTCGAGCGGCGGGCGCCGGCGCCGGCAGCACTTTCTCCGTACCGGCTGTCCCGATTGCAGCGATGCGAGCCTTGAAATCCTCACGGACATCGAGCCTCGGCAGCCCGCTGACGACCGTCTGCAGCGCAGCGATGCGGGCATGCTCGGCGGCGAGCGCCGGATCGGCCGCGATGCGTCGCTCGACAGCCAATGCTGCTGCTGCGTCGAGCTCGCCATCGACCAAGGCATGGATCATCAGCTCCACGCCCGCCGGGTCATCGGGCAGTCCATCGTTGTGCGCGATCATGGCGCCCTCCCAAGTTGGGATATCAGCAGACCGCGCGCCCTCGCCAGCCGCGACATCACCGTGCCTAGCGGCACGCCAAGCAGCGTCGCGATCTCGCGATAGCTGAGGCCGTTGATGTCGCGCAGCACCACAGTCTCGCGAAATTGGTGCGGCAGCGCGGCGATCGCCGCCTCGAGTGCGGCCGTGTCGGCCTTGGCGATCAGGCTTGCCTCAGGACTATCCGTATCCGGCAGGCCGGCGCCATATGCAGCCGTCATGTCATCGAGGTCGCTCAGGTCGCCGACGGCGACGATACTGCGCGGCCGGTTGCGCGCCAGCCAGGAGTAAGAGGCGTTGCGCACGATCGCCAGCAGCCAGGCGCGCGCATTGCCGCCGGCATAGCCGGCGATGCCCGCATGCGCCTTCAAACAGGCCTCCTGCACCACATCCTCCGCGTCGGCGGCGTTGCCGGTCAGCCAGCGGGCAAGCGCAAGCGCATCCGCGAGATGGGGCAGAACCACCTCGCGAAAGCGCTCGGTCGCGGCCTCTTGGTTCAACACCGTCGCATCGCCCGGCATCCCGGGCAGAACCGTCCGAAAATCCTCACGGAGCGACGGTGATCCTGCCCTGCATGTGCGGGTGAAGCCCGCAGAAATAGGCATAGTCGCCCACTTTGGTGAAGGTGAAGGCATATGTGTCACCGGTGTCAAGCGCCTTGGAGCGAAACGAGACATCGTTGGCGACCACCAGATGCGGGATGTCGTCGTCATTCTCGAAGGTCACGGTAGTGCCCTGCTTTACCGTCAGCACCGCCGGTGTGAAGGCAAAGTTCTCGATCTTGACCATTGGCTGGTCAGCTGCGTTCAGTGGCATGGCAACCATTATCAGGATCGCCGCCAAACCGAACGTGACAGAGGATACGACCAAGACGCGGGATGGGAAGCGGATCATCGCATTTCCCCTCAGGCCAGCGTGCTGTCGATGATGGCGAGGTCCTGCCCGCCTTGCTTGACTGTCACGCTGCTTGTGCCGAGCAGGCTGCGCAACTGGCCGGCAGGTACCGTCATCGGCCCGGGTGAGGCTGCGGTGCCCGGCGCCGGTTGCGGGAAAGCGGTCGAGCGCGCGGTATGAAAGGTAACGTTGCCTTCGACCTTCTGCATGATCTGGTGGATATGGCCGTTGAGTACGGTGACAGAGCCGAAGCGCTTGAGCAGGGCCAAGGCCTGCGCCGCGTCGTCGGTGCCCCAGCCCCATTCGGGATAAACAGCCCATAGCGGAATGTGGGCAAAGACGACGATTGGCGTCGAGGCGGTGACCGCCTTCAGATCATCGGCCAACCATGCCAACTGGTCGGCGCCGAGATTGCCCAGCCCGCCAGCCTTCAGGTTGACGACGTTGACCAGCCCGATGAAATGGACGCCGTTCTGGTCGAACGAATACCAGCCAGCGCCCTTGGTGCCCTTGCCGTAGCGGTCGAGATAGGCCTGGCCATTGCCGTCATCGATCAGGTCGTGCTCACCGGGCACATAATGCACGTCGAAGCCTGCGCCGCCGATGATCTGGGCAGCGTTGTCGAACTGCGCGGCTTTCGACAAATGGGTGATGTCGCCGGTGTGGATCATGAAAGCGGGCTTTTGCGGCAACGCCTGGATCTTGCCGATGGCCTCCTTCAGCGTGTCGATGGCGTGCGGGTTGGCAGCCTTGTCGAAGCCGATGTGGCTGTCGGAGATCTGGAGGAAAGTGAAGCCGGTGGCCAAGGCCTCGGCGGCTTGCGACGCACCGAGCAGGCTGAGCGAAACCGGCACGCCGGCCGAAATTGTCCACAGCACTCCCGTGCCGGCCCAGATCATGCATTCCAGTGCATGACGGCGGCTGATGCCGTCAGCTTCATTGTCGTGGTGGTGGGTCATACCGGTCTCCTGCACGCCGGAAATGGCGTCTGTTTGGGAGACCAATGGGCGGGGTGGTTTATTCCGCCCGAAGACTAAAAGTTCATTCACACTGCCGTGATGGCGCACTGGCCCGATGCGAAGCCGGCGCTGGAAGGCACTGGCTCGACCACGCTCTGGCGATGTCTAGTCCGGCCAGCGCAGCGCTCCGGCGGACTGCTTGCGAGCGGGTTTCATCGCATCCGCGGGCCGATCGGCAGCACTCAACACCGCCCGCAGGCGTTCGGCAACGATCTCCGCCTCGCCGGGATGGAGATTGCACGGATCAAGGAAGAAGTGACCGCGCTCGACCTCGTGGTTGCGCACGAGCACGGGCGGCGAACCCGCCGCAAGCGCCGAGGCGAGGCCGGCGGCGGTGAAGCGGCTTTCCGGCGCAACAAACACCTGCAGGCGGTCGAGAGGATTTCCGGTCGGATCTGGAATGACACGTGCCTCGATGCCAGGCAGGCCCTGCAATGCGGTTTGCCACAGATGCAGTGCGGCTTCTTCCCGCTGGCGAATGCCGGCATGGTCGCGCCGCTCCCAGGCTTCCAGGGCCGCCATAGTGCCGGCAATGCTCTCCTTGCCGACTTTCATGGCGCGCGCAACGCCCCGGTTCTGGAGATAGGCGGCCCGTACCAGATCCTTGCGGCCGGCAACGATGCCGCTTGTCGGCCCTGAGAGAAATTTGTGCCCGCTGTAGACAACAATGTCGGCGCCGCGCGCCAGAAAGCCACGCAAATCGTATTCCGAGGCGGCGTCGACGATCACCGGCACGCCCTTGGCGTGGCAAATCTCGCAGAACTCCTCAAGCGAGAGCATGCCGTATTGCACGGTGTGGTGCGCAACGACGTAGAGGGCTGCCGCCGTCCGGTCCCGGATCGCCTCGGCAACATGATAATCCTGGGTGACGCTGACCGTGCCGGCAGGCACTGCCTTGGCTCCGGCAAGCCGGATCGACTGGTCGATCGGCGCGCCATAATTGACGATGTGACCAAGCTGAACGATGACCTCCGATTTGAGGCCCTCGGTGTCGTCCGGCAGCCGCTCGATCGCAAGAAGGCTGGTCCCGGTCATCGCGCCGGCAATCGCCATTGTTATGCCGCTGGCGCAGCATGCGGTGATGAAGCCGGCCTCGCCGCCGGTAAGGCGTGCAATCACCCTACTTGCGGCGCGCTGCAGATCGTCCATCTCGACCCATTGCGAGGCCATTTCCGACATTGCGGCAATCGCTTCTGGCACGATGATCGAAGCACCGAGTGCCGTCATCGTGCCGGAGACATTGATGATTGGGCGAAGGCCAAGCCGTTCGCGGATTGTCGTGTTGGAACGGTCAGCGGCATAGGTCGTCATCTCTGTAGATCCTGTTTAAGATTTCAGGCGGCGATCTCGACGACCGCCTCGATTTCAACTGTGATGTTGCCCGGCAGCGAGCCGACACCGATCGCGGAACGGGCATGTCCGCCAAGCGTATCAAAGACGGCCGCGAAAAGATCGGAACAGCCGTTCACCACCTTGGGGTGCTCGCTGAATGTCGGCGTCGCATTGACAAAGCCAAGCAGCTTGACGACGCGCACGATGCGGCCGAGGTCGCCGGCCGCCGCATGCATGACGGCGAGCAGGTTCAGGCCGGTCAGACGCGCATGCCCGTAGGCCTCTTCAACGCTGACATCCTCTCCGACCTTGCCGGTGCAGAGCGCGCCATCGGCGCGCAACGGCCCCTGGCCGGAGAGGAAGATCAGCCGTCCGCTCTCGGCATAGGTGACGAAGTTGGCGATGGGCTTCGGCGGCTCGGGCAGTGTCAGGCCCAATTCCGCGAGCCGGATGTAAGGCGTCATAAAAGCTCCTTGCGACAGCTTTCGCCGTCCGATGTCAAAAATGCGAGGCGCGAAACCGCGCCAGGAAACTGCGAAGGCGTTCATTGTCGAACCCCGCCGCCAGAATCTCGGCGGGTGGTCCGACGGCACTGACGCCGCCATCCGCCATGAAAACGATGCGGCTCGATGCGTCGCGCGCAAAAGCCATTTCATGCGTGACCATCAGCATCGTCATGCCGTCTTCGGCGAGGCTGCGCACGACCTCGAGCACCTCGCCAACCAGTTCGGGGTCGAGCGCCGAGGTTATCTCGTCGAGAAGCAATATCTTCGGCTCCATCGCCACGGCGCGGGCGATGCCGACGCGCTGCTGCTGGCCGCCGGAAAGCTCGGCCGGCAGACTGTCGGCTTTGTGGGCGAGGCCTACGCGGCCGAGCCAGTGCTCGGCAATGGTGCGGGCCTCGGCATTGCTCTTGCCGCGCACCTTGCGCAGGCCAAGCATGATGTTGCCGGTCGCAGTCAAATGCGGAAACAGATTGAAGCTCTGGAACACCATTCCGGTCTCGGCTCGCATCGCCGCCAGGTCGCGCTCGCTGCGTCGCTGGCGTGTTCCCGTCTCGCGATAGCCGACTTCTTTGCCGTCGATACGGATCGAGCCGCTGTCGTAGCTCTCCAGGAAATTGACGCAGCGCAGTAGCGTGGTCTTGCCGCTGCCGGAGGGGCCGATGATAGTCACGACCTCGCCGCGTGTCACTTGCAGGCTGACGGAGCGCAGGACCTCGACGGATCCAAAGGCTTTGGAAACCTCGGTGACATCGAGAAGTGCCGGATTCTGGTGCGAGGCGTTGGACATCGTGCTATTCCCGGATGAAGGAGAAACGCCGCTCCAGGCGCCGGCTGGCCAAGGAGAGGGCGTAGTTGACGGCGAAGTAGACGAGCGCACCGAGAATGTAGAGTGGCATCGCCTCATAGGTGCGGCCGATGACCTGGTTGATTGCCTGCATGAGGTCGGTGATGCCGAGCAGCGAGACCAGCGCGCTGCCCTTCACCGCGTCGGTGACGCCATTGATCCAGGGTGGCAGGAAGCGCCTGAACGCCTGCGGAAAAATGACGTAGACCAGCCGCTGGCGAAAGGTCAGTCCGATCGCCATCGCCGCCTCGGACTGACCCTTGGGAATCGAGCCGACGGCGCCCCTGAGATACTCGACGACTTGTGCGGTCTTGAAGAGGGTGAGGGCGAACACGGCCGCCCAAAAGGATTCCAGATGCAGCCCCACCGCGGGCAGGCCGTAATAGACGAAGAAGATTAGCACCAGGATCGGAATGCCGCGTATGGTGTCGCTGAAGATGCGCACTGCCCAGCGCAGCGGAAAAGGACCATAGACAAGGCCGACGCCCATCAGCACGCCGGCGATGAGCGATAACACCACGACCAGCAGCGACACCCACAAGGTTACGGCAAAGCCTTCGGCGAGGAACGGCAAGGCGTAGATGATCTGGCTCAGCATGTCAGCGCGCCGCCTTGAACCGGCGCTCGACGAGCCGCAGCGCGAAAAGCAGCGTGTAGCCGGTCAACAGGTACATTGCCGTCACCACCAGATAGACTTCGACAATGCGGAACGTGTTGAAGTTGATCCACTGGGCGCCATAGGTGAGTTCGGGTACCGAGATGACCGACGCCACGGACGTATCCTTGAAGAGCGATATGAATGTGTTGGAAAGCGCCGGCAGGGTTATGCGCAGCATCGTCGGCAGGCGCACATCGAGCAGCCTTTGCCATGGCGTCAGGCCGATTGCCTTGCCGGCGTCGAGCTGACCGCGCGGCACCGCCTCGAGCCCCGAGCGAAACACCTCGACCAGGTAGGCGCCGCTGTAGAGCGACAGCGTGGCAATGAATGAGGTTTGCGCGCTGTAGGCAATGTCGACCACCGTCGGCAAGCCGTAGAAGACCAGATAGACGAGCAGGATCAGCGGCACGTTGCGGATGAACTCGACATACCCCGCGATGATGGTCCGCACCGCACGTCCGGCCGACACGTACCAGACCGCCAGAACGAGCCCGATGACGATGCCGATCGCGATCGAGATGACGGCAAGTTCGAGGCTTAGCAGCAGTCCGCCCCAGAGCTTGTCGAAATGCCGCCAGATAAGGTTGAAGTTGAGAGTATAACCCATGCGTCCTCGTCATGGAGGGCTGTGATGAGAGAAGGCGGAAGGACGTTGTCCTTCCGCCTGCTTGCATCAAATGACCGGGAAACCGGGATGGCGCGCCGGCGGCTCCTGTCCGAAATAATCCTTGAACGCAGCGTCGTAGAGTGCCGTTTCATGGCCGAACATGGCGATGGTGAAGGTCTGGTTGACGAAGGTCAGCCAGTCGAGGTCGCCCTGCCGCAGCGCGGCACCATAAAGCATCGAGAACCAGCTCTTGCCGGCATCGAAGTACTTATCCGGATTGCGCGAGGCGAGCCAGCGCACCGTTGACAGATCGACCGCGGCGGCGTCGACGCGCTTCGATTCCAAGGCCTGCAGCACGTTGGCCTGCGTGTCTATCTGCATCACCTGCGACTCCGGCAGGACGATATGCACGTTAGCCTCGGCATCGACATTTTGCAGGATGGAAATCCGCGTCGCCGAACCGCCGGCAAGCAGCTTGTCGAAGGTCTTGTTTTCGGCGTTCGGAAGGGTCAGCAAGGCGATGCCTTCGACGTAGTAGGGTCGGGAGAAGTGGATCAGCTGCGAGCGCTGGGCGGTCATGGTCATGAACTGGATGGTGATGTCGACCTTGTTGGTGGTCACGTTTGGAATGCGCTGAGCCGGATCCTGCATGACGAATTCCACTTTGGTCGGATCGTCGAAAAGCCCCTTGGCGAGAATGCGACCCATGGTGATGTCCATGCCCACCAGTTCGCCGGCGTCGTTCTCGAAATGCCAGGGCGCATTGGTACTGCCGGTGCCGACGATTACCTTGCCGCGCTCGAGGACGGTGCGCAGCAGGCTGTCCGGCGCTGCCTGGGCCGCCGCTTTCTGAACGTCGACCGCGGTAGCGGCGCTCATCACTCCGGCCGTTGCAAGCCCGGCCATTCCCAGTTTCAGAAATTCACGCCTTTTGGATGTGTCGTTCACGGCGACCTCCTTTCGTGTTGTGTTCCCCTTTGGATCAGCAGTACAGGCATCGGTTGCAACTGACGTCATTGTCCCTTACAAGAGACGCCTGTACTCTGTACAAGACAGATTAACATCAGGAATCGATAATGCAAGATGGCAATGCCTTGGCCGCTCGACCGGACGCCGGTCTGGACGAAGACAAGAACTCGGGTTCTCGGGAGAAGGGCCTCAACCGGGTCCTCCAGATTCTGGAGTTTCTCCACACGACCCAGCGTGCGATCGGCATTGGCGACCTTGCCAGAGGGGTGAATGCACCGCGGTCGACGACCTATACGCTGGTGCGCTCGCTGGTCGACGCAGGCCTGCTGGAAATGGCCGGGGACGGCAATCGGGTCTATTTCGGAAAGAAGCTCTACCTCTACGGAATGGACTATGTGCGGGGCAACGACCTGCTCAGGCGAGGGCGCCAGGAAGTCGACCATCTGTCACGCGAGACCGGCGAGACCTCGGAGTTGTGCATGCTGCAAAGCGGCCGCTACACCATCGTCCATTCAAGCCCGGGAACGAGGCCATTCCGGATCAGCTCGGCGACCGGTCTGCAAATACCGCTCCCCTGGACAGCTTCCGGGCGACTGCTCCTCGCCGGCTTCGACAGGGCAGCGATTGAGGATATGGTCTCCGAGGACGATCTCGTGCTGCCGGACGGCCGCAGATTGCAGCTCGACGATTTCATAGACGACATCGCCGTCGCCAAGTCGGCCGGCTACTGCGTCACCTCCGGCCTTGTCGATGCCTACACGAAATGTCTGGCCGCGCCGGTCTTTTCAGCGCCGGGCAGGGTCGAGGCGACGATGTGCCTGGTGGTTCCCATCGATACCTCGACCGAAAAGACCGATGACCTGATAGAGCTGTTGCTCGAGCGCGCCGCGCGGCTTTCGATCGCGGCATAGGCCGCCTTTCCAGCAGGCCAGCGCCGGCGTCCGTTCAAGCGATAATGTCTGGAATGATCTTGTCTTCCAGCGCCATCAGCCTGTCCTTAAGGAAGAGCTTCTTTTTCTTCATGCGCTGGATCTGCAGCGGGTCGCAATTCATGGCAATCATCGCATTGATTGCCGCGTCGAAATCGGCGTGTTCCTGCTTCAGCCGGGAATATTCGAGGCGGATATCTGCCTGTTCCTGATCGGACATTTTTACCGTCTGCACGTCTGCGGCGCCCAAACTATGGGCCTGATTGGGCGGGACCGGGTCTTCTTGCACCGGCGCGCAGCCCATATCACATTTCATATTGGCGTGGAATGCTACCACGCAGCATTCGACATCGGTGCGCGATGGTGGCACACTGTCATTATGCCGTCACAGAAGCGAGCCTGCGGTGGACGTGCCATGACGGCTGCAATCCGAGGAAATCATGAACGGGAGAACCAATCATGTCTCTTGCATCCCATCTTGATGAGCTGCAGCGGAAACACGGCGACATCGAACGGGAAATCGACGATGCGATGACCCATCCGTCGGTAGACGACCTCGAAATCGTGAATCTCAAGCGGCGCAAGCTGGCGCTCAAGGACGAGATTGAAAAACTGAAGGCGAAACCGACGACCCACTGAAGCCCTTCCAGGACTAGAAGCGCCGCCCGGCGCGCGATCTTTCCGGTGGCATCGCTATGCTGCCGGAAACGCTCGCGGATTTGCGGCAAGCTGCCGTCTTGTTGTTTCCGATTTGCTGGGCCTGCGCGCCAGTCGCCATTGACAAGCCATCTTTGCTCCTCCACCTCATGCCCGGACCTTCAAGATTAAAGGCAGCCGGCATGACCGGATATTTTTCCTCACCCTTCCCGCGCCGCAGGTCGGTCGGTGTCGACGTCGGCGGCGTGATGGTCGGCGGCGGCGCCCCAGTCGTCGTCCAGTCGATGACCAACACCGACACGGCCGATGTCGACCAGACGGTCGCGCAAGTGGCGGCCCTGCATCGCGCCGGCTCCGAGATCGTGCGCATAACGGTCGATCGCGACGAAAGCGCTGCCGCCGTACCGGCCATCCGCGAGCGACTGGAGCGGCTCGGCATCGACGTGCCGCTGGTCGGCGATTTCCATTATATCGGCCACAAGCTCCTGGCCGATCATCCGGCCTGCGCCGCGGCCTTGGCCAAGTACCGCATCAACCCCGGCAATGTCGGTTTCAAGGACAAGAAGGACCGGCAGTTCGCGGCAATCGTCGAGATGGCGATCCGATACGACAAGCCGGTGCGCATCGGCGTCAACTGGGGTTCGCTCGACCAGGAGCTGCTGACCCGGCTGATGGATGACAACCAGGCCCAAGGCTTTCCGCTGACCGCGCAGGAAGTGACGCGCGAGGCAATCGTGCAATCGGCGATCCTGTCGGCCGAAATGGCCGAAGAGATCGGCCTTGCGCGCGAGAAAATCATCCTGTCGGCCAAGGTCAGCGGCGTGCAGGATCTGATCGCCGTCTACACCGAGCTTGCCACCCGATCCGACCATGCGCTGCACCTCGGCCTGACGGAGGCCGGCATGGGCTCGAAAGGCATCGTCGCCTCGTCCGCTGCCATGGGCATCCTGCTCCAGCAAGGCATCGGCGACACCATCCGCATCTCGCTGACGCCGGAGCCGAACGGCGACCGCACGCGCGAGGTGCAGGTGTCGCAGGAGCTGTTGCAGACCATGGGCTTCAGGCAGTTCGTGCCGATCGTCGCCGCCTGCCCTGGTTGCGGCCGCACGACCTCGACCGTGTTCCAGGAGCTTGCCCAGAACATCCAGGCCGACCTGCGCAAGAACATGCCGGTGTGGCGTGAACAATATCCCGGCGTCGAGAACCTCAAGGTCGCGGTGATGGGTTGCATCGTCAACGGTCCGGGCGAATCCAAACATGCCGATATCGGCATTTCGCTGCCCGGCACCGGCGAGATGCCGACCGCCCCGGTATTCGTCGACGGCAAGAAGGCGGCGACGCTGCGCGGCCCATCGATTGCCGCGGATTTCGAGAAGATGGTCGCCGACTATATCGAACGGCGGTTCGGGCAGCACGACAAAGCCGCGGCGGAGTAGTTGAATGCGGCGTTTGCTCGGCGCGGCGCTGGTTCTCATTTGCGGGCTGATCTGGGCGACAGCCGTTCAGGCCGATCCACCACGGCCCGCCAAAAAGAAGCTGATCGACCAGGTTTGCAACCTGATCGAGGCCCATGCCGACCGGAACGGGCTGCCCAGGGATTTCTTTGCCCGGCTGATCTGGAAGGAAAGCCGTTTCGATCCCAATGCGGTCAGCCCGGTCGGCGCCGAAGGCATTGCCCAGTTCATGCCGGGCACCGCCAGGATGCGCGGGCTCGCCAATTCCTTCGACATCGAACAGGCGATCCCGGCCTCGGCAAAGTACCTCGCCGAAATGAAATCCGGTTTCGGCAATCTGGGCCTCGCCGCAGCCGCCTACAACGCTGGCGAGACCCGGGTGTCGCGCTGGCTGAATTCCGGCGGCTTCTTGCCGATGGAGACCGAAAGCTACGTTCTGGACGTCATGGGCGAGCCGGCCGACAACTTCACCAATACCGCCTACGCCGGCGTCATCCGGCCGCTCGACAAGAAGGCGAGTTTCGCTGCCGCTTGCCGCGAGCTGCCGGTGATCATGTCCAGAACCGTGCCGATGTCGTCGATCAACATCAAGCCGTGGGGGGTGCAGGTGGCCGGCAATTTCCGCCGCGCCGCGGCGCTCAACCAGTGGCTGAGAGTGAAAAGCCGGTTCCCGGCACTGCTTGCCGGCCACGATCCGGTGGTCAGCCGGGTACGTACCCCGATCGGTAGGCGCGGCATCTATGCCGTGCGGATCGGCGCCGATAGCAGAGCCAAGGCCGACACGATCTGCGACAAGCTGCAAAGCGTGGGCGGCGCATGCATCGTGGTGCGCAATCGGTAAGCCATATGTCGGTGCGTTTCGCGCCATTGCTGCCATCTTGCTCCCCGTGGGCACTTCGTCCTCGACACGTGAATCATATTTTCGGCGAACCGTTAGCCAGGTCTTGCATCGTCGTCGATGCGGGGTAAGGTCCCCGCGATTTTTCGCGAAAGGGATCAGCATGGCCGGCTTCAAGACACTGGACGACATCGGCAATATCAGCGGCAAGCGTCTGCTGGTGCGTGTCGACCTCAACGTTCCCGTCACCGAGGGCAAGGTCACCGACGCCACCCGCATCGAGCGCATTGCGCCGACCATCGCCGAGCTCTCCGGCAAGGGCGCCAAGGTCATCCTGCTTGCCCATTTCGGCCGGCCCAAGGATGGACCGGCGGCGGAATTCTCGCTCGAGCCGATCGCCAAGGCGACGGCGGACGTGCTCGGCCGTCCGGTTGGCTTTGCCTCCGACTGCATCGGTGACAAGGCGGCAAATGCCGTTGCTGCCATGAATAACGGCGACGTGCTGCTGCTCGAGAACACCCGCTTCTACAAAGCTGAGGAGAAGAACGACCCGACCTTCACCGAAAAGCTCGCCGCCAACGGCGACATCTTCGTCAACGACGCCTTCTCGGCTGCGCACCGCGCCCATTCGTCCACGGAAGGCCTGGCGAATGTGCTGCCGGCGTTCGCCGGGCGCACCATGCAGGCCGAGCTCGATGCGCTGGAAAAGGGTCTCGGCAATCCTGTCCGTCCGGTTGTCGCCATCGTCGGCGGGGCCAAGGTCTCGACCAAGATCGACCTGTTGATGAACCTGGTGAAGAAGGTCGATGCGCTGGTCATCGGCGGCGGCATGGCCAACACGTTTCTCGCGGCACGCGGCACCGACGTCGGGAAATCCTTGTGCGAGCATGATCTCGCGACCACCGCCAAGCAGATCATGATCGAGGCGGCCGAGGCCGGCTGCGCCATCATCCTGCCCGCCGACGGCGTTGTCGCCAGGGAGTTCAGGGCCGGCGCCGTCAGCGAGACCGTCGCCATAGCAGACGTGCCGGCCGACGGCATGATCCTCGACGTCGGCGCAAAGACCGTGAAAACCATTGCCGAATGGATCGACCGCGCCGCGACGCTGGTCTGGAACGGGCCGCTCGGCGCCTTCGAGATCGAGCCATTCGACCACGCAACGGTGGCGACGGCCAGGCACGCGGCAGCGCGCACCAGGGCCGGCAGACTGATCTCGGTCGCTGGCGGCGGCGACACGGTGGCGGCGCTCAACCATGCCGGCATCAGCGATGATTTCACCTATGTCTCGACGGCCGGCGGCGCTTTCCTCGAATGGATGGAAGGCAAGCCCTTGCCCGGCGTCGACGTATTGAAGCGCTGAGCGCGGCCGCAAGAGCAGCGCGAAGGAGTGCGCCCGCGACTTTCAATCGATTCGCGCTTGTTTGACGAAATGGTTCGACTTGAACCTGCGTTGCTCTGGTGGTCTGCTGGGCGCGGATCAATTCTTTCAGGAGAAGCACGATGAGCGAACGTCTCGAGGACATTGCCGCCGCGATGGTGGCCAATGGCAAGGGCCTGCTGGCTGCCGACGAGAGCTCCGGCACCATCAAGAAGCGCTTCGACGTCATCGGTGTCGAGTCGACCGCCGACAGTCGCCGCGACTATCGCGAGATGATGTTCCGCGCCAGCGATGCAATGACCAAGTACATTTCCGGCGTCATCCTCTACGACGAGACCATTCACCAGAAGGCCGCCGACGGCACACCGCTGGTCGACATCATCAAGGCATCAGGCGCTATCCCCGGCATCAAGGTCGACGCCGGCGCCAAGCCGCTGGCCGGCTTTCCCGGCGACACCATCACCGAGGGCCTCGACGGCCTGCGCGAACGCCTTGCCGACTATTACAAGCTCGGCGCCCGCTTTGCCAAATGGCGCGCGGTGATCGACATCGATGTTGCCAAGGGCGTGCCTTCCGCCACCTCGATCGGCTCGAACGCCCATGCGCTCGCCCGTTACGCCGCGCTTTGCCAGGAGGCCGGCATCGTGCCGATCGTCGAGCCGGAGGTGCTGATGGACGGCGCCCACGACATCGACACCTGCTACGAGATCAGCAAGGCGACGCTGACAAAGTTGTACACCGAGCTCTATGCGGCCCGCGTCGTGCTCGAAGGCACCATCCTGAAACCGAACATGGTCCTTGCCGGCAAGAAATCGGGCAAGGTCAGCAGCCCCGAGGAAGTCGCCGAAAAGACCATAAAACTGTTCCGCGAGACGGTGCCGGCGGCGATTGGAGGCATCGCCTTCCTTTCGGGCGGACAATCGGACGAGCAGGCGACCGCCAACCTCAATGCCATCAACGCCATCGGCCCGCATCCGTGGAAGCTGACCTTCTCCTACGGCCGCGCCTTGCAGGCCGCTCCGCAGAAGGCCTGGGGCGGCAAGGCAGCGAACGTCGCCGCCGCGCAGGCCGCCTTCGCCCATCGCGCCCACATGAACCATCTGGCAGCGCTTGGACAATGGCAGCCGACGCTTGAGCAAGCCGCCTGACGGAATTCAGGTTGCGTTCCCTCCGACCCGGGCCATGTGCCCGGGTTCGTTTGAAAGCAGCAAGGTCTGCAATTTCCTGCTACTGAAAATGCAGCTCGGTGTCGGTATTCCTCGCTGCCGAACGTCCTCCGTGAAAAGAGGAGCAGACCGATGCCAAACAACAAGACCGTTTCGCAGGAAGAGTGGTTTCAGGCGCACAAGGCGCATCTGGCGCGCGAAAAGGAATTGACGCGCTTTCGCGACCGCGTCGCCGCCGAACGCCGCGAACTGCCGTGGCTGAAGATCCGCAAGGACTATGTCTTCGAGACCGAGCAAGGGCCAAAGAAACTGCCCGACCTGTTCGGCGGCAACAGCCAGCTGATCGTCTACCATTTCATGTTCGGGCCGGGCGCCGATTATCGTTGCGAGGGCTGCTCGTTCCTTGCCGACCACATTGACGGTGCCAACCAGCATCTCAGGCACCACGATGTCTCGCTCGTGGTGGTGGCGCGGGCGCCGCTGGCCGAGCTTCTGCCCTACAAGCAGCGCATGGGCTGGAAATTCGACTGGGTGTCGTCGTACGCTTCGGACTTCAACTTCGACATGCAGGTGTCATTCACCGACAAGCAGATCGCGGCCGGCGACACGACCTACAATTTCGAGCGGCGCGCGCGGCAATCGAAGGATCTTCCCGGCACCAGCGTGTTCTATCGCGACGAGAAAGGCGACATCTTCCTGACTTTTATCTCGCGCTCCAGAGGCGGCGATCCGCTGATCGGCGCCTATCACTATCTCGACCTGACACCGAAGGGTCGCAACGAAACCGGTCCCCACCATAGCCTGGTGGACTGGGTGCGGCTGCACGACGAATATGCGGATACGCCCGAAATGCAGGACAGCTGCTGCCATTGACGACAGGCGGTCACCCAAGGTCTTTCGTCTTCGGCCCGACATGCGCTAAGTGCTGTTCGCTATGCCCTAAAAGGGACTTGCCATGCGGCGCTTTCCGACCCTTCTCACCTGGCTCGCCTTTCCGGTCTATGTCTGGCAAGGACTTGGCGTGCGTCGCCGCACCGCCCGCATGCTGCCGGCACAAGGTCCGGTCATGCACGAGATATCTGGCCTGGCGCCAGCAATCTCGGTTCTGGTGCTTGGCGATTCCTCCGCCGCCTCGGTAGGCATCGGCAATTCCGAAAACGGATTGGCCGCGCAACTGGCAGTTCTGATTGCGCAACGCACCGGCCGCACCGTGCGCTGGCGGGCGGCCGGCTTCAACTCGGCAACCTCTGGCCAGATCCGCGATCATGTGCTGCCCAATCTATCGGCCGATCCGTGGACGCATATCGTGCTGGCCATCGGTACCAACGACACCAAGAATTTTCATTCGGTACCGCGCTTCAAGCGCGAGTTTGGCGGCCTGCTCTACGCGCTGCGCGCCAAATGGCCGGAAGCGCGCGTCGTGTGGTCGCCGGTGCTGGAGTTCACCCGGGCTCCGGCAATGCCGCCGCTGCTCGGCAAGATCCTCGAAATCCGCGCCGTCGAAATGAACCGGATGGGCGAGCGCCTTTGCCTCGAACGCGGCGCCATACCGGCGCCCCGGCTGCCGATCACGGATGCCGATGCCGGCTTCGCATCGGATGGATTTCACGCTTCGGAAGCCGGCTACCGAGCCTGGGCGGAACATCTGGTCAGCCTGGTGCTCGCCAACGAACCGGGCGTCGCGTAGCGGGCCGCCCGCACTACGTCCAGTGCCCGAGCACCGCCGTAATCGAAATCGCCGCCATCGCCAGCAGCGCCAGCTTCCAGAAATCGCTGCGCCGCTTCAGCCCGGGCCAGCCGAGCGGCTTGATGAGCTGGATGACCATCATGAGGATGATGACGAGCGCGAGAAGTTTCGACATGCAGCCTTTGATCAGCATCGCGGCTGGCTGTCAAAGCGGCTCCGGGATCGCCGGCTTCCACTGCGGCAAGCCTCTTTTCAGCACTGCCTTGTCACTTCGATGGATAAATCGGAACGCCGGTCATGAGAGCCGCACCCTCCTGACAGACTGCTGTCAGCAGGGGTGTGCGATAGTGCCTGCATCGAAAGAGAGGAGACCAGCCATGAACGGTATTACCATTCTGCGTAGCGTGCAGCACTATGTCGGCAAGATCCGGACGATCCGCAATGAGATCCGCACCCAGCGATTCATGAACACCCTGCCGGCGGACATCCGCAAGGATATTGGTTGGCCGGACATGTATGGCGACCGCCGCAATGGCGGCAATTGAGGCAAGCTTTCTGCGTGGCGTTTGGATGCGACCTGGCGACGAGCTGAAATGGGCATGCTGAAGCCTCCTGACAGTATGGTGTCAGGAGGCTCGTGCCATAGTGCGATGGCCGCCGGAGCCGGATGGCCGAGAGGACGATCGATGAAAAGCTGGAACGACAGGCTGAACACGCCTGGCATCAACGGCATAAGACCGTCGCCACGCACCATCGGCGACGTCGTCGAAGGCCAGCCGATGCTGGTTCCTACAGCTCGCCAGGTCCATGCATTCATCCGCTCCATCCCCGAAGGCATGGACATGAATATCCGCGCTTTGCGCACCGCTCTCGCCATCGAGCACGATGCCGAGATGACATGTCCGGTCACCATCGGCTATCATCTGCGCACCGTCGCCGAGGCCGCCAACGAGGATCTTGAGCGTGGTATGGCGCTGGGCGACGTTGCGCCGTTCTGGCGGGTGGTCGACGCAAACACGCCGACAACGAGGAAATTGTCCTTCGGCGCGGCCTTCGTCGCCGCGCAGCGCAAGCGCGAAGGGCTGGAACGATAGACGCCGAGGGACCATACGATGCGCCGCGCCGACAGGCTCTTCCAGATCGTGCAGCATCTGCGTGGTGGTCGTCTGGTCACCGCTCAGAAGCTGGGCACGTGGCTCGAGGTTTCCGAGCGGACGATCTATCGCGACATCGCAGACCTGCAGTCGACCGGCGTGCCGATCGACGGCGAGGCCGGTGTCGGGTACATGATGAGGGAGGGTTTCGACCTTCCGCCGCTGATGTTCACGCGTGACGAGATCGTCGCGCTGGTCGCCGGCGCCCGCATGGTGCGCGCGTTTGGTGGCGCGGCCATGGCGCGAGCCGCCGACGAGGCGCTGGTCAAGATAGGCGCCGTGTTGCCCGACGCCGAAAAGGACCGCATCGCCCGTACCGAGATCCACACGCCGATGTGGGTGGTAAGCGATGCCGCCCGCGAAGCCATCGACCTGATCGAGCGGTCCATCGAGAAACGTCAGGTGCTGACCATCGACTATTCGGATGAGGCCGGCCGCAGCACCGCGCGCGACATCCGCCCGCTCGGCCTGTGGTTCTGGGGCAAGGTGTGGACCTTGGTCGCCTGGTGTGAGATGCGCGGCGATTTCCGCGCCTTCCGCATCGACCGCATCGCCTCGGTGGTCATCGCCGGCCGCACCTTCAAGCCGGAGCGCGGCAAGCAGCTCGCCGATTTCTATCGCGCGGTGGAGCGCAGCGAGGATTACGGCATGGCGCCGGACCGGGCGGCGCGAAGCTGACACGGAAGATCACAAAAAAGCCCGCTTGAAAGCGGGCTTTTTGTTTTGGATGCCAGACCTACTCCTCTTCGTCGGCGTCCTTGTCCTTCGACTTCAGCGCCGAAAGCTTGGCGAAGACGGCGTTGGCGTCAAGTTCGCGGTCCTCGTCCTTCGGCTTTTCGGGCGCCGGCACCAGCCGTTCGGTCAAGGCGGCCGGCAGCAGCGTATCGCCGACCGGCTGCGCCTGCTCGCGGCCGCGCGAGGCGCGGTTGATTTCCATATCGAGGTCGATCTGCGACGTCAGGCCGAGCGTCACCGGATCCATCGGCTGGAGATTGGCGGAGTTCCAGTGCTTTCTGTCGCGGATCTGGTCGATCGTCGACTTCGTTGTGCCGACAAGGCGGGCAATCTGCGCATCCTTGAGCTCGGGATGGTTGCGCACCAGCCAGAGGATGGCGTTGGGCCGGTCCTGGCGCTTCGACAGCGGCGTGTAGCGCGGACCCTTGCGTTTGGATTCCGGCACCCGCACCTTGGGATCGGAGAGCTTCAGCCGGTGGTTGGCGTCCTTCTCGGCGCGCGCGATCTCGTCGCGAGTGAGCTGGCCGGTCATGATCGGGTCCATGCCCTTGATGCCTTGCGCCGACTCGCCGTCGGCGATCGCCTTGACCTCAAGCGGATGCAGTCCGCAGAACTGCGCGATCTGCTCGAAGGAAAGCGCTGTGTTGTCAACCAGCCAGACGGCGGTCGCCTTTGGCATCAGCAGCGTATTGGCCATTACAAAAATCCTTCTCGTTCGCCCGCGTTCCCGCGCGGGCGGTGGTTTAGAGCCACCAAAATGGGAAAATCGCGGTCTATATAACCGCTCGCTCGCCGTTTCGCAATGTTTTTGGCAGGCGCGCGTCAAGGACGGCACGGCAGCGCGACCAGCAGACCGCGAAGGTCGGCAGATGACGCCATACAGTCGAAAGCTTCAAAAAGACAAAGCCCGCCAGACCAAGGTCGGGCGGGCTCGGAACCGGCGACGGAAATCCGTCTGCTGCGGCTCTGGCTTCTAAAGCTTGATCCCGAACCGCGGCTCGGCGTTGCCGAAAAGCAGCGCCCGGTCTTCGAGCGGGATCGTGCTCGAGATCAAAGCCCTTTGCGGGCGATTCTCTCGATGTCGCCGCGGTTGATGCCGAGGTCGTTGAGCTGACGAGCATTCAGCCGGTTCAGTTCGCGCACGGTTTCGTTGTACATGCGCCAGTTACGGAAAGCGCGGATCGGGTTCATGATAGTCCTCCATCGTTTTGATGCCGCGTAAATAGGCATCGGCGATGAAAAATTGAACAGACGCTTTTGCATGGCCGCAATGCGTTTGTTGCATTGCACCATTAAGCTTTCGTTCAGCCTGTTTGCGGGCCGTCAGGCGACATCGAGCACAATCTTGCCGATGTGCTCACCCTCCTCCATCCGCTCATGCGCCCGCCACGCTTCCTTGAGCGGGAAGATCGTATCCATCACCGGCGCAACCTTGCGCGTGCCGAGCAGCGGCCAAACCTGCGCCTCCAGCGCAGCCGCAACTGCCGCCTTGAACTCCACGGTGCGTGGCCTGAGCAGCGATCCTGTGTGCACGAGCCGCTTGGCCATGATCTTGAAGAAATCGGCGCTCGCCACCGTCCCGCCCTGCGTCGCGATCTGGACGATGCGGCCTTCCATGGCTGCAGCCTCATAGTTTCGCGCCACATAGTCGCCGCCGACCATGTCGAGGATGACATTGGCACCCTTGCCGCCGGTTGCCTCCTTGACTGCGGCGACGAAGTCCTCCTCGCGGTAGTTGATCGCCCGGTCGGCGCCGAGCTTGAGGCAGGCGTCGCATTTCTCCTTGTTGCCGGCGGTGGTGACGACATAGGCGCCGAAAGCGGCAGCAAGCTGGATCGCCGTGGTGCCGATACCCGACGAGCCGCCATGCACGAGCAGGGTCTCGCCGCTCTTCAGGCCGCCGCGCTCGAAGACATTGTGCCAAACAGTGAAGTAGTTTTCCGGCAGCGCCGCCGCTTCGGTGTAGGTAAAGCCGGCGGGCAGCGGCAGCACGCTGCCGGCGTGCACTCTGACATATTCGGCATAGCCGCCGCCCGCCGTCAGCGCACAGACCCGGTCGCCGACGCGCCAGCGCGATATCTCGTCACCAAGGGCAGCGACTTCGCCTGCTGCTTCCAGGCCCGGCAGATCCGACGCTCCCGGCGGTGGCGGATAGGCGCCCTTGCGCTGTTGCACGTCCGGCCGGTTGACGCCGGCGGCCCGCACCCGGATCAGGATCTCGCCGGGACCGGGAACCGGTACGTCGCGGGTGTCCGGTTTCAGCACCCGCGGCCCGCCCGGTTCCGATATGGCGATCGCCATCATCTTCGCCGGAATTTTCTGTGCGTTCGCCATGAATTTTCCCGTCGTGCTCCGCCGGTTTCTCGTGCCAGCTCTTGCCCGCCATTTGCATCCATACCCTTGCCCTATGTATGCTCATTGGCAAATCAGGCAAATGGGCAATCACGGAGGAGCGACGATGGCGATCTTCGACGACGAACCCAAGAAGAAAGCGCGCCCGCACGAGATCGGGCAGGATCTGTCGCTGCTTTCCGTCGACGAATTGTCCGAACGGATCGGCATCCTGCGCGACGAGATCGCCCGGCTGGAAGCCGAGCTCAAGACCAAGGGCTCGACCAAGTCGGCGGCAGAGGCGCTGTTTCGCCGCGGGTAGTTACTGCGGGTAATGCCAAAAGCTCGGGCACGCCGCCGAAAAGCCCGAATGCCGCTGTCTGCAGACTTGTGCCCTAAACCCCAGCCGGATTGAAAAATGTTCGCAAGCTACAGACCGATCCTCTCGCTGCTGCGCGGCACCGCGTTCCTGTTGGCGGCATCCGGACTGCACGGTCTGCTGTTGCCGCTGCGCGGCCAGGTGGAGGGCTTCTCGACGGCATCGCTCGGCCTGATGGGCACGGCTTGGGCCGGCGGCTTCGTCACCGGCTGCTTCTTTGCGCCACGCATCGTGCGCCGCGCCGGTCATGTCAGGGCTTTCGGCGCCTTTGCCGCATCGGGAGCGATCGTCGCACTGCTCACCGGCCTGATCATCGACGAATATACCTGGATCCTGCTGCGCGCCTTCACCGGCTTCACCATGGCCGGCGCCTTCATGGTCATCGAAAGCTGGCTCAACGAGAAGGCCACCAACGAAAACCGCGGCACCGTCTTCGGCCTCTACATGATGGTCACCTATGCCTCGATCATGGGCGGTCAGATGATCGTTGCCGGCGGCGATGTGAGATCGGCGTCGCTGTTCATGATCACCGGCATTCTGTTCTGCCTGTCGCTGATCCCGACGGCGGTCTCGACGGCGTCTCACCCCAAGCCGCTGCAGGACGTGTCGCTTGACGTCAAGGGGCTCTACGTCAATTCGCCGGTGTCGGCGATCGCTTGCGTGCTGATCGGCATCGCCAACGGCGCCTGGGGTACACTTGGTGCCGTCTATGGAGCGCGCATCGGCATCTCGACAGCCGAGATCGCGCTGATGATGAGCCTCGTGGTCATCGCTGGTGCCGCCATGCAGCTTCCGGCCGGGCGGCTCTCCGACACGACGGACCGTCGTTTCGTGCTGGCGGGCGCGGCCTTCGGTGCTGCGCTGTTTGCCATCGCCATCTTCCTGTTCGAACCGCGCTCCGGCGTCTTCGTCATCGTCTGCACCGCCGCCTACGGCGCCTTCGCCTACACGCTCTATTCGATCGCGGTGGCGCATGCCAATGACCATGCGCGATCGGAGGACTTCGTCAAAGTGTCGGGCGGCCTGCTGCTGCTTTATGGCTTCGGCACGATGATCGGTCCGCTGGTGGCCGCCGGCCTGATGGGCTGGATGCGCCCTGAGGGGCTGTTCCTGGCCACTGCGCTCGCGCATCTCAGCCTGGCTGGCTATACGCTGCTGCGCATCAGCCGTCGCGCGCCGGTGCCGATCGAAGGCCGCGATGCCTTCAAGACCCAGCCCGCCGATCGCTCGGTGACGCCGGAAGCGTTGCGGCTCGACCCGCGCAGAAAAGCTGAAGCCGACAGTTGAGATTCGAGGCGCTTTGCCCCACAAATAAGGCATGATGCTTTCCGACGCCTTCATGGCGATTGCCGATCCCAACCGGCGCCATCTCTTGGAAGAGCTCCGGCGCGGACCGAAGACCGTCAACGAATTGGCATCCGGCTTGCCGGTGTCCCGCCCGGCCGTTTCGCAGCACCTGAAGGTGCTGCTTGATGCGGGGTTGGTCAACGCCAAGCCGGAAGGCACCAGGCGCGTCTATACGGTCAGCAATGCCGGCTTCCTGAAGCTCAACATCTGGCTTGACCAGTTCTGGGATGCGGAGCAGCTCGGTTCACCCGGAAGCTGAGGGGCATCGTCAGCGCGTCGAGCAACTATGCAGCATCGGGCCTAGAGCAATTCCAGGAAAAGTGTGAAACGGTTTTCCGTACGGAATTGCGCAAAAACAAAGAGATAGAGCGGTTCGGCGTTTCCGTGAAACGATGAACCACTCTAGCCATTGTTGTAGGGGAAGAGCTTGAAATACGGCTGCGCTTCCTCGATCACACGGGCAACCGAGGGGCGTTGCAGCAACCGGTCGTGATAGCGCCTGACCGCAGGATATTCGTCTCCGAACGGCTCGACCTTGTTGGCGTAGAACAGCGCGGGGGCGGCAGCGCAGTCGGCCATGGTGAAGCTCGCACCCACCGCCCATGTCCTCGACTGCATGTCCTGTTCAATGATGGCGTAGGAGCTGCGCAGCTGGGCGCGGGCCTGCTCGACGCCGAACGGATCGGTCTTGCCCTCCGGCCGCAGCCGGTCGCCAACGATCTTCTGCATCGGTTCCTGGACGTAGAAGTCATAGAAGCGGTCGGCAAGCCGGGTCTGACGGGCGAGATCGAGATCGCCGGGGATCAGCTCGACCGGTCCGGGATAATACGCGTTGAGATATTCGATGACGATCGTCGATTCCGGCACGGTCCGGTCCAGCGCCTCATCGCGCAGCACCGGCATCTTGCCGGCCGGCCACAATTTCAGGAACG
Organism: Mesorhizobium sp. M0408; assembly: GCF_040321495.1. Taxonomy (NCBI): domain Bacteria; kingdom Pseudomonadati; phylum Pseudomonadota; class Alphaproteobacteria; order Hyphomicrobiales; family Phyllobacteriaceae; genus Mesorhizobium; species Mesorhizobium sp. M0408. Next base: position 47,602 of record NZ_JAMYRO010000003.1, on the reverse strand, counting down.
CCGCGCGCGACTGTTCGTTGCCGAGATCGACGACGACCGATGTGAATGGCGTGCCGTTCTCATAGAGCGCGATCAGCGGTTTCCAGCAGAAGGAGGCCAGCGGATGAAGATGCATCGTCAGGGACATTTTTGCTCCTATCTTTGGTGCTTCGTCTCGCGGGCATCCGGTGTCAAGGTTCGGCCCGCTGCTACGTGGCCCGGCTGTGGGCGACGATCGCATCGATGATCGCGGCCCAATCGTCGGGATGCAGCTCGTGGCCGCCGCCCTCGATCCGGACCAGTCTTGCACCGGCGACCGCGTCGGCAAGAGCGGCGCCATGCTCGGCTGGAAAGATCGGATCGTCGGTGCCGTGGATAACGAGGAGCGGAATCTTCATCTCGTGCAGCCGCCCCGTCCAGTCCTCGCCGCTCCGATCTTCGCCGCCCTTGAGCATGAAGTGATTGGTCGCGCTGAGAAAGCCGCCGGACCGGTCGTAGTCCTGTTCCACGAACGCTCTCGTCCGCGCCTCATCGAACGGATGCGCGGTGCCGGCGAGCGCACGCGCGTTTTTGACCATGAAATCGACCGCTTGGCCACGGTCAGACCAGTCGACCTTGGCGCCTTCGGCCGAATGTTTCCTATAGGCCTCGGTGGTTCCGGGCAAATGCGACGTATCGATGCCCAGGGGCGAGCTGCTGATCACCGTCAGCGAATTGACACGCGGCGGGTATTTCAACGCAACGAGCTGCGCGATCATACCGCCCATCGACATGCCGACCACGTGCGCCTTTCGGATTCCCTGGTCGTCAAGGACGCGGACGGCATCGTCCACCATGTCGTCGAATGTATAAGGCGGCTCGCCCGGCGCGTATTTGGTCGAACGGCCGGTATCGCGATTGTCATAGCGGATCACGAAGCGACCCTCGCCGGCCAGCTTCCGGCAAAACGCTTCGGGCCACCAAAGCATGGAAGCCATCGCGCCCATGATCAACAACACCGCCGGATGGGCCGGATCGCCGAACGTCTGGGATACGATTTCGGGGTGTTCGGCGTTTCTCATGACTTTCCTCCTTGGGCTGCAAATCCGATTGCAAGTTGCAATCAGTTGCACGATATTAAAACCGATACGATAGTGCAACCGGTTTTTGGAGATTCGCATGAACATCGATCGTCGGTCCGGATGCCCCATCAACCTGTCGCTCGAAGTGTTCGGTGACCGGTGGAGCCTGATCATCCTTCGCGACATCATCTTCGGCGGCAGACGCCACTTTCGCGAACTGCTCAACGGCTCGATGGAGGGCATCGCCTCCAACATCCTCGCCGACCGGCTGAAGCGGCTGATGGAGCTCGGCATGCTGACCAAGGCGGACGATCCCTCCCACAAGCAAAAGGCGATCTACAGCCTGACCGAAATGGCGATTACGCTGGTGCCGATCCTGGCGCATCTCGGCGCCTGGGGCCGCGTCTGGCTGCCGGTCAGCGAAGAGCTCTCTATCCGTGCCGAGCTTCTGGAAAAAGGCGGCCCGCCGATGTGGGATAAGTTCATGAACGAGTTGCGCCACGAGCATCTGGGTGCGTCTCCCGCCCCATCTGGACCCACCGTCCGCGCGACTTTGCAGGCCGGATACGATGCGGTAGTCGCCCGCAAGGCGGAGCGAGTCGGCTGCGATCCGGCGCCATGACCAACTTATTTTCCCAATTGCGGGCTGGCTCTGCTATCAAGGGACTGAAGATAATTTACGGATTGGATAACGCTCTTGGTCGAGAACTCTAAGGACACTGCCCGTGCGCGGGCCGATTTGCGTTTCAAGAAACAGGAAGAGGCAGCCACGGTTCGCCAGAAGGCGATGGCGGAATATGTCGCCGAGAGCGACGCTCGCCAAGCCAAGACCAACAAGCTGCGGGCGCTGCGCCTCGCCAAGGAAGCGGAAGACCTGGCCAATGCGCCTCCGGCCCCGGTGAAGAAGCCTCGCGCCAAGAAGAAATAGGCCGGCGCTCCCAGAATGCATGCTTCCTTTCGCACGCGAAACAGTTCACTCGGAGTCTGTTCTGCCGGTTGATAACTGGCGCGTTTAGGAGACGGCCATGACCGCACTGACGCTCGACAAAGCCCTTGAAATCATCGCCGCCGCCTTTGCCAAGGGTGCCGAGCTCAAGCTCAGGCCGCTTGGCGTCTCGGTGCTCGACGCCGGCGCCCATCTGGTCGCGTTCCAGCGTCAGGACGGCGCCTCTTTCCTGCGTCCGCAAATGTCGGCCGGCAAGGCCTATGGCGCGCTCGCTATCGGCATGGGCTCGCGCCGGGTGGAAGCTTTCGCCAAGGAGCGCCCGCATCTGATCGCCGGCGTCTCCGACGTGTCGGGCGGGCGCGTCCTGCCGGTCGTCGGCGGCGTGCTGATCCGCGACAACGCCGGCACGATCATCGGCGCCATCGGTATTTCCGGCGACACGTCCGACAATGATGAAACGGCAGCCATCGCCGGCGTCGAGGCGGCTGGCTTCACCGCTGACCCGGGCTGAGTCGGGATCCTTAACTCATATTGATGTCGCGGGTGGCCGACCGCATCGACACCGAAAAGCCGGCCAGCACGTCGATCAGCGCTATGACCATCAGTGTGAAGAAAACGGAATGGGCGGCGCCCTTCACCAGCAGGAACTCGACCAGATAGGCCACAAAGACGAAGGTCGACAAAAGATGGTCCATGATCGAGGCATTTGTCGTGCGCGTCGACTTCACCACTTCGACGAACAAGAAGATCAGTGCGATCAGCACGATGAGGTCGCCGAGGGTCATCGAGAACACGCCACCCGACATCATCCGGACCGAAAACATTTCGGTGGCCCACGGATCGTCGCCGCTGCCGAATATTCCCAGAAGCCCGAGATTGTAGAGGATGAAAGGCACGATCAGCAGCGGGATGGCACCGAACATGTGGCGGCTCCGGTTGGACTGATCTTTGTAGAGTGCGCCCGGCGTTCGCCGTCAAGAATTTTCGTGCGGCCGATAAACACGGACAAAGACGGCGTGAAACAACAATGTCAGGCCCGGCTGATACGATCAGTTGTCGCAAACGCAAAAAGACCGGCCAATGGCCGGTCGTTTCGCAACCCATAAACCGTCGAAAGCTCTCTCAGCTTTCCTTCGGCTCCAGAACCTGGCGACCGCGATACATGCCGGTCTTCAGGTCGATATGGTGCGGACGGCGCATCTCGCCGGAGTTCTTGTCCTCGACATAGGTCGGGGCCTTCAGTGCGTCGGCAGAACGGCGCATGCCGCGCTTCGACGGAGAGGTTTTTCGTTTCGGAACGGCCATGGATATGCTCCACTACATGGTCAAAACGCCCCGGCGGCCCTCGTGAAAGGGCCACATCAGGGGCCGGAATCTGAGAAAGTCGGGTGCCTATACACGCCCGACGGCGTTTTGGCCAGCGTCGCCGTGTTTTTTTTTGACACTATCGCAGGCAACCGACATAGGCGCCGGCGCGGCCGGCGCGCCGTTCGATCAACGCGGCAAGCCGCCTCAGTCCCGGCCCGGGCTTCGCCGGATTGCGCACGATCGGATTCGGCAAGGTGACGGCAAGCAGCGCTGCCTGCCGGCGCGACAGCTGTTTTGCCGAGACGCCGAAATGATGCTGGGCGGCGGCCTCGATGCCGTAGATGCCCGGTCCCCATTCGGCGATGTTGAGGTAGATCTCCATGATCCGCCGTTTCGACAGCACCGCATCGAAATAGACGGCCAGCGGCAGTTCCACGACCTTACGGACCGAGCCCAACGGCCGCGACCATAGATAAAGATTCTTTACCGTCTGCATGGTGATGGTCGAGGCGCCACGTGTCATCTCGCCGGCGAGCGCATCGTCGACGACGCCGCGCAACTCGCCCAGATCGACGCCGCGATGGAAACAGAACTGCCCGTCCTCCGACATGATGACCGAATATGCCAGCACCGGCGCGACATCGTCGATGGAAACCCAGCGCCGATCGTAGCCAGAAAACGTCGCCAGGTCCTTCAGCATCAATGTCGACACCGGATGCACGAATGTCGGCAGGTACAGGAAGGTCAGCACCACCGGCACCAGCGCCAGCACGACCGCGACGGCGATGCCGCGCCGGACCCAGCGTTGAAGACCGATGCGGCTGCCGCGTCTCGGTCTCGCCATGTCCAACCCTTCGGTTTCGTGATCGACGATCGGTTCCGCCAAGCCACCCAGTCCGCGCTACTCCCTGCCCCCGGCATAATGGCGCTTGGCTTCTTGCGCAACGTCTGAGTGTCGGCTACCGCTCCCGACCATGACGAAAGACGACCAAATGGCGTTCGAAGCTGCACTTATTGCCCGGGCAGTTCCGCTCGAGGCGCTGCTGAGGCGGTTGCTCGACGGACGGACGCTTTCGGGCGAGGTCGCGCGGCCCGAACGCCTGATGGCGGCAATGCGACATGGCGTGCTGAACGGCGGCAAACGACTGCGTCCCTTCCTGGTCATGGAAAGTGCTGCACTGTTTTCAGCCGACGGCGAGGCGGCGCTGCGCGTCGCGGCGGCGCTCGAATGCGTGCACTGCTATTCGCTCATCCATGACGATCTGCCGGCCATGGACGACGACGATTTGCGCCGCGGCCAGCCGACCGTGCACAGGGCTTTCGATGAGGCGACCGCCATTCTTGCGGGCGACGCCTTGCTGACACTTGCCTTCGACATCCTTGCCGACGAGGCGACAATGCTGCCGGCCGAGCGCAGGGCAACGCTGGTGCTGGCACTGGCCCGCGCCGCCGGGGCGGGAAGCATGGTCGGCGGCCAGATGCTCGATCTCGAAGCCGAACAAAGCCGGCAGGACGAGGCCGGCATCATCCGGCTTCAGGCGATGAAAACCGGTGCGCTGATCCGCTTTGCCTGCGAAGCGGGCGCTATCCTTGCCGGCGCGCCGTCGGGCGACCGCGAAAGGCTGGCCGAGTTCGGCTCGGCGATCGGGCTTGCCTTTCAGCTTGCCGACGATCTGCTCGACCTGACCGCCGACGCGCATCAGATGGGCAAGGCGACCGGCAAGGATGCCGCGGCCGGCAAGGCGACGCTGGTCGCGCTGCACGGACCGGACTGGGCGCGGGGCCAGCTCCATGGCCTCGTTGACCAGGCTCATGCGTTGCTCGAACCTTTTGGCGAGCAGGCTGCGCTTCTGAAACAAGCGGCGCAGTTCGTAGCGGCCCGCAACAATTAAGCGCGCCCCTATGGCGCGCCGGAGAATTGGCGACTGATCGGCCGGACGCCCTCGCAACCGGCCGATCGGGATCATTTCCGGCGATGTCGGACCACATGGACCCGCCACACCAGTTGCCGAGCCATTCTTCAGCCTCGCGGCAGGGTTCCGCGGCTCGGGTGGACAGCGGTCAGCCTTCGCCAGTTGTCTTTTCCACCACGGGCTGCGGAACCGGTTCCATCTCGGCCGCCGCCTCGACCGCCTGCGCCTCGGCCGGCTTGCGCCGGTTGCGGATGATGGCGGCGATGCGATCGCGGATTTCGCCGGCGCTGAGGAACACCGGAACGCGCGCCACCGGCGCGGTCGGCTCAAAGGACAGGCCAAGGCCGGTGATCCTGCCCTTGTCGTCGACGTCGCGGACGATCAGCTCGATCGGACCGAGCAGCACGCGGTCGGCGTATTCGGCGTGGCCGCCGAGCCGCGTAGTGACCAGGTCGCCAATGCTGAGCTTGCGTTCCGCTTCGGTCAGGCCCGGCGCGTAGGCGGTCTCCAGTTCCTCGGCGGGGCGTGACGGATCGACGGCGAAGGCCCCGAAGAAATCCGCGTCCTCGGGATCGACCACGGCACGGCTGGCGAACAGCTTGTCGAGCAGGCGCGGATAGCGGTCCGGCACGAAGATGTAGACATGGTCGCCGGCCGCGAGCCGGCCCATATCCTGGAAGCGCATCGAGCGTCCGTCGCGCAGCACCAGCGACGGCCGCGCCCAGCGCGGAATGCGTTCGCCGCGCGCCACCGGGCTTCCAGGTGCCACGCGGTAGGCGAGAAGCTCATGATGGGCGGAGCCCGGCAGTTCCAATTCGACCTTGTCGAGCGGTCCCAGGCGGGCCGGCACGATAAGGCCGAGACGGCGCGCCAGCGGCCCGACGGTCCATCCCTGGATGATCAGCGAGACCAGCACGATGATGAAGGCAGTGTTGAAGATGAGGCGGCCGTTCTCAAGACCGCCGAGCAGCGGCGTGATGGCAAGCAGGATCGACACGGCACCACGCAGGCCAACCCACGAGACGAAGGCGACTTCCGGGCGTGGCAGACGGAACGGCACCAGGCAGAGCCAGACGGCGATTGGCCGTGCCACAAATACCAGGAACAGGCCGAGCAGCACTGCCGGCACCAGGATCGCCGGAAATTGCGAAGGCGTCGCGAACAGGCCGAGGATCAGGAACATGATGATCTGCGCCAGCCACGACATGCCGTCCTGGAAGCGCTTGAGGATGGTGACGGCCCGGATATCGGAATTGCCGGCAATCAGGCCTGCGAGATAGACCGCCAGAAAGCCGGAGCCGCCGACGGCACCGGCGGCAGCGAACACCATAAGCGACAGCGTCAGCACGAAGATCGGCAGCAGGCCGTGATCGAGATTGAGGCGATCGACAAGGCGCACGATGGCCATGCCGCCGAGAATGCCGATGACCGCGCCGAGCCCCATGTTGACAAGGAAGCCGACGGCAAGATCGGTGACCAGCACCTTGGCCTCGGGGTGGGTATTGGCGGCGATGACCTCGACCAGCGTGATGGTCAGGAAGATGGCGATCGGGTCATTTGTGCCGGATTCCACCTCGAGCGTGGACCGCACGCGCTCGCGCAAATTAATCTCGCCGGCGCGCAGCAGGAAGAACACCGCCGCGGCGTCGGTCGAGGCGACGGCGGCACCGAGCAGGAAGGATTCCAGCCAGGTCAGGTCGAGCAGATAATAGGCGGCGGCGCCGAAGAGTCCGGTGGTCAAAAGGACGCCGAATGTGGCCAGCGACAGCGCCGGCCCGGCCGCCTGCCGCAAGGCGTTGAGCGGCGTGCCAAAGCCGGAATCGAAAAGGATGACCGCCAGCGCCAATGAGCCGGCAAAATAAGCAACTCGGGCATTGTCGAAATGGATGCCGAGACCGTCGGTTCCGGTGGCGAGGCCGATGCAGAGAAACAGCAGCAGGAGAGGGGCGCCGAAACGGAAGGCGATCAGGCTTGAAAACGCGGCGGCAACGACAAGTGCTGCGCCAACGAGCGTCACAAGATAGATACCATGCTCCATTCGTTGGTCGCCCCTAGTCGATATGCTCCGGCATCACGGGAGAGTGGGGCGAAGACATGGCCGCTGCAAGGCAGCAGCGTGGCTTTTTGCCCCACGCTGCCGATCGTCGAAAGTTTTGGCACCCCCGAGCAGCGGAGCGTGCCTCGGCGGTTCGTGCTGCAATGAAAAACGCCCGGACTGAGCCGGGCGTCTCCAGGTCGAGAAGCTGGCTCTGCGATCAGGCGATGGTCTTGCCGAAGGCGACGGCGGTATCGCCCATGCGGTTGGAAAAGCCCCACTCATTGTCGTACCACGACAGCACCGAAACGAAGTTGCCGTCCATGACCTTGGTCTGGTCGAGCGCCACGATCGAGGAATGCGGATCATGGTTGAAGTCGATCGAAACATTGGGGTGACGGGTAACGGCGAGGATGCCCTTCAGCTTGCCGTTCGAGGCGGCGATCACCGCGTCATTGATCTCCTGGACGGTGGTCGGCCGCTTGGCGATGAACTTGAAATCGACGAGCGAGACGTTCGGGGTCGGCACGCGGATGGAGATGCCGTCGAGCTTGCCCTTGAGTTCGGGCAGTACCAGGCCGATGGCCTTGGCAGCACCGGTCGAGGTCGGAATCTGCGACAGCGCGGCGGCGCGGGCGCGGTAGAGGTCCTTGTGCATGGTGTCCAGCGTCGGCTGGTCGCCGGTGTAGGAATGGATCGTCGTCATCATGCCCTTCTCGATGCCGACCGCCTCATTCAGCACGGCCGCCAGCGGCGCCAGGCAGTTGGTGGTGCAGGAGGCGTTCGAGATGACGATGTGGTCCTTGGTCAGCTTGTCGTGATTGATGCCATAGACGACGGTGAGATCGGCGCCCTCTGCCGGAGCGGAGACGAGAACGCGCTTGGCACCGGCGGTCAGATGGGCGACGGCCTTGTCGCGGGCGGTGAAGATGCCGGTGCATTCGAGCGCGATGTCGATGCCAAGCTCCTTCCAGGGCAGTTGCGTCGGATCCTTGATCGCGGTGACCTTGAATTTTTCCTTGCCGACGATGATCTGGTCGCCGTCAACCGTCACCTCATGCGGAAAGCGGCCATGCACGCTGTCGAAGCGCAGCAGATGCGCGTTGGTCTCGACCGGGCCGAGATCGTTGACCGCGACGACGTCGATATCCTTGCGGCCGGATTCATGGATGGCGCGCAGGATGTTGCGGCCGATGCGGCCGAATCCGTTGATGGCAACTCTGACGGTCATTGTTCTCTCCCTGGGAGTTGGAGGCCGAAGATCAAGTCCGCAGCTTCATAACGGCGGACGGGCAAAGAATCCAGCCGCCGAGGCGTGGATTTAAATCGATTAGTGCTCCACCGCCCGGCAAAACCGCTATGCCAGCCTTTGCCGGGCGGGGCTCACTTTCATTTGCCATGCAGACGGGCTTCCGCCGCCTTCACCGTTGCCTCGGCTGTGATGCCGAAATGCGGGTAGAGCTGTTCGATGGTGCCGGAGGCGCCGAAGCCGGTCATGCCGACAAAGATGCCGTCGGTGCCGATGAAGTGATCCCAGCCCTGACGGATGCCGGCTTCGATGGCAATCTTGAGCGGCGCATTGCCGATCGTCCTGCTGCGGTAGTCGGCGCTCTGCTTGTCGAACAATTCGAAACACGGCACCGAGACGACGCGGGTCGCGTGGCCGTGCTTTTCCAAGGCCTCGCGGGCAGCCAGCGCGATCTCGACCTCGGAGCCCGAAGCGAAGATCGTCACCGCCGCCTCGCCACTGGCGGCGGCAAGTTCATAGGCGCCGCGGCTGGAGAGGTTTTCCGCAACGAAGTCGTTGCGTACCGTCGGCAGGTTCTGCCGGGTCAGCGCCAATGTCGAAGGCGTCTTTTCCGACTCAATGGCCAACTGCCAGCATTCCGCGGTTTCCACCGCGTCGGCCGGGCGGAAGACATTGTGGTTCGGAATGGCGCGAAGTGCTGCCAGATGCTCGACCGGCTGATGGGTCGGGCCGTCTTCGCCAAGGCCGATGGAATCATGGGTCATGACGAAGATCGAGCGGATGCCCATCAGCGAAGCAAGCCGCATCGCCGGACGGGCATAATCGGAAAAGCACATGAAAGTGCCGCCGTAGGCGATAATGCCGCCATGCAATGTCAGCCCGTTGAGCGCGGCTGCCATGCCGTGCTCGCGAACGCCGTAATGAACGTAGCGCTGGCCGTAATCGTCGGCGGTGATGTTCTTGGTCTGGCTAGTCTTGGTGTTGTTGGAGCCGGTCAAATCGGCCGAGCCGCCGATGGTTTCGGGCACGGCGCCGTTGATGACCTCCAGCGCCATTTCCGATGACTTACGGGTGGCGACCTTCGGCTTGTCGGCGACGAGCTTCTTCTTGTAATCGCCAATGACGGCGTCGAAGTTGGCCGGCAGCGTGCCACTGATGCGGCGTTCGAACTCTGCGCGCAATTTGGCATCAGCCTTGGCAAGCCGGCTTTCCCAGTCGGTGCGCGCCTTGACGCCGGTCCGCCCGGCGGTACGCCATGCGTCGAGGATATCGGCCGGAACCTCGAAGGGCGGATAATCCCAGCCGAAGAATTTTCTGGCGCCAGCGATTTCCTCGGCGCCGAGCGGCGAGCCATGCGCCTTGTTGGTGCCGGCCTTGGTCGGCGCGCCGAAGCCGATGGTCGTCTTGCAGGCGATCATCGTCGGCTTGTCGGAGTGGCGGGCCGCTTCGATGGCATAGGCGATCGCTTCCGGGTCCTGGCCGTCGATATGGCTGGCATTCCAGCCGGACGCCTGGAAGCGGGCGACCTGATCGGTGTTATCGGCGAGCGACACCGGGCCATCGATCGAGATGTTGTTGTTGTCCCAGAAGACGATCAGCTTGTTCAGCTTCAGATGCCCGGCAAGCGCGATGGCTTCCTGGGATACGCCTTCCATCAGGCAGCCGTCGCCGGCCAGCACATAGGTGTAGTGGTCGACGAGATCTTTGCCGAAAGCGGCATTCATGATGCGCTCGCCGAGCGCGAAGCCGACCGAATTGGCAAGGCCCTGGCCGAGTGGGCCTGTCGTCGTCTCGATGCCGGCGGCATGGCCGTATTCCGGGTGGCCCGCCGTCCTCGACCCCAATTGGCGGAACTGCTTGATCTGGTCGATGGTGATGTCTTCGTAGCCGGTCAGATAGAGCAGCGAGTAAAGCAGCATCGAGCCGTGGCCGGCCGACAGGATAAAGCGGTCGCGGTCCGGCCAATGCGGGTTTTTCGGATCGTATTTGAGAAAGCGGGTGAACAGCACCGTGGCGATGTCGGCGCAGCCCATGGGCAGTCCGGGGTGGCCGGAATTTGCCTTCTCGACGGCGTCCATGGCGAGAAAACGGATCGCATTGGCCATCCGGTCATGTTGTTCGCGCGAGGTCATGCTTCCTCCAAAATGGGGGTTTGGGCCTTGGGAAAGCCCTTGAAAAGGGTGCGCGACACATAGCAGGCGCGGCCTTTTAGTCAACAAATCGGTGTGCTTTTGCCGGTCTTGTGATGGCCATGCGCGACTTACATTAGCGTTAGCAGGGGACAGTCGCGACAGCTTTATTGACGTGCGGTTCACACGACGCGTAATGTTTCAGGGATAACGCGTTCTGAACGTGGATGATTCGGTGATGGGCAGGGCGCAGGACGAAAGCCATGACCGGGGAAACGACCCTCAAAGAAGTCATTGCCAGGCTGGGTAAGGCCATCGAAGGGCTGGAAAACGCCGTCGCGGCCAAGCTCGAGCACGAGCGGGACTATTCGGAAGCCGAGGCCGAAGTGCAGCGGATGAACGCCGACCGCTCGCGGCTGGCGCAGGAACTCGACAATTCCGAGGCCCGCGCCGAACGGCTGGAAGATGCCAACAAGGAAGTGTCGCGAAGGCTGGTGACAGCCATGGAAACCATCCGCGCGGTACTGGACAGGTAGGCTAATGGCACAAGTCACGGTTTCCATCGACGGCAAGCAGTATCGGATGGCCTGCGACGAGGGCCAGGAAGAGCATCTGATCGATCTTGCCGAGCGCTTCGACCGCTATGTTTCGCATCTGAAGGATTCTTTTGGCGAGATTGGCGACCAGCGGCTGACCGTGATGGCCGGCATCATGGTCATGGACGAGCTTTCGGAACTGCAAAAGCGGGTCAAGGGCATGGAAAGCGAAGTGCTGACGCTGCGCAAGACGCGCGACGACGCACTGACCAAGGCCGACAAGAACGATTCCGCGCTGACCGGGGCGCTCGGCGCGCTGGCCCAGCGCATGGAAGACCTGGCGACGACGCTGGCAGTGAACAAGGCCTGAGCCAGCGCAGCGAAAATTCCTGCGGCATTTGCCGAGAAGCAATGAAAATATTTCGCCGCCGGCCTTGATGCCGGCGCAACAGGCATTTGAAGGATGACGCCGGAGTGATAGAAAGGCAAAAGCAGCGCCGGTCAACGCCGGCTGCGATCTGCACTCACAGGGTAGGGACACGCCATGAGCCTTCGTATCAACGATATCGCACCGGACTTCACCGCTGAGACCACGCAAGGACCGATCAGCTTCCATGAATGGATCGGCGACGGCTGGGCAGTATTGTTCAGCCATCCGAAGAACTTTACGCCGGTTTGCACGACCGAACTCGGCACGATGGCCGGGCTCGAAGGCGAGTTCAGGAAGCGCAACGTCAAGATCATCGGCATCTCGGTCGATCCCGTCCAAAGCCATGAAAAGTGGCAGAACGACATCAAGACCGCGACCGGCCATTCGGTGAACTACCCGCTGATCGGCGACAAGGATCTCAAGGTCGCCAAGCTTTACGAGATGCTGCCGGCGGGTGCCGGCGAGAGCTCGGAAGGCCGCACGCCGGCGGACAATGCCACGGTGCGCTCGGTCTACGTCATCGGGCCCGACAAGAAGATCAAGCTGGTTCTCACCTACCCGATGACGACCGGCCGCAACTTCGACGAAATCCTGCGCGCCATCGATTCCATGCAGCTGACCGCCAAGCACCAGGTGGCGACGCCGGCGAACTGGAAGCAGGGCGAGGACGTCATCATCACCGCTGCCGTCTCGAATGAAGATGCCATCAAGCGTTTCGGCGCCTACGAGACAATCCTGCCATATCTCAGGAAAACCAAGCAGCCTTCCGCCTGAGCAGGCAGAGGCGGCACGGAGAATTTTCGGTTTTCTTGGCCGTATGAGCATGGGGTGCTTGACGGCGCCTGGTTGACGGACAACCATGCCTTTCATTTGCCGTGGCAGAGAAAGTCATTCCTGCCACGGTGAGGATCAAGGGGGCTGGGATTGGACGCATTATCGGCCAGGTCGCAGGTCACCGGCTTCTATGACAAGCCGAGCGGGTCCGTCCAGTATGTGGTCGCCGACATGGCGACCCGCAAATGCGCCATCATCGATCCGGTGCTCGACTTCGACGAAAGGTCCGGTACAACGGCAACGAAAAATGCCGACGCCCTGCTCGACTTCGTCAGGGAAAGCGGGCTGGAGGTCGAGTGGATCCTCGACACGCATCCGCATGCCGATCATTTCTCCGCCGCCCATTATCTGAGGGGGAGAACCGGAGCGCCGACGGCAATCGGCGAAAAGGTCATCGACGTCCAGAAATTGTGGAAGGTGATCTACAACTGGCCGGAATTCCCCGCCGACGGTTCGCAATGGGACAGGCTGTTCGCCGACGGCGCAACTTTTTCGGTCGGCCGCCTTCCGGCAAGAGTGCTGTTCTCGCCGGGCCACACACTGGCCTCGATCACTTACGTCATCGGCGACGCCGCCTTCATCCACGACACGCTGTTCATACCGGACAGCGGGACCGCCAGGACAGACTTTCCCGGCGGCAGTGCCGAGCGGCTCTGGCACTCGATCGAGGACATCCTGGCGCTGCCGGACGAGACACGTCTGTTCGTCGGTCACGACTACCAGCCGGGCGGTCGCGAAGCGCGCTGGGAAAGCACGGTCGCGGAGCAGAAAGCCGGCAACATCCATGTTGCCGGCTGCAAGGCGGAAGCCGACTTCGTCGCGCTCCGCCAGGCCCGCGACAGGACCTTGCCGATGCCGCGGCTGATCCTGCACGCGCTGCAGGTGAACATGAATGGCGGACGCCTGCCGGAACCGGAATCCAACGGGCGGCGCTATCTGAAATTTCCGCTCGATTGCCTGTGAGGAGATGGGTCGCTGGCACTACAATGCCATTCAGACTCGGCGCCGCCCTCATCGTTCTGCGAGGGTCATCCAAGCTATTGATCCTGATTCGATTTTTGCGATGTTTGAATCCGAGAGGTCCATGCGGGAAGACGGTGGCGGCAGCCCGATGAGGAGCAGCGCAGACGCCAGCCAGTCCAGCGTCAGGGTTTTGTTCGGCGGGCTAAATGTTCATACGTGATTTGCCAAGGATCGCTCTCGGAAGATCTTTCCTCGCCGATCCAATGGAAGCTGTTGGCAGTGATCTCGGTGAAACGCCACCGAGTTTGCAGACCGCGCGAGTCATTGCCGAGCTGGACAATGTCCTCACCCTCGGCCCGCCCGATCTGGCGCGAGTGATCCCGGTTGAGCGGGTCGTTCCATATGATATGCCAGCCATCGATCCCAGGGTCGAAGATGCGCAAGGTTGTGCCATACATCGCGGACGGAGCAGGGCGCTTGGGCCTGATCCAAACGTCCTGAATCGCGCGGCCTTCGAGCACCCAGCCAAAATGGCATTCGCCATCCCATTTCTGGATTGTGCCGTCGTCGAGGTAGTGGACCGAGTCCATTTCCCAGCTTCCAATTAGCCATCCATACAGGGCCATGTCTTTCGCTCGATCGGCTGGCGGACCGTCGGATCCGAGAGCGGCCAGAAACGGAGAAATCGTCATCGTCACACTGCCTTTCGTTTTCAATAGACGAGCTCAACTGCCCGGCGCAGCCCCGGCGGCTCGTTGTCGCGCCGCCTGCCGCGAGCGCCGGGTTGTGGAATGCCGCGGTCGGCGCCGCAACATTGCCGCCACAGCTTGCAGTCTTGCGGTTTTCAGGGCTTGGGGAAAATTGCGGTAATGCCGCTATCGATGCGATCGTCTGGAGACGCCATGGCAAGGCTACTGAGCAGTTATGGCGGCGGATCGGACATCCGCGAAGGCGCCGCGGAACCGGCAACCCGCTAATGCATGTCGCGCAAAAGTGTGCAGCGGTTTTGCGATAACGACATGCATAAAAACAAGAATCTAAAGCGCGTCGCACAAGGCCGGCCGAACGCGACGCGCTTTAGAAAAAACGGCGGCGCCAGTTACCTGACGCCGCCGTTATTTGTTTCTACCGGAAGGTCTTACGCCGCCGGCTGCGCCTCGATGGTGCGCAGCGCCTGCGTCTGGCGCTTGGCCGCGGCCTTGACCGCGTCCTGCACCTTCTCGAAGGCGCGCACCTCGATCTGGCGCACGCGCTCGCGGCTGATATCGAACTCGGCCGACAGCTCTTCAAGCGTCAACGGCTCATCGGCGAGGCGGCGCGCCTCGAAGATGCGGCGTTCGCGGTCGTTGAGCACGGCAAGAGCGCCCGACAGCATGCCGCGCCGGTTTTCCAGCTCGTCCTGCTCGATCAGCATCTCTTCCTGGCTTTCGTGGTCGTCGACCAGCCAGTCCTGCCATTCGCCGGACTCGCCTTCACTGGCCCGGATGGGCGCATTGAGCGAGGCGTCGCCCGACAGACGGCGGTTCATCGACACGACTTCCGCTTCCGAGACGTTCAGCCGGGTGGCAATCTCGGTGATCTGGTCGGGCTTCAAATCGCCTTCGTCGAGCGCCTGGATCTTGCCCTTCACCTTGCGCAGGTTGAAGAACAGGCGCTTCTGGTTGGCGGTGGTGCCCATCTTGACCAGGCTCCACGAGCGCAGGATGTATTCCTGGATAGAGGCCTTGATCCACCACATCGCATAGGTGGCGAGACGGAAACCGCGCTCCGGTTCGAATTTCTTGACGGCCTGCATCAGGCCGACATTGCCTTCCGAGATCACCTCACCGATCGGCAGGCCATAGCCGCGATAGCCCATGGCGATCTTGGCGACGAGCCGAAGGTGGCTGGTGACGAGCTTGTGCGCAGCCGTGGTGTCCTCATGCTCGGCATAGCGCTTGGCGAGCATGTACTCTTCCTGCGGCTGAAGCATCGGAAAGCGGCGGATTTCTTCCAGGTAGCGGCTGAGACCGCCTTCGCCGGAAACGATACTGGGTAATGACTGGGCCATGATAGCGCCCCCTCTCTATTGGAGTGATGCCCCCGAAACGCGGCGGGCATGTGGCGCGAATGCCAAAGGCACATTCGCGCCAACCGACATATATAGGAACAAAACCAGAAAGACAGGCATTTGTTCAACACGAAACAGTGTGTCACGTTGAAGTGAACAGCGCCGGTCAGGTTTTCAGGTGGTTGGTTCAGAGCTTGCGGAAGCCGTCGACGAGTTCCTCCATGTCCCACGGTATCGGTGCTTCGAACCTCATCGTTAGATGGGTATCCGGATGCCGAAATGCAAGGAGGCGGGCGTGCAAAGCTTGTCGCGGAAACGCTTTTACCTTGCTTCTTAGCGGCTCGGGCAACCGATTGGCCTTGGTGCGGAAAGCCTGGCCGTATTCGGGGTCGCCAATCACCGGATGGCCGATATGGGCCATGTGGACGCGTATCTGGTGAGTGCGACCGGTTTCCAGCCGGCATTCGACCAGGCTCGCCGTGGCGAATTCCTGCTGCTGCTCGCCAAAGCGCTCGACAACGGTGAAATGCGTGACGGCGTGGCGGGCATCGTCGCGGCCTTGCGGCACCACGGCGCGGCGTACCCGGTCGGCGGCGCGGCCGAGCGGCGCGTCGACCGTCCCGGTCGGCCTTGCCGGTATGCCCCAGACCAACGCCAGATACGCGCGCTCGAGATCGCCGGTCAGGCCGTGGTCGGCAAAGGCCTCCGACAACGCCTTGTGGGCGCGATCGGTCTTGGCGACGACCATGACGCCACTGGTCTCCTTGTCGAGGCGGTGGACGATGCCCGGCCGTCTCACCCCGCCGATGCCCGACAGGCTATCACCGCAATGATGGATCAGCGCGTTGACCAGCGTGCCGGTCCAGTTGCCGGCGCCGGGATGCACGACCAGCCCGGCCGGCTTGTTGATGACGATCAGCTCGCTGTCCTCGTAGAGGACGTCCAGCGCAATATCTTCGCCTTGCGGCTCCGCCGGTTCCGGCTCCGGCATGTCGACCGACACGCTGTCACCTTGTGCCATCTTGCGCTTCGTTTCGTCGACCTGCCTGCCGCCGATCCTGACGGCGCCCTGCTTTATCAGCATCTGTACCCGGCTGCGCGACATGTCGGGGCCGAGCCTGGCCGCCAGCCATTGGTCGAGCCGCTGGCCGGCCGCATCAGCGCCCGCCTCCAGGACGATCGGTCCGGCCCCTATTAATTGTCTGACCTCTTCGTTATGAGCGCTCATCGAAAACAGTTCCGGAATCTGCTGCCATGGCCCGGCCGCTTGCCGACGAAGACGAGGAAAAGCCGCTCGACCCCGAGGTCGAAAAGGTGCGGAGGAAGCTCGTCCGCTTCGTCGCCATCAATCTCGGCCTGCTGTTCCTCGCCCTTATGGTGGTGATCGCAGCACTTGTCTACAAAGCGCGCAACGCGCCGCCTACCGCCCCTCCGCTAAGCAGCGACATCCAGGTGCCGATCGGCGAAACGGTCAACGGCGACATCGTGCTGCCGGTCGGCGCCAGGGTGATCAGCCAATCGCTCTCCGGCAATCACCTGTCGATCGACGCCGAGCTGCCCGACGGCAGCCGCGCCATCTTCGTTTATGACATCACCGAGCGCCGCATCGTCGGGCGTTTTTCGATCAGGAACAAATGACCGGTTTTGCCGAACACCGCAGCATTGCCACGGTCGCGCTTGTCGTCGCAAATTATGACGAGGCGATCTCGTGGTATGTCGACCAACTGGGTTTTGTCCTCACCGAAGATGTCGATCTCGGCGGCGGCAAACGCTGGGTCACGATCACGCCGCGCAAAGGGCAGGGCGCGCGGCTGCTTCTCGCCGAAGCATCCGGCGATGCGCAAAGGCACGCCGTCGGCAACCAGACCGGCGGGCGGGTCTTTTTGTTCCTCGAAACCGACGATTTTGCCCGCGACCATGCGCTGATGCTCGAAAAAGGCGTCGAGTTCCGCGAAGCTCCACGCCACGAGGCTTATGGCACGGTCGCGGTTTTCGCCGACCTTTATGGAAATCTCTGGGACCTGATCGAGCAAAAACGCTAGGCTTGTAGCGGATATTTCGTCTGTGCGAGCAGTGGCCTTGAGCCTAGTTGCTTTTTCCCAGCCGTCAGCCTATATCGCCGGTTCTTGAACGCGCCCATCGTCTAGCGGTCAGGACACCGCCCTCTCACGGCGGGAACAGGGGTTCGATTCCCCTTGGGCGTACCAAGTCTCTCCAAGCTCTCGGCAAACCATCAATCCGATCCATCGCCTTGAGTCGCGGCGGGTTTGGCTCATTGCCGCTTCTGGCGCAGCGGAGCCGATTGCATTAGCATTGCATCGTGGGTCTTGAGGCACAGCGTTAGCGGCGCGCAGAACGTCGCGCTGAACAGGGCAGTCGATGCCACGCGGGGAGGAGCCAGATACAGAAACTACAATCGCAAGGCGTCCATCACGCTGGTCGGCACTGCCTGGAGCCGACCTGAGCTACAGCTGCCGGCGGCGGATCGTTTTGGCGAGCTCGGCGAAGGCGCCTCTCCCTCGAAGGGTGGATGCCGGGAAGGCCCTTAGCACCGGCCAGCGAAGCTGCGCGCGACGCGCATGGCTGGGCTCTAAACGCGCCATACTTTAGTTGCAGTATCGTAGCTTCTTTGCCGTTCGAATTTCTCTCGGTCATGGCTTCGCACGATACCAAGATATGCTGCGAACGACACATCCACGGCGGGGCTCAACCATTCGATCTATTCCGGCAAGCCGAAAAGTGTTTGCGCGCCTGCTATTCCTCCGAGCGGATGACTGCCCATGGCGATCATCCGCTCGGTAGTTTCTGCCTCGAACACTGTCGACGCGAGCACCGTCCGTCCCAACGGCTTGCACAGCCCTTCGATGCGGCTGACAAGATTTACAGCCTTGCCAATCGCGGTGAAGTCCAACCTGCCGGCAGTGCCGATATTCCCCCAGAGTATCTCGCCGACATGCAGGCCAATGCCATATCCGAGCTCAGGGCCGCCATTGCGGCGCCGAGTTTGGTTGAGATGATCTATCCCGGCGCGCGTGGCCTTCACGGCGCGTACCGCAGCGTCACATGCGGCATTTGCATCGCGCTCGCCAATCGGGAAAATCGCGAGGACGCCATCACCTATAAACTTGAGAACCTCACCACCAAATGCGTGCACCGCGCCGGCGACGCAATCGAACCAGGCATCAAGTACCAATACGATCTCGTCTGCATCATGAACCTCGGATAGATCGGTGAAACCTCGAAGGTCCGCGCACAGAAGCGCAGCCCGTATCGTCTCTCCCTTTAATCGACGAGAATGACCGTTGAGCACATGTGCTGCACTGCGCTTTCCCAAATATGCTTCGAGCAATGCGCGTTTCGCGGACCGTTCTGCGAGTGCGGTCATCGGAGCCGCAGCAAACCGGGAGATTTGCCGCAGCAGCTCTGACTGCGCCTCATCCGGAGTATGATCGAACGCCCACACCAAAGTCGGTGCGACACCGCCCGCTCGCTCGTCGAACACGATCGCCCGCGTCGTGCCAAGCCACTCCCGCAGCACGAGCCGGGGATCGGCATTCTGGCGGTCGGCGCCTATCCCCAAACCCTCGACCACTTCACCCCCAGACGCTCGCCAGAGCCAGATACGGCGTGAAATGATTGGGTCGGGAGCATCCTGCGCCAGCGCGCCGGCGATGATCGGCAAGCCGTCTTCCAGCAAATGCGTTGAGAGCTGCAATAGAAGTCGCCCACCGTCGCCAATATGCGCGGCGTCGTCCAGAAGGAATGAAAGCGACTTTGCGAGAAGCATCGGTAGAAGGTCACTCGGCTCCGGCTTATGCTTACGCCTCGAACATCTTCTTGCAACTCCCCATATTCGCTTCAATCATGCACGGCATTCGATGCGGATGTGACCTGGAGTGAGCGATGGCGGAATCGGTTTACACAGAAATTGAGGTCGCCGCGCCACAAGCGACCGTGTTCGCGCTTTTGACGGATCCGGACCAGATCGTGCGATGGATCGGGACCGAAGCGAATTTGGATGCATCGCCGGGCGGTCTGTTCCTCGTCAATGTCGGTGGTCGCCATATGGCGCGCGGTGAGTTCACCGAGGTGATCCCGGTCCACCGTCTTGCCTACAGTTTTGGCTGGGAAGACAACGAGACAGTGCCGCCCGGCTCCAGCCATGTCGAGATCGACCTGATCGCGAGGGATGCGGGGACACTGATCCGCTTCACGCACAGCGGACTGCCGAACGCAAAGGAGCGTGACAGCCACCGAAGGGGATGGGAGCACTACCTCTCAAGGCTGAAGATCACTGCCGATGGGGGACATGTCGATCCCGATGTGCCGATGAAGAATATGTGATTTTCATCTAAGGGCCACGGATGCCCGTAATCCGAACCAGGCGCGGCATGCGTCAACGAGGCCCCTTTGACCTGCCGTCGCCAAACCGGCCGCTCGGGAAACCCAGCGACCTGCGGGCCGCCGCACCATTACAGCTGCCGGCGACGGATCGTTTCAGCGAGCTCGGCGAAGGCGTCCGCGATCCCGGTGCCGCTCTTGGCGCCTGCGTGGAGTTCTTGAAACTCAGCGCTTCTGGCGCAACGTCTCGGATTGAATTAGCATCCGTTCATCAAAGCTCCGGCCGCACTCCTGCAGGATGCGGAATGCGGAGCGCAGGCGAGCGAGGCCGGGCGCGGTCACATGCCGGGCGCCGATCCAAGCGCGACTGGGCATCCGAACTTCCGTTCGGCGGCAAGACGGCGTGGCCGGGAGGAGTCAGATGCAAAAACTACAATCGCAAGGCGTCCATCACATCACGCTGGTCGGCGCCGGACGTCAGACCTCGATCGATTTCTGGGAGGGCGTGCTCGGCATGCCTTTCATCTTCGAGCAGCCCAACCTCGACAAGCCAAGCGAAAGCCATCTCTATTTCGATCCGGGCGACGGCCGGCTGATCACCGTCTTCACCGACGAGAGCCGCACGCCGGTCAAGCGGCGCACGCCGACCGATACGGGCTGCGTCCATCACATCGCTTTCGCGGTGTCGCGCGTCACCTTCTTGCAGGCGGTCGCCCGGCTCAACGAGCGTGAAATCAAGCACAGCGGCGTCAAGGATCGCGGTTTCATGGATTCGATCTACTTCGAGGATCCGCTCGGCCTGCTAATCGAGCTCGCCTCCTACCGTTTCGAGCCGCCGGCGGGCTTCACCCATGCCGACGTGCTGATGCAGGCGCACAAGATCCGCGTCGCGCGCGGCGATTACAACATCGCCGAAGTGCACCTTGCCGATGCGATCCAGGCGCTTGTCGAGCACTTGCGCGCAACCTTGTCGGAGGATCGCGCACCGAAAAATCCATACTGACGACACGCCAAACAAAGGGAGGACATAATGGCAAAGACAGCAACGAAGAGTGCGAAAAAGCCCGCCGCCAAGGCAGCCAAACCAGGAGCGAAGCCGGCGGCCAAAGCCGCCGCCAAGTCAGCGGCGAAAGTGGCAAGGCCGGCGACGAAGGTCTCCGGCAGAAAGCCCGCGAAGGCCAAGGCGAAGCCTGCGAAAAAGCCGGCGCTCACGCTCAGCATGCTGAAGCCCAGCGTCAACAATATGAGCGTTCGGGTGTTTGCACGCGCCGCCGGGCTCGATCATTCCGAAACCGACGTTTGGGGCCTCACGCGCTCGCCCGAATATATGGCGCGAAACCCGGCCCATCTTACGCCGATGATCGAGGACAAGGGCCTGCCGAGAGGTGTCTTGTGGGAAAGCTGCGCCATCATGCAGTATCTCGCCAACAAGCACGGGCTGGAGAAATTATATCCCAAGGCGCCGGCCAAGCGGGCAATGATCGACAGCGCCATGTTCTACCTGATCGGCACGCTCTACCCCTATGTGGCGCGCGCCACATATCCTGTACTGAATTTCCCGCAATATGCCGGCGAGGTCGGCCACAGCGACGCCCACCCCGACAAGAAGTCGGAAGCCCAGAAGGCCGCTATAGAAGCGATAGCCGAGCCGCTGGAGGTGTTTCATAGCTTCTTCAGGAACGGCAAGCCGTTCATCGGCGGCAAGAACCCGTCGATCGCCGACATCCGCCTAGCGGCGACGCTCGAGTTCCTCGCCGTAATCGACTATGCGCTGCCCCAATGGGCAAAAGACTATATGGCGGCGATCGAGAAGAAGCTCGGCAAGGCCTATGCCGAGCCGGCCGGCGACGTGCGCGGCTATATCGCCTATGTAAGGTCGCAGGCCAACGCCTGAGGCACGTGCAGGCCGGCGATCGTCCGCACGTTCTGCGGGAGCCGGTAATGATCTGGGGTAATTCTTTCTTACTCTCCCCTGTTTGCACGATGTGGGGAGCTTAAGGTTTCGTTAACCGAAACCCTTTCTACTGGTATTCACCTCCAGCTTGCGACCACGGATGTACCGGCGCGGATGGAAAGCAAAGGTCGGCTGCTCGCCGGCCTTTGCTTATTGCAGCCCTGCCGAAGTTTGCGGCTGACGGCGCTTCACGGCGCCTGAATGGCTGATGAAGCGCGTTGCCGGCATCTTGCCATCGCCGATGTCGGCCCTACCATCGAAGTAGTCCCGTCCTCGATGGCGGTTCAAGGACAGAGGCCCTGTCATGAAAAGCATTGCTGGAATGATAGTGGTTGCAGGCGCCATGCTGGGTGCAGCCGGTCAATCGAATGCAGCGACGCTCAACACCATGCCCGAGGTCGGGGCTGCCATCCAGGCGTGCTGGACCCCTCCGGCGAATGCCGGGAATTCCACCGTCACCCTGAGCTTCAGCTTCAGGCGCGATGGCACGCTGATCGGCCGGCCCAAGCCGACCGCCATCCGCGTCGCCGGCGAGGAGAAGACGCGCCAAGCTTTTGTCGACGCGGCGGTCGCGGCCGTGGACCATTGCCTGCCGTTGAGCTTTTCACCGGCGCTGGCTGAAGGCATCCCGGGCAAGGTGTTCACTCTGCAATTCAACTCGCCCAAACAAGAACAGGCTGCACCGCGAGTGAAGGCTTCGCCTTGATCTTTTCCAAAAACCGGATTCCACTTTTCGGGATCTAGTGCATGTCGCGCAAAAGTGTGCAGCGGTTTTGCGACAACGACATGCATTAGACAAGAACCTAAGCGCGTCGCATGAGGCCCGGTCGACCGCGATGCGCTTTAGTGGCGCCTTCGTCTGGCCTCGACATGTCGCGCCAGTTCCGGCATCTCGAAGACATAGTCGCTCCAGGCCGATTCCGGTATCTGGCCGGCGAGATAGCACTCCAGCAAAAGCCTCTGCTCGTGGTCGAGTGGCCTCGGTGCGCGTTCATGGTCCAACCCAAGTGAATGGAACAGATTCCTGGTCAGGTCCGCGACAGTGAAGTGGATCGACATTTGCGGTCTCCTCCTTTGGCCGCTCAACGCCGATCCCAGGGCTAAGGTTTCAGCAACGGCCGGCCGGTAACGCCGGATTGATCGCGATGCCGAACCCGCCGCGCGCATCAAAACTTCGCCGTGGCGGGCGTCCGCCGGCGTTGCTGCCGGTTCGTCTCAATCTTGAAATAAAAATGTAATATTGAATTTACACGAGTGGATCTAATACACTAGAGCTAAAGTCTCTGGTGGCGATTTGATCTACTCCAATTAGGAAAGACTGATTTAGCTAGTACTTATCCATAGTCGACAAAGAAATCCTGTTCTCGGTGCAACAAGGATAATGGTCGTTCCAATGACACGCTTCTGGCCCCTCACGATTCTGATGCTGGTGTCGGCAATAGCCGTTGCGCTCGGCACATCCTTCTCCTACGCGGATAGCTGCGGTGCCATCAGGAGCCAATTGCTTTCGGCGGGGCGCAGCGGCGGGACCAGCCCCGAGCTTGCCCAACTGCGCCGGCAACTCGCCGCGATTCAAAAGCTTGAGAGACAACGCAGATGCACGGCGAGAACGGCCGGCTTCTTCTTCAATCCCTGCGCCGACCTGGTCAGCAGCAAGGCGGAGGTGCAACGGCAGATCGCCAGACTGTCGAATTCGAGCAGGGACACGTCCGGATTGAAGGCCAGGTTTGTCGCGCTGGGCTGCGCCGCCCCCGCTGCCAAGAAACAGCCGGCGCAGCAACGCACGGCACCCAAGGCCCAGTCCGCAGGCACAACAATTGGCGGCAATCGGATGCTGTTTTGCGTTCGCTTGTCGGACGGATATTTCTTCCCCGCGCCAAAATCGCAGTTCGCCAAGGGCGACGATCTGAAGGAAACGGTCGATCAGTGTCGCTACATCTGCGACGATGCCGGCGTCGACCTCTATACGCTGAGCGACGCCACTCGCGAGACCGAGGAGATGGTCGCGCTCGAGTCGGGAAAACCCTATGTGGAGCTACCTGCCGCGTTCCGGTACCGCGACGACGCGAACTTCAAGGCCTGCGACGTCAAGCGCTATTACCGGCGCGTCGCCGAGCTCAGGGCACGAACCGTGACACCGGCCAACATGAGCAACGCCATCATTCCGTTGCCGACGGCAAAGCCGGATCTTGGCGTCGTCGCGGAAATTCCTGAATCCGGGATCGAAACTGCCGGTGCCGCTCTCGCAGGGGCAAAAACGCCGGTTTTCGAGGTGCCAGGGATTGCCCAGCATCAGTCGATCGAGAAAGCGATCGGCGCGCGGCCGGTGAGAGTGGTCGGGCCGGCCTTTTTCCCGGCGGACTGACCAGGGCGGGCGATGTTCCGAGACGGCTGGCCGGATAGCCGCTTCAAGGCCTGGAGCCGTACGCATCGACGGACGTCGGCTGGTTATTCGCAGACCATGCGGGCCCGTTTGCCGGGCTCGCTGACATTCTTGCAAGTTAGCGGCTTCGTCGGCTCCGGCGACAGCATGGGCGGGTTGTTGGTGATCCTCCTCCGAGGCGTTGCAACGGAAGCCGCGCTCCTGCGCACCGCCGGCCTTTTCGGCGTTTGCGGCGCCACTGGAAAGACGTCGGTCTCCAGTTGCGACTGTTCGGCTTGCGCCTGCGGCGAAGGCCTGTCCCAGAAACGGCGAACATCGAGCGGCTTGGGAATGATGACGGTGCCGTCATAGCTGCGCGCGCAGCCGCTTCCCAGAGGCAGCGCCAGGCACAGGAAGACAGGCAGAATCCGTCGAGACATCAGCAATACCCCTGCAAGCTTATAACGCTGCTTCGGCCTAACCGACAACCGGCGGAATAGGGCGAAGGGAGTAGATACCGTGAAGTAGAGTCGTCGCACTTCCAGTCGAAGGCGTTGCTCGAAGATCGAGCGCCGGGTCGGGCGCGGATGGAGGTCCAGCGCGAGTTAGAACCTTGCGATTCGTCAACGCTTCCAGCGTAAGGCCATGGTGCGATCGCACCATACCAAAGCTGCGCTCAGTGGCGACAATGGGATATTCGAAGTTCCGCTCCTCCAGTTACGGGCGGGAGCAGCGACCGCCGGCAAGAAACAGGGTCAGATTTACCCCAACGGACCTGTTTCGGCGATGGCGCGGCCATGACACGTTCTGGCTGCATGCAACGCGCTCCCGTCCGGCTTTTTTCTTTTAAAGCCGGTGGCTACGATCGCCGAGCAGACGATGCCGGCCGGAATTCACGCAAGCTGCTGATTCCAGCGGCAAACCGCGGCCCATGCCGACAAAGCCCGCGGCCGCTCCTTCTTAACCCGGCTGGGCGCCGTTACCGGAGCGACATGAAACTGTCATGCGACTGTAATAATCGGGGGCTATTGGCCTCAGCGGGCGCCGGAGGAATGGCGCCGAGAGACCATATTCCGAACAGGAGCAGGCCACATGAGACATTTCATCCGCTCGGCGGCCGTTGCGATTGCAATGGCTGCGGCGACGACCACTCTCACCCTGTCCGCCGCGCTCGCCGCGGACATCTCCGGCGCCGGCGCCACCTTCCCCTACCCGATCTATGCGAAGTGGGCCGACACCTACAAGAAAGACACCGGCGTTGGCCTTAACTACCAGTCGATCGGTTCCGGCGGCGGCATCAAGCAGATCAAAGCCAAGACCGTTACCTTCGGCGCTTCGGATGCGCCGCTCAAGGGCGACGAGCTTGAAGCGACCGGACTGGCTCAGTTCCCGATGGTGATGGGCGGCATCGTTCCCGTCGTCAATCTCGAAGGCATCAAGCCGGGCGAGTTGGTTCTCGACGGCCCGACGCTGGCCGACATCTTCCTCGGCAAGATCACGAGCTGGGATGACGAAGCGATCAAGAAGCTTAATCCGGACGTCAAGCTGCCTTCGCAGGCGATCGCGGTCGTTCACCGTTCCGATGGTTCGGGCACGACGTTCAACTTCACCTATTACCTCGGCGACGTCAGCGCGGACTGGAAAGAAAAGGTCGGCGTCGACAAGGCCGTGGAATGGCCGGTCGGCATCGGCGCCAAGGGCAATGAGGGCGTTGCCAACAACGTTTCCCAGACCGGCGGCGCGATCGGTTATGTCGAATATGCCTACGCCAAGCAGAACAAGCTCACCCACACCGATATGATCAACAAGGACGGCAAGAAGGTCGAGCCCACCGCGGCGGCGTTCTCGGCGGCAGCGGCCAATGCCGACTGGAGCTCGCAGCCGGGCTATGGTGTCATCCTCGCCAACGAGCCGGGCGCCGAGTCCTGGCCGATGACGGCGGCAACGTGGATCCTGCTCTACAAGAAGCCGGATGATGCCGCGACCACCGGCGAAGCGCTCAAATTCTTCGCCTGGGCATACGACAAGGGCGACGAGATGGCCGGCGAGCTGGACTACGTTCCGATGCCCGAAAAGGTGGTTGAGAGCGTCAAGGCCATGTGGGCCAAGGAAGTCGTCGGCGACGACGGCAAGCCGCTCTACTCGGCTATGTAATCTCCTCCAGGGAGGGCGTCGATGGCGCCCTCCCTGTTGCCTTCAATCGCGAGGACCCAATGACCATCGCTTCCGATGCCATGCCATCATCTGCAGCAGCCCGGGCCAGGGAAGCTACGGTGCGGCGCTTCGCGCTCACAGATGCCCTATTCCGCGGACTCACCCGCGCTTCCGCAATTCTTGTGCTGGTCATCCTCGGCGGTGTCGCGATCTCGCTGTTTGCCGGCTCATGGCAGGCGCTGTCGTCGTTCGGTTTTTCTTTCCTGACGACTGAAAGCTGGAATCCGGTCACGGAAAAATTTGGCGCACTGGCGCCGATCTACGGCACCCTGGTCACGGCGGCCATCGCCATCCTGATCGCGGTTCCGATCGGCATCGGCATTGCAGTCTTTCTCACCGAGCTCTGCCCGCGCCCGCTCAGGCGCCCGATCGGCATAGCGGTCGAGCTGTTGGCCGGCATTCCTTCGATCATCTACGGCATCTGGGGCCTGTTCGTGTTCGCGCCGTTCCTGCAGACGGCGATACAGCCCTTCATCATCAACGTCTTCCACGGCGTGCCGGGACTATCCAGCCTTTTCGCCGGCCCTCCTTACGGCATCGGCCTTCTGACCTCGGCGCTGATCCTTGCCATCATGGTGCTGCCCTTCATCACCTCGATCACCAAAGACGTCTTCGATACGGTGCCGGCGGTGCTGAAGGAATCGGCCTATGGCATCGGTTGCACGACCTGGGAAGTGACCCGGCGCGTGGTCATTCCCTATACCCGCATCGGCATCATGGGCGGCGTCATGCTTGGCCTGGGCCGGGCGCTCGGCGAGACCATGGCGGTGACCTTCGTCATCGGCAACGCCCACCGCATCAGTGCCTCCCTGTTCGCGCCGGGCACGACGATCTCGGCGACCATCGCCAATGAATTCACCGAGGCCGACGGCGACCTCTACACCTCCTCGCTGGTTTCGCTCGGCCTGATCCTCTTCGTTATCACCTTCCTGATCCTTGCCGCCGCCCGCTATATGTTGATGCGGATCGACGCCCGTACGGGAGCCTGACCGATGTCGACATCCTCATCGCTCCACAGCCGCCGCAAAGCCAGGAATTCGGTGATGATGGCGCTTTGCGTCGTCGCCGCCGGCATCGGGCTTGCCTGGCTGGCGCTCATTCTCGGCGCACTGGTCTATAAGGGCACAGCCGGGCTTTCGCTCGCGGTCTTCACCGAGATGACGCCACCACCGGGCGAGGCCGGCGGCCTGCTCAATGCCATCGCGGGCAGCCTGCTGATGA
The DNA here is from genome assembly GCF_040321495.1 of Mesorhizobium sp. M0408. Classification (NCBI taxonomy): domain Bacteria; kingdom Pseudomonadati; phylum Pseudomonadota; class Alphaproteobacteria; order Hyphomicrobiales; family Phyllobacteriaceae; genus Mesorhizobium; species Mesorhizobium sp. M0408. The sequence continues at coordinate 20,077 of NZ_JAMYRO010000003.1, read as the reverse complement.
CGATCATCGCCGTTGTCGTCGGCACGCCGATCGGCGTGCTGGCGGGAACCTACATGGCCGAGTATGGACGCTTTTCGCGCATCACCACCGTCGTCCGCTTCATCAACGACATCCTGTTGTCGGCGCCGTCGATCATCATCGGCTTGTTTGTCTATGAGCTGATGGTGCGGCCAATGGGACATTTCTCGGCCATTGCCGGCGCCGTTGCGCTTGCCATCCTGGTCATTCCGGTGGTCGTGCGCACCACTGAAGACATGCTCAACCTGGTGCCGAACGCGTTGCGTGAAGCCGGTGCCGCGATCGGCGCGCCACGCTGGGTGGTGATCCGTTCGGTCGCCTACCGCGCCGCATTGTCCGGCATCGTCACCGGCATATTGCTGGCGATAGCACGCATTTCCGGCGAGACGGCGCCGCTGCTCTTCACCGCGCTCAACAACCAGTTCTGGAGCAGCAATATCAACGCGCCGATGGCCAGCCTGCCGGTGACCATCTTCCAGTTCGCTCTCAGCCCTTACGAGGAATGGCAGCAACTGGCGTGGACCGGCGCACTCATAATCACCCTGACGGTTCTGGGCTTGAGCATCCTCGCCCGCAGCCTTACCGGACGCAGAGAGGACAGATGACACAGATGTTGTCCCCAGACATGACGATGGCCGAAACGGTCGTCGAGAAGACGAAGATCGAGGTCAAGAATCTCAACTTCTACTACGGCCAGAGCAAGGCGCTGAAGGACATCAGCCTGTCACTGCCTGAGCGCAGTGTCACGGCCTTCATCGGCCCTTCGGGGTGCGGGAAATCGACGCTGCTGCGTGTGTTCAACCGCATCTATGAGCTCTACCCAAAACAGACGGCCGAGGGCCAGGTGCTGCTCGACGGCAAGAACATTCTCGACCGGTCGCAGGATCTCAACCTCCTCAGGACCAAGATCGGCATGGTGTTCCAGAAGCCGACGCCGTTCCCGATGTCGATCTACGAGAACATCGCCTTCGGCGTCAGGCTCTACGAGAACCTCGGCAAGTCCGAGATGGACGGCCGCGTCGAACAGGCGTTGAAGCGCGCCGCGCTGTGGAGCGAGGTCAAGGACAAGCTCAACGCCAGCGGCTTGAGCCTGTCCGGCGGCCAGCAGCAGCGGCTCTGTATCGCCCGCACCGTGGCCGTGAAGCCGGAAGTCATTCTGCTCGACGAACCGGCTTCGGCCCTCGACCCGCTGTCGACTGCCAAGATCGAGGAACTGATCGACGAATTGCAAGCCGACTATACGATCGTCATCGTCACCCACAACATGCAGCAGGCGGCGCGCGTGTCGCGCCAGACCGCCTTCATGTATCTGGGTGAACTGGTCGAGTTCGACCGGACCGAGAAGATCTTCACGTCGCCCCGCGAGAAGCGCACGCAGGACTACATCACTGGCCGCTTCGGCTGAGCCGTTCCGATCATGCATATGAGGACAGGACCATGGGCGAACACACAGTCGCTTCTTTCGACGAGGATCTCGAGCAGATCAGCAAGCTGATCCGCGACATGGCCGACCTCGCCGGTTCGATGGTCGGCGGGGCGACCAAGGCCCTGTTGAATTCCGACAACGTGCTGGCGCAACGCGTCGTTTCCGACGACGCCATCATGGATGCGCGTCAACGCGAACTGGACGACCGCGCCATCACCCTGATCGCCAAACGCCAGCCGATGGCCCACGATCTTCGCCATGTGGTCGGAGCGATCCGCATGGCGGGCGACCTCGAACGCATCGGCGACCTTGCCAAGAATATCGCCAAGCGCGTGAGTGCGGTCGGCCTCAGCGCCACGCCGCGGGACCTGTCGCATTCCATCGACGCGATGGCGCAGCTGGTTCTCATCCAGGTGCAGGGTGTCATCGAGGAATATGCTGCAGGCGATGCGGCCGCGTTGGCCAAGCTGCGTGCCGCCGACGAGCGCATCGACGTCAAATACACGTCCGTGTTCCGCGAGCTGTTGACCTACATGATGGAAGATCCGCGCAACATCACCGCTTGCACGCACCTGCTGTTCTGCGCCAAGAATCTGGAGCGGATCGGCGACCATGTCACCAACATCGCCGAAAATGCGTATTATGTGCTGACCGGCGAGCAATTGCCGGTCAATCGTCCGAAGCAGGACGAAACGACAATGTCCGCACCGGTGACATGATGGGGGTGCCCAGCCGATGATCGCACCACGCATAATGGTGGTGGAGGACGAGGAGCCATTGGGTGTGCTGCTCCGCTACAATCTCGAATCCGAAGGCTACCAGGTCGAGGTGGTGACACGCGGCGACGAAGCCGAGATCCGTTTGCAGGAGAATGTGCCCGACCTTTTGGTGCTCGACTGGATGATACCAGCGGTTTCCGGCATCGAGCTCTGTCGTCGGTTGCGGGTGCGCCCCGAAACCGAGCGGCTGCCGATCATCATGCTGACCGCGCGCGGCGAGGAGAGCGACCGGGTGCGCGGGCTTTCGACCGGCGCCGACGACTATCTGGTCAAACCGTTTTCGACACCGGAATTCATGGCCAGGGTCAAGGCGCTGCTGCGGCGCGCCAAGCCGGAAGTGCTGTCCAGCGTGCTGAAGGTCGGCGACATCGTGCTCGATCGCGAATCGCACAGGGTCTATCGCAAGAAGAGCGAAATCAGGCTCGGGCCGACCGAATTCCGGCTGCTCGAGTTCATGATGCGGCATCCGGGCCGTGTCTTCTCGCGCAGCCAGTTACTCGATAATGTCTGGGGCGAGACAATCTACATCGACGAACGCACCGTCGACGTGCATGTCGGGCGGCTGCGCAAAGCCGTCAACAACGGCCGGATGCCGGATGTCATCCGCACCATCCGCGGTGCCGGCTATGCGATCAGGGAAGATTGACCCGCCTGGTCAGGCTACGTTCTTTCTGACGCTGGGCCTCATTTGCGCGCCCGGCGCGAAAATCTCCTGGTCGACGAAGCTTAGCGCCCGCATCGCGCAGCCTTCGCGGATCAGCGGCAATTCGTTCGGCTCTGTATCGAAGGAGATCGAGTCCGAATGCTGGCCGCCGGCGGTCTGGGCGATTGCCTTCCGCAAGGCCGGCTCGATCAGATCGAAGGCGGCGGCACTGGCGCCGACCATCGCGACCGGTGCCGGATCGATCAGCGCGAACAGCGAGCCGAGACCGAAACCCAGCGCTTCGCCGGCCTTGCGGTAGGCCTCGCGTTCCGGCCCATCTTTCTCGCGCGCCCGGGCCGCCAGTGCTCGCATGTCGGCGTCGCTGACGTCGGCGATCGGTTCGCTTTCTTCGCTCATCTGCCTGGCGTTGCGCCAGATGGCGTAGTTGCCGGCATAGGCCTCGATGCAGCCGCGCCGCCCGCAACGGCAGAGCGCGCCGCCCGGACGATGGATCATGTGGCCAAATTCGCCACCCGAGGAATGCGTCCCGGTGAACAGTTCGCCCTTCAGCACCAGCCCCATGCCGATGCCATGCGAAAGCAGGATGGCGATGAAGTCGTCGCGATAGCGATCCGGATTGCGCCAGCGCAAAGCCACCGCCATCATGTTGCAGTCGTTCTCCACCGTTGCCGGGATGCCGAATTCGTCCTCCAGCATGTCGGCAAAGGCGATGTCGGTCTGCGGCGTGATCGGCGACCACAGCATGGCGCGTGCAGGGGAGTCGGTAATGCCCTGAATCGCCAGGGCGATGCGGGCGACACTGCGGACGTCAAGGTCTGGATCCTGCAGCCGGCGCCGGACGATGGCCATGCATTCACGGATCAGCTCGTCGCGCGGCATGGTCAGCGTGTCCAGCCGGCGCTGTTCCTCGGCGACCACCTGTCCCGTATAGTCGATAATGGCGGCCGACAGGAAATTCAGCGACAACACCACGGTCAGCACCGCCGCCGCTTCCGGGTTGAGGGCGAGGCCGACCTGCGGACGACCGCGTTTCAACGAAACGGGCTCACTTGCCTTGCTCTCGGCGAGGATGCCTTCCCGTATCAGGTCGGAAGAGATCGCCGATATGGTCGAATGACTGAGGCCGGTAGTAGCTGCGATCTCAGTACGCGATGGCTGGCCGGCCCGGCGCACCGCCGAGATCACCATCGCCCGGTTGCGCCGGCGCAAATCGTCATGGCGGATTCCGACCGACATTGTTTTGCTTTCCTCCCGGTTGCCGCGGCCGCTCATGAACCGGAAGCCGTCGGTAATGTCCGACAAATAGTGTCGGACGCAGGCAAATAGTGTCAGATGCAGGTGGCGCTGTCATCGTTTATTCCGACGCTCGAAAAAACTCGCAGAGTCATCAAAATCCATCAGAATCGATGTTGACAGCAGCCGGAGATCGGGCCAGTATTTTTTCGAGGCTCGAAAAAATTAGAGCTTCTAAGCTGGTCTTTGAGCCAATTGGTCACGCCGTACGCGGCGCAGGGAGGATATGATGAAGAAATTCACGACCGCCATTCTGGCGGGTGTCGCCATGACGCTGGCGCTGGCGTCGGTGGCGCAGGCTAAAGACAAGGTCATCGGCGTTTCCTGGTCGAACTTCCAGGAAGAGCGCTGGAAGACCGACGAGGCCGCAATGAAGGCGGCCATTGATGCCGCAGGCGACAAGTATATTTCCGCCGACGCACAGTCCAACCCCGGCAAGCAGCTCACCGACGTCGAGAGCCTGATCTCGCAGGGCGCCAGCGCACTGATCATCCTGGCGCAGGACGCCTCGGCCATCGGGCCGGCCGTGCAGAAGGCACTGGACGAAGGCATCCCGGTCGTCGGCTATGACCGGCTGATCGAGAACAAGGACGTGTTCTATCTGACCTTCGACAACAAGGAAGTCGGCCGCATGCAGGCCCGCGAAGTCTTCAAGGTGAAGCCGGAAGGCAACTACGTCTTCATCAAGGGTTCGGGTTCCGATCCGAATGCCGATTTCCTGTTTGCCGGTTCGATGGAGGTGCTGAAGGAGGCCATTGACGGCGGCAAGATCAAGAATGTCGGCGAGGCCTATACGGACGGCTGGCTGCCGGCCAACGCTCAGAAGAACATGGAACAGTTCCTGACCGCCAACGACAACAAGGTCGATGCCGTGGTCGCCGCTAATGACGGCACTGCCGGCGGCGTCGTCGCCGCGCTGACGGCGCAAGGGCTGGCCGGATCGGTTCCGGTTTCGGGCCAGGACGGCGACCACGCCGCGCTGAACCGCATCGCGCTCGGCACACAGACCGTGTCGGTGTGGAAGGATGCGCGCGAGCTCGGCAAGAATGCCGCCGAGATCGCCTCGCAACTGGCCGACGGCAAGCAGATGACCGACATTGCCGGCGTGAAGGATTTCACCACGCCCGGCGGCAATACCGTCAAGTCGCTGTTCCTGACCCCGGTCGCCATCACCAAGGACAACCTCAACGTCGTCATCGACGCCGGCTGGATCAAGAAAGAAGAGGTCTGCGCCGGGGTGACGGCTGGCACTGTTGCAGTCTGCAACTGAGCCGACGTTTCCGAAAAGTCCGAACGCCGCGGCCGCTCGCCGCGGCGTTTTTCCAACAAGAGTTGTTTTTCCGCTTCCGGCGGATAACTTCTAGGCTGCTTCCGGCATCCGCGGCAGACGGCAACCCGGCGGGAGAAACATCATGACCGACACGACGTCCAACACGCCGGTCGACAGCACGACAGACCGGGCACGGGAATCCGAACTCGGCATTGTTGCCCGATTTCTCAAGGCAACCGAACTCGACACGCGCATGCTCGGCATGGTCGGCGCGCTGCTGGTCATCTGGGTCGGCCTGCATGTCATTTCTAGCGTACGGCTCGGCGTCAATCCGTTCGACTTCGACAGCCGGACCTTCCTGACGCCACGCAATCTCTGGAACCTGTCGGTGCAGACTTCGGCCGTGGCCATAATGGCCGCCGGAATGGTGCTGGTTATCGTCATGCGCAATATCGACCTGTCGGTCGGCTCCGCCGAAGGCCTGATCGGCGTGGTCATGGGTTTTGCGCAGGTGCATTTCCTGGTGCGAATGGTCGGTCTGCAATTAGGCAACCCCTGGATCTGGATCCTGGCGCTGGCCATCGGCCTCGCGCTTGGCCTTCTGATCGGAGCGTTCCAGGGATACATCATCGCTTATCTCGAGGTGCCGGCCTTCATCGTGACGCTGGGCGGCCTTCTGGTCTGGCGGGGTGCCGCATGGTGGGTCGCCAGTGGGCAGACGATTGCGCCGCTGGATGCCACTTTCCAGCTGATGGGCGGCGGACCGACGGGTTCGATCGGTGCGCGATGGAGCTGGATCGTCGGAATTGTCGCGTGCCTGGCGGTTGTGTTCATGCTGCTCAACGGGCGGGTGCAGCGCAAGCGGTTCCGCTTCCCGTTACGCCCGATCTGGGCCGAGACGTTCCTCGGGGCCGTCACTTGCCTTGTCATCATGGGCGCCATATGGCTTGCCAATTCCTATCCTTGGCCGGTCGGCATCGTGAACAGATATGCGGCGGCCAACAATATAACCGTTCCCGAAGGCGGGCTGTTCATCGCCCATGGCATCGCCATACCCGTGCTGATGGCTGTAGCCGTAGGGCTGATCATGACCTTCATCGCCAAGCGTACCCGTTTCGGCCGCTATGTCTTCGCCATCGGCGGCAATCCGGAAGCAGCCAACCTTGCCGGTATCAACACGCGCTGGGTGACCATGAAGGTGTTCATGATCATGGGCGTGCTGGCGACGATCGCCGCAGCGATCTCGTCAGCCAGGCAGAACTCGTCGACCAATGCGCTGGGCACGCTGGACGAGCTCCTGGTCATCGCGGCGGCGGTGATCGGCGGCACGTCGCTCGCCGGCGGCTCCGGCACAGTGCTCGGCGCCATGCTCGGCGCGCTTTTGATGCAGTCGCTGCAGTCCGGTATGGTGCTGCTCGGCATCGATTCGCCGCTGCAGAGCATCGTTGTCGGAGCCGTGCTGGTGGTCGCGGTGTGGCTCGATACCGTCTATCGCAAACGGGTCTGAGCATGATCCCGCAAGGTGGAAACCGGTTTTCGTACAACTTGATGCTCAAGCAGGATCTATAGGGAGGAAGGACGAGCATGGCAGACAAAACCGCTCCCACGCCGCTGATCGACATGCGCAACATCTCCATCGCTTTCGGCGGCATTCGCGCCGTCGACGATGCCTCTGTCGACCTTTTCCCGGGCGAGGTGATGGCTTTGCTCGGTCACAACGGTGCCGGCAAATCGACGTTGATAAAAATCCTGTCCGGCGCCTACAAGCGCGATGCGGGCCAGATTTTCGTCAACGGCGAGGAAGCTTCGATCTCCAATCCCCGCGACGCCAAGAAGTACGGCATCGAGACGATCTACCAGACGCTGGCGCTGGCCGACAATGTCGATGCGGCCGCCAACCTGTTTCTCGGCCGCGAGCTGATGACCGGCTGGGGTACGCTCGACGACGTCGCCATGGAGGCCGAGGCGCGCAAGGTGATGGGCAGGCTCAATCCGCGTTTCCAACGCTTCAAGGAGCCGGTGGTAAAGCTTTCGGGCGGCCAGCGGCAGTCGGTGGCGATCGCCCGCGCCATCCTGTTCAATGCTCGCATCCTGATCATGGACGAGCCGACGGCGGCACTCGGGCCGCAAGAGACGGCGCAGGTCGGCGAACTGGTCAGGCAGCTCAAGTCCGACGGCATCGGCATCTTCCTGATCAGCCATGATATTCACGACGTGTTCGAGCTTGCCGACCGTGTCTGCGTCATGAAGAACGGTCGGGTTGTCGGAACGACGCGCACAACCGACGTCACCCAGGACGAGGTGCTCGGCATGATCATCCTCGGCAAGTGCCCACCCGGCGCCATTCCGGGGCCGGGCGCGCTGAAGATCGCCGCATGAACGAGAATTAGCCGGCTAATCACAAGCCGCCAAAATGTGCCAGCCGTCACCATGCATTGGCCTCGCCATTGTGTTGGCGTCAGGACTTGCCCATAAAGATGCCGAACCGTCCACGGGACGTATCAGCAATTGAAGAAGCTTTTTCCGACCGTCGCTTTTATCGCCGTCGCGCTGATCAGCCTGACGATGGCGGGTTTTGCCTATTTTGCCACCCAGGAGGCGGCCCGCATTAAATTCGAGGCGACGGCAGACGACGCGCTTAACCGGATCGAAAGCCGCATCGACCTGGACCTGTCGCTGCTGCGTTCGACCCGGGCGCTGTTCGACGCACGCAATGGCGGTATCTCGCAGGGCGAGTTCAAGGCCTTCTTCAACGCGCTCGACATCGAGAATAATTTCGCCGGCCTGCGCGGCATCGGTTTCCTTCGCCTGGCGAAAACTGGCAACGAGGCGGCGGTCGAGCGCGACATCCTGCACGATCACGGCGCAAGCCATCCGATCTATCCCGACACGAACTTACCGTGGCGTACGCCCATCGTGCTGTTCGAACCGCTGGATCCGTCCAACAAATCCAGCATCGGCTACGACATGTTCACCGGGCCGGCGCGGCGCGAGGCGATCGAAAAGGCGATGACCGACGACCAGCAGCACGCCAGCGGGCTCGTGCAGTTCGGCAAGGATACGGGTGCGGCGCAGACCTTTACCGGGTTCCTCGTCTTCGTCCGGCTCAATGTCGAAACCGCGCCGGACGCCGTGAACGCGACGAGATCCTCGACTGCCGGCTTCCTTTATGCGGCCTTCCGCGCCCGTGATCTGTTCCAGGCTGCGCTCAGCCGGGCACCATTGCTGCCGGTCAACACCGAGATCTATGACGGCACGGTGGACAGCGACAACCTGCTGTTCCAATCGGAAACGCCGCCTGTTTCGAGCCTCGGCGACAGGCTGCTGGTCACCCGCAAGATCACCGTCGCCGGCCGGCCGTGGGTCGTCCTGTTCAGGCCGACAAGTGCTTTCTCGCAACCTTCCTCGCGCGCCATCCCGGTGATGCTCGGATTGTTCGGACTGCTGCTTGCGGGCGCCATCGCGCTGGTGGCCCGCTATCAGGAGCGGGCCTATGAGGCGGTCTCGCTGCTTCACGAAACGACCGAAAAGAGCCTGCTGGAAAAAGACCTGATGCTGCAGGAGATGAAGCATCGCATCAAGAACTCGATCACGCGGGTGCTGGCAATCGCGCGCCAGACAGCATCGCACACCACCGACGTCCAGGAATTCTCGGCTTCTTTCTCGGCCCGGCTGCAGGCGATGGCGGCTTCCCAGGACATGCTGACGCGCTCACGCTGGCAGAAAGCCGATCTCGGCGACCTGCTGCGCATCGAGCTAGGCCAGGTGTTCGGCAGCGAGCTTCCTGAAGGGCTGCTGTCGGGACCGCAGGTTCTTCTCGATGAAAAGACGACGCAGGCACTCGGCCTCGTCTTTCACGAACTGGCGACGAATGCGCTGAAGCATGGCGAAGCCGGCAATTCAGTCGGTGCGCTGAAGGTCGACTGGTCGCTCGACGCCCGTAGCGGCACCCGGACATTGGCTCTCAACTGGCGCGAGGCCGGTCAGAAGAAGCTCGAGACACCGGCAAAGAGCGGTTTTGGCACCAGACTGATCGATCTCAACGTCACGCGCGAATTGCGTGGCACAATCAGGCGCGATTTTCGCGAAGATGGCTTGAACGTGGAAATCAAGGTTCCGCTGCCGGCCTGAAACGCCGTCTCGTGGGCCGCGTCGCAACAGCGCTCTAAAAGGGCAAACGCGGAGACAGGTGGCCTGCCTCCGCGTTTGCTGTTCGCCTGGAGCTCGAAACTAGTTGCAGCGAGCTGTGTAAATCCGGCCGTGACGATCTCTGTATTGGCAGTAGCCATTTTGCAGACGGCGAACGAGCAGACCGCCAATCGCACCAGCGCCGGCGCCGATCAAAGCGCCCTTGCCGCCGCCGACAGCGCCACCAATGAGCGCGCCGCCCACAGTGCCGATACCCACGTTCTCTTCCGTGGTGGTGCAGCCGCTGACCGCAACCACGGCAACCATGGCAATAATCATCTTCCGCATGGAGTCATCCTCACTTTTGTCCTCACTTTAATAAGCTCCAGCCGCCATTTAGCATGAAAGTACGGCCTTTGCCCGCACGATTTCATTGTTGATTAAGATAGTCTTTTTCGGGGCGTGCGCCGTTCGATGCTACCACGAACCCGGAAATCTCCAAGGACGCATCGAGCGTGCCGCTGGGACGCACGTTCCAGACGATCCTGTCATAGTCGTCCTCGAGCACCGGATCGACGGCAAGGCATCTGGCGACGACATGTTGGGCCTGGCCCGGCAGGTCGGTGACCGCGAACGGGCACGGCCGAGCACTCGGGCAGTGGTTTCAAAGCGATCAAGCAGAGGCGAGTTCGATTCAGATCAGTTGGGACGCGGCGGTCAGGACGATCGCGGCCATAAGCGCGATAGCGGCGAAGCGGAGGGGCGAAGCACGAGGCGCGGGCGCTGCGGACGCGTCGGGATCCTGAAAACCGCCCATCGAGACGCGAGCGGCCTGTTCCAGTCTGTTCAAGTCGGCAGCCGTCAAGGCCCATTCCCTTCATTTTGTGCCAAACTCAATCCGGTGGATCGGCACGTTCGCACAGGATCGGACTTTATGGTGAACAGTCGGTTAAAGATGGCGATGCGCAGCAAGCCTTCGCGCGGCGACCGCCGCTCGTTAATCCGTCTCGAAATTGCCGTGAGGAACGACAAGGCGGTATTCGAGGCGGTTCCCGGTGATCTCAAGTGTCGCCGTTCCATTCAATGAAGTGGGCACGACGCGTTCGAGCGCGACGCTGCCAAAACGCTTCTCACTGCGCTGATTGTCGTTGGCTCCGATCACTTCGGCCCATGTCAGCGACAGCGCAGGCTCGCCAGCGGAAGCTGCCGTCAGATCGGCCGTCACCTCGACGAAACCGTCGCTGCGCGACAGTGCGCCATAGCTGACCGAATTGACGGCGAGCTCATGCATGGCCAAGCCGATGTGCAAGGCGGCATTGGGGTTGAGATATGGATTTGCGCCGCGGAAGCGTAGGCTGTGCAAGGGATCCGCGCCGTACCTGCCGACCTGACCGGAAACCAGCTCGCGCAGCGCCGCTCCCCGCCAGTTGGATGACGTAACCAAATCCTGCGAGGAGGCCAGCGACTGCAATCGGCCGCGGAAGCGCGTCAGGAAATCGTCAATGCTGCCGGAATAACGGCCCGTCTGGGTGGCGATACTCTGGATGATGGCCAAAAGGTTCTTGGAGCGATGACTGACTTCGCGCAGCAGCGCCTTCAACGTCTGCTCCCGGCGTTTCTGCTCGGTTGTTTCGACCATGGTGGTCACGACGCCCTGCACCGCGCCGGTCTCGCTGCGGTCGGCGTCTATCCACACCTGAAACCAGCGGGCGCCGTCATCGGCCGGCACGCTGAGTTCAAGATGTTGAGGATTGCCGGAGACGATGACGTCGTGCTTGGCGGCGCCGATACGCTCTGCCTGCGCCGGCGGCAAGATGCCGGTGTTGTCGGAGGCATCGGAAGTCCAGGGCGCGCGCATGTTGCGCGCCCACACCGTCTTCATCTCGCGATCCTGGTACAGGACGGAAATCCCGGCATTGTGCAGTGCATGGAGAAGGGCCCGGCCAAGCTGCATCCCGCTTTCGGCGGGATGCAAAGCGATGATCTCATCACTCTGGCCGCGGTCTTTCATTTTTCCGACTCTGGAACGCATCGGTCAATTTGCTCAACCCATGTCGGGCTGAACGGTTCGCGGAAAAATGGGTTCCAAAAGGAGGAGGTTCGTATCAAGCCTTAAAAAGCGGTCCGCCGAGCGGCATCCCGTTGGAGGACACTGCCCGGCGGTGGCTGGAAACCGTTTGAGGGGTGCGGCTTCCAGTGTTCGCTTGAATGGCCGCTTGGCATTCACGCTCGTCTGATCAGGCCGGCAATAAGCGATATGATCAGGAAGGCGAGAAAGATGAAGAACAATATCTGCGCTATGCCGGCCGAGGTGCCAGCGATGCCGCCGAAACCAAGCGCACCGGCGATAATCGCCACGACGAGAAATACGAGCGCCCAGTAAAGCATGATCGATCTCCTTCCAATGCTGCGGTGAAAACGTGATTCGCCTCCGTTTGTTCCACCATTTTCCGAAAAAGACGATGCTGAAAATCTTCAGGGCCCGAATTGCCGCGGTGTGTGGAAAGGTCCAGTTGGTTGCCCCAGTTGGTTGCCAGTGAATTGAGCCGGCGTCACGCCCATCTGATCCGAGAGAGCGGCTGTCTCGGCGGCCGCAGTTCGGCCGTCCGCTGTTTCATGCCGCGGCTTTCGCGTGCCGGTCAAAGAACAGGGCCTGGCTGATAAGAGCCTTGACCATGTCCGGATTGAACGGCTTGGTAACCAGGAAAGCCGGTTCCGGCCGCTCGCCGGTGAGCAGGCGCTCGGGAAAGGCGGTGATGAAGATCACCGGTACCGAGGTCGACGACAGGATCTCATTGACGGCCGCTATGCCCGAACTTCCGTCGGCAAGCTGGATATCGGCAAGCACCATCTTTGGCCGCGCCTTGCCGAACATCGCCACCGCCTCGGCGTGGGTGCGCGCCGTTCCGACGACGCGGTGGCCGAGGCTTTCGACCATTTCCTCGATATCCATGGCGATCAGCGGCTCATCCTCGATGATCAGCACGTCGGTTGCCACCTGACGGGAGATCTCGTTGCTCGCCTGCGCGAGGAGTTCGGAGAATTCCTGTTCGTCGACGTCGAGAATCTCCGCCGCCTCGTCTTCGCTGAAGCCTTCGACCGCCACCAGCAGAAAGGCTTGGCGGGGGCGAGGCGCAATTGCATTCAGATTGGCCGCGGCACGCTGTTCCCATGCCGACTGGGCATGCTCCTGCGGAACGCGAATGGCCACTGAGGTGAAGAGCTTGGCAAAGACCTTGTAGAGCGCGATGCGGTCGTCCGATGCGTTCGGAAAGATGTCGACATCGGCAATGATGGCTTCGAGCATTGCGGCGACCAGCGCGTCGCCGCTCTCCTGCGATCCGGATACTGCGCGCGAGAAGCGGCGCAGGAACGGCAGGTGCGGAGCGATGGTTGCTGATAGGCTCATATTGGACGTCTCCCTCATATGACGTGATTGCATGTTACAGCTAAAAACGGTTCGCAAGCCCAAAGTTGAAAACGCGGGTTCTGCGAAAAAGTTCCGATCATGCGGAACTAAATATATGGGCTGGCGTTTAGGGGCGGGTTGGGCAACCAGACGAGGCTGCCGCTTGCATTGCGTTATGTGTTGAAGGGCGGCTTAAGGCTGGGACAAAAGGGCGAAATGAAGAACATGACGAAAGCTACCATGGGTGGCGTTGGCAACGGGCGCCGGGCTGCTTCCCGCGACCCGCTTGGGCCGAACTCGGAAATCGGCCGCAAACTCAAACAATACTATGACGAGCTGGTCTCCGACAATGTGCCGGATCGCTTCGCCCAACTGCTCAGCCAGTTGGAAAAGGCCGAACCTGTACAAAAGAAGGACTGAGGCATGGCGGCCGTCTCCCAGGGCTTCAAGACCGACTTGCTCGGCTCGATCCCGAGCCTGCGGGCTTTTGCCGTGTCGCTGACGCAAAACGCCGACAAGGCCGACGACCTGGTGCAGGAAACATTGGTCAAGGCCTGGGACAAGCATGAAAGCTTCCAGCCCGGCACCAACCTGAAGGCATGGCTGTTCACGATCTTGCGCAACGAATTCTATTCGCAGATGCGCAAGCGCGGCCGCGAGGTGCAGGACAGCGATGGCGTCATGACGGCCAGGCTTGCCGTTCACCCGGCCCAGCACGGCCAGCTTGACCTCGAAGACTTTCGCGGCGCGCTCGAGTTGCTGCCAGAAGACCAGCGCGAAGCCATTATCCTCATCGGCGCGTCGGGCTTCTCCTACGAGGAAGCGGCCGAGATCTGCGGCTGCGCCGTCGGAACGATCAAGAGCCGCGTCAGCCGCGCCCGCACACGGCTGCAGGAAATTCTGAAGATCTCCGGTGAAGACGAGTATGGCCCGGACGCAATTTCGGCTCAGGTAACCGGGTCGACGGCTGCGTGAAGCGCGGCGTCTTCGAACCGCTCCGCGCCTCAGCGGAGAGGCGTTCGCCTGCAGGCCGCCGCCACTGCCTCGACGAGATCGTCTCCCGAATAGGGCTTGGTGACCAGTCTGACGCCGGGAAAGGATTCCTTGATCTCGTCCGTATCCGAATAGCCCGAGGCGAAGACGAACGGGATGCCCGCTTCACGCAGCCGCGAAGCAAATTGGAGCGTCGAAACGCCGCTCAGCATGAGGTCGACGATGGCCACATCGAACTGCGCCGCAACGTCTTGCTGTTCGATCTCAGTCAGCTCACGGGCGATGACCACATTGAGCGCGCCGTAGTCGCGGCAAAGCTGCTCGATATCCATGGCAATCAGGAACTCATCTTCCAGGATAAGAATCCGCAAACCGTCAAGTGATGCGCGCACGCAGCAATATCTCCTTAAATGCGTCTCTAACGTGAAACGGGGGAAGTCATGATCGGTATTTGGCATGCTGTCATTTAAAAAAGATGTGCCGGCGCGGATGCGTCGGCCTCGGCCCGTGCAAGGCATTTGCAACGCGCGCTGCCGGAGATAGGGTTAGAAGAGGTTCGTGCCGGAACCTTGGGGTCTGTCGGGCGTTTCGACCGAGCAAAAGCATGGAGAGTGAAGCAATGGCGACTGCCGCAGGAAAGGCCGCGAACGAAGCCCGCACGAATTCCGATATTGAGGCCGACATCGCACAATTGAAGGCCGACATCGACCAACTTACCAAGCTGTTGGCCAAAACTGGCGAACATGGCTACGGGGCAGCACGGCGAGCCGCCGCCGAAAGCGTCGAGCAGTTGCGAACCCAGGGCGAGGCAGCCTTCGACAGCCTGCGCAGCAACGCCAGGGACATCGAGGCGCAGATGATAGCGCATATGCGCGAAAAACCGGTGACTTCGCTGGCGATCGCCGCAGGCGTCGGATTCCTCTTCGCTCTTCTCGCGCGCCGTTAGTTCTGCACGCATGGGAATGCTTGCATCGCTGATCTCGGGCCTCGCCTCGGGCGAAACCATTGCGGCGGTGCAACGCGCACGCGTCGCTGCGATTGTCTATTCGATCGCAGCGCTCGCGGCGCTGTGCGGCCTCGGCTTCCTCGTCGGGGCGGCCTATATCTGGACGGCGGCCCGCTATGGGCCGATGGCAGCTTCCCTGAGCTTCGGGATCGGCTTTCTGGCAATCGCCGGTCTCATCCTGCTCGTCTACCGGATGTCGGCCGGCTCGCGCGCCAGGCGCCGGGCGAAGCGACGCAACGCCGACATGAAGGCTATCGGCATCACTGCGGTACTCGCCGTGCTGCCGGCGCTGCTCAAGGGCAAAGGTGGCCCGGGGAAGGCCGGACTGGGCGCGATTCTCGGCCCGGCGATAGCACTCGCTGCCTACGCTATCTACCGCGAGAACGTGAAGCGCGGCTCCGATGATCCGGATATCGGCAAACGGGAATAGTTCGGAGGGATAGTTCGGGGCAAACGATTCTGGCGCCGGTCGCAAAATGCTGGCGTCACAAATCTTCGAGCGGAATCGATATTTCGGCGACCACGCCTTCCGGCCGGAATTCATGGGTCACCTCGCTGGAAATGACCTTGGCCAGGCTGCGGCGGATCAGGATCGAGCCGAAGCCATGGCGTTTGGGCGGCGCAACCCGCGGGCCGCCGCTTTCACGCCAGGCCAGCAACAGACGCCGTGCGCCCTTCCTGCCTTGTACCCTCCAATCGAGATCGACCTTTCCGGAGGAAACCGAGAGCGACCCGTATTGCAGTGCGTTGCTTGCCAGTTCATGCAGGATCAGCCCGAGCCCGACTGCCTGGTCGGGTGACAGCAGGACATCGGCGCCGGAGATCGCCATGCGCGATTGTCCGGCGGCTTGGAACGGCTTTAGCTCGATCTCCACCAGCTCGCGGATGCCGATGCCGCGCCACTCGCGGTCCGACAGCAGGCTGTGCGCAACGCCCAGTGCCTGCAGCCTGGCGCTGAAGGCTTCGAGGAATTCGCTTGGCTGGCGGGCATGGCGAACGGTCTGCGTCGCCAGCGCCTGTACGGTTGCCAAAGTGTTCTTGACGCGGTGATTGAGCTCGCGCAGCAACAGCCGTTGACGTTCGTCGCCAAGCTTGCGTTCGGTAATATCGTAGTTGACGCCGAAGATCAGCGTTGGCTTGCCCTCGCCGTCGCGCTCTATGACGCGGCCGCGCGTTGCGATCCATCGCGGCGGATCGAGGCCTTTGACACGGTATTCGCCAAAATAATCGTCGCTGCCGGTCAACGCGTCGCGAAAGCGTGTTTCGGTCTGGTGAACGTCGCGCGGGTCGATGGCGGTCAGGATGTCGCGCGCCCTCAGCCTGTTCGACTTCGGCAGGTTGAACAATTCGGACAGCAGGACATCGCAGTCGATCATATCGCTGCGGATATCCCATGCCCAGCTGGCAAGCGAAGCCGCGTCGAGCGCGATGGCGCGCCGCTTTTCCTCTCGAACCAGTGCTGCCTTGGCAATCGCCGCACTGCGGGTTGCATCCTTCAGCGTGAACAGGCTGGCGGCAAGGCCGGCCAGCGCCGACAGCTGGTCGAGCTGGACAGAGGAGGGACGTGCGTGCGGCTTCCGGTCGAGCACGCACAGCGTGCCGATCAGCGCGCCGTCGATTACGATAGGCACGCCTGCGTAAAAGCGGATATGATGCTCGCCGGTGACCAGCGGATTGGCTTTGAACCGCGGATCCGCCGCCGCGTCGGCCACCACCATCGGCACGTTGCCGGCTGCGATGGTATAGGCGCAGAACGATGTCTCGGTTGCGGTTTCGGTCTCGTCGAGGCCGATACAGGACTTGAACCACTGCCGCTCGGCATCGACCAGCGTGATCAGTGCGACAGACGTTTGCATCGCCGAAGCGGCAAGACCGCCGATACGATCGAAATCAGGGTCGGCAGCCCCGTCCAGCGTGTCGAGGCCGTGCAGCACGGCAAGACGGTCCGCGGCGCCCACCACACGGCGAATATCGGCCGGCAGGCCCGGCGTGTTCTGGCTATTGTCGTCCACTATGCCCCCGGTGGCCGGCTCCGCTGATTGGTCAGGCCAACCGGCCCGTCTGCCGCCTTGCAGAGCCGGAACTTTCGCGGCGGGGGACCGTTACCAGCCAACGCCCCGCCAGTTACGCCTGCCGGCGCCAAATATGGAGCCAGACAATGCCAAAAACCATTCCTGAAAACAAAGCCCGTCAAGGGCGGCGGGGTCGGCATGTCCTTCGTATCCTGATCGCCGCGCTGTTGCTGGCTTTTATCGCCTGGGGCGTCGCCGAAATCTACGGCTGGATGATCGAGACGCCGAAGACCGAACAGGGCAACACGCCCAGCGGCTAGGTTCTCTCCATCGCTCGCGCCAGTTTGCATCACACAACCCCACATCACGCATCCCACGTCAGGCAACCTTTGCCTCGGCGGCGCGCGCCGGGACGAGAACATTCAACGCGCGCGGATGGATTTCGACGGTCGTCTCGCGATCGAGCTTTACCAGTTCGCCGTCCATGACGGCCTGAACTTTCCTGTTCGTCGAATGGATTGTCAAAACGGCGCGGTTTGCCTGATGGATTTCGACATGCTCGTTACCGCGCCATTTGCCACGGGCGACGTCAAAGAGGAACCTGATCAACTCGCCGCGCCGCCTTGCCACGGTGACATAGATGCCCAGCACGCCGCCTGCCGGATTATCGGCATAGGGCAGGTGGCCCTCGCCGAACAGATTGTTGGTGATGCCGATGCCGGTGATCCGCGTTCTGATCTCGGCCTCACCGACCGTCAGCGTTACGTTCATGGCCGGCGGGTTGTTGATCGTTGCCCAAGCGGCTCGCACCGAGGCGCGCATCTTCCCCAACCGCGAGCCGAATTCCATCTTCTGGCGCAGTTGCACCATCCTGGCGTGCATGCCGATCGAGAATTGATGCACGAAAGGCCGGCCGTTGGCTGTTGCAATGTCAATCGCCATCACCTCGCCGTCGGCAAACGATTTCAGTGCCGCATCAAGGGTCTGCGGAATGCCGAGGCCGCGCGCAAAAAGATTCATTGTGCCAGCCGGCAGAATTGCAAGCGCCTTCTCCCCATTCATCAAACGGGCTGCCGCGGCCGAGATGGTGCCGTCGCCGCCGCCCGCCAGCACGACGTCGATGCCGCGCCTGGAAGCTATGTCGTCCAGCGTGGCGACGATATCCTTGCCGGCGGCGATGTCGATATCGATCGAGTGACCAGCAGCCTCAAGCGTACCGCGGATCCGGCCGGCGAAGGCCTCAAGATCGATGGTGCGCAGGGTGCCGCCGTCCTTGTTCAGCACCGCTGCAAACCGCATGGCCGCTCCATTTTTCCAGCACCTATCCGGCCGGGACGGGGTCCCAGCCGGGAGTGGAACGGGGCGGCCGAGAAAATGTTCCTTTCGACCAGCGTGACGAATCCGAGAACCTTCGACATGGCACCGGGTGCGCCACGGCTTTTTTCGGAACAACAGTGTGGTCACAACGTTGTGAACATGCAGAAGACGCTGCGCCCGCAGCGACGCTATGCGGGCACGGCGTGCACGAAATCACCGACGAGGAGACACTAAGATGATCCGCACCCTTTTAACCACGACAGCAGTCGCAACATTGATTGCGACGGGTGCATTTGCGCAATCGGCGACGACCCCGGCGCCGGCGCAAGCACCCGCCGTAGAGAATTCCGCTCCAGCCGCTCCGGTGCAACGCGCCGAGGGCAGCCTTGTCACCAATATCATCGGCGAGTCGGTTTATAACGGCACCGGCGACAATGCAGAGAATATCGGCAAGGTCACCGATGTCGTCTTCGACGAACGCGGCCAGGTAAAATCCATCGTCATCGGCGTCGGCGGGTTCCTCGGCATTGGGACCAAGAACGTCGCCTTCGACTACAGCAAGATGCAATGGGCCGAAAGAAATGGCGATCGCTGGCTGATAGCGCAAACGACGAAGGATGAGCTGACGGGTCATCCGGATTTCGACCGCAAGCCCTATGATCCGGCGCCTGCAGCGACAGACACCACGGCTACGGCTCCTGCCGCTCCGTCGACCTCCACCGATACGGCGCAGAACGCCCCGGCGGCGCCGGCCGGTAACAACCCCGCTCCGGTCGTGAAGCGCGCGGAAGGCAATCTTGCCACCAATATCATCGGCGAGACCGTCTACAACGGTACCGGCGACGACGCCCAGAACATCGGCGACGTAAACGACATCGTCATCAACAAGGAAGCCAAGGCTCAATCGCTGGTCATCGGTGTCGGCGGCTTCCTCGGCATAGGTGAAAAGAACGTCGCCTATGACTTCGACAAGGCGCAGTGGGCCGAGAGGAACGGCGATCGCTGGCTGGTTGCCCAAACCACCAGGGAAGAGCTGACGGCGCAGCCGGATTTCGACCGCAAGCCCTATGATCCGGCCCCGGCGACCACAGCGTCGAACGATGCTGCGGCTAATGCGCCAGCCGTCGTCACGCCTACCGTGACGGCCAGCAACACTGCCACGACCGATAACACTGCGACGACCAACAACACTGACCAGGCCAGTAAGACGGCTCAAAATGCTCCGGCAGCGGCGCCTCCGGCTAATTCCACGGCCGACCAGACCAAGACCGGGTCGATCGACAAGTCGACGCTAACCGAAATGCCGATCGGCGAAATCCGGGCCGAGGATCTGGTTGGAACAACCGTTTACGGCGCCAACGATGTCAACGTCGGCGAGATCGGCGATATCGTGCTGGGCGGCGACAAGAAGGTCGACGCAGTCATCATCGACGTCGGCGGCTTCCTTGGCATCGGCGAGAAGGAGGTGGCGGTCGGCATGGACAACCTGAAATTCATGACCGACAAGAACGGCAAGCGCTATCTCTACACGAACTTCACCAAGGAGCAGCTTGAGGCGCAGGCCCCCTATGACAAGGCCAGCTATGCGCAAAATCGCGAGAAACAGCGCATGATCATGCGCTAAGCTGCGCACAGGCCGACAGAGAAGCGCGCGCCGGCCCCGGGGGGGGGGGTGGGGTTTTGGCGGGGGTGCCCGCGGCAAGGGCGGGCCCCGCCATGTTGGTGCAATAGGGGGGGGCCCGCGACGGGTGGAGATGGTAGG